>NZ_BOMA01000018.1:0-130294 GCF_016861935.1 Pseudomonas sp. 008 | reverse complement strand
GCCGCGTTCTATAAGGAGAATACTTTCATGCGTATCGGACTTGTCGGTTACGGCCATGGCGGCCGGTTTTTCCATGCTCCGCTGATCAGCAGTTTGCCGGCGGCGACGTTTGTGGGCGTGGTCACCCGTTCCGCCGAGCGCCGACAACTGCTGGCCACGGAACATCCCGGTGTGCCGGCCTTCGACAGCATTGGCCAACTGGTCGAAGCCGGGATTGATGTGCTGGTGGTGTCCACGCCGCTCAAAGGTCGTCCGGCGTTGGTGCTCGACGCCATCGAACACGGGGTGGCGGTGGTCAGCGACAAGCCGTTCGCCGCCGATACGCAGCAGGCGCAAACCCTGATCACCATGGCCGAGCGTCAGGGCGTGCATTTGAGCGTTTACCAGAACCGGCGCTGGGACTCGGATTTCCTCACCGTACGCAAACTCATCGAGTCCGGTGCCCTGGGCCAGGTCACCCGTTTCGAGTCGCGGATCGAACGCTACTCGCCACAGTCGGTGAACAACGGCAGCGGCGGTGGTTTCCTGCGTGATCTGGGCAGCCATCTGGTGGATCAGGCGCTGCTGTTGTTCGGCCCCGTCACCCGGGTTTACGCCGAACTGGATTACCTCGAAAAAGGCCAGACCTTCGACAACGGCTTCTTTATGTCCCTGACCCATGCCAGTGGCGTGATCTCGCACCTGAGTGGCAGTTGCCTGCAAAACACCCCGGGCCCGCGTTTTCGCGTGACCGGCACCCAGGGCTGCTACAGCGTCGATGGTCTGGACGGGCAAGAGGCGTCGACCCTGGCCGGGCTCACGCCCAAATCCGAGGGCGAGCGCTGGGGCGTCGAAGAGCATCGTCGCTGGGGCTGGTTCGAACAGGGCGAGGTGCGCGAGCGGGTGCCGTCCGAGCGAGGCTGCTGGAACCAGTTCTATTTGCAGCTACAAACCGCGTTACAGAGCGGTGGCCCACTGCCGGTCGAGGCCCGTGATGCACTGGCGACCACCCGCGTGCTAGACGCTGCGCGGCTCAGTTTCGAGCGCCATCAAGTGGTGGCGTTGAGCGCATTTGAAAGCCATGGAACAAAATCAGAATAAAATTCTAAAATGAGTTGATATAGAAATTATTTTCTAATAAAGTCGTTTCCAGGTTGCCGACTATCAACGTCCGATCACGCTCAAGCAGGCCTTGAACGAGTGAAGGACGCACCAAAAACAAGAAACAAAGCCAGGTACCGTCGATGAAAACCTTCAACTCTGCTCTGCATGCTTTACGTTCCGCGCTGCACCTCTCTCGCGACCTGCCTCGCGTCTCGTTTCATTCCGTCTCTCGCTTGCTTTGCGTCGAACGCAAGGGCGCCCTGGTCTGCTGCATTCCGGGAGCGCCGATAGTCCGCTTGCCCGCTTACTGAAATCGTCACGCCTTATCCATAAAACCAACAAGAATGTGGAGAAAGACCTTTCATGAAGACCAAGACCCGTTTCGCCTCACTCGCCTTGTCCCTGATGCTCGCCAGCGGTGCCGCACTCGCTGACATGAAGATCGGCGTCAGCATGGCGCAGTTCGATGACACCTGGCTGACCTATCTGCGCGAATCCATGGACACCAAAGCCAAGTCCTATCCTGATGGCGTCAAGCTGCAGTTCGAAGATGCGCGCAGCGACGTGGTCAGGCAGTTGAGCCAGGTAGAAAGCTTCATCAGCCAGAAAGTCGATGCCATTGTGGTCAACCCGGTGGATACCGCCGCCACCAAGAAAATTACCGAAGCGGCGGTCAAGGCCGGCATTCCGCTGGTGTACGTCAATCGCCGCCCCGATGACTTGAACCTGCCCAAAGGCGTGGTCACTGTCGCCTCCAACGATCTGGAGGCCGGTCAGATGCAGATGCAGTACCTGGCGGAAAAAATGGGCGGCAAGGGCGACATCGTGATTCTGCTCGGTGATTTGGCCAACAACTCCACCACCAACCGTACCAAGGGCGTAAAAGAGGTGCTGGCCAAGTACCCGAACATCAAGATCGAGCAAGAGCAGAGCGGCATCTGGTCGCGGGACAAGGGCATGACCCTGGTCAACGACTGGCTGACCCAGGGCCGCAAGTTCGATGCGGTCGTCTCCAACAACGACGAGATGGCGATTGGCGCGGCCATGGCCCTGCAGCAGGCGGGTGTCGCCAAAGGCAGCGTGCTGATCGCCGGTGTTGACGGTACGCCCGACGGTTTGAACGCGGTGAAGAAGGGCTCTCTGCTGGTTTCGGTGTTCCAGGACGCCAAGGGGCAGGCCGATGGTTCGGTCGACACGGCGGTGAAAATGGCCAGGAACGAGCCGGTCGAACAGGCCGTATGGGTGCCGTATCGCTTGATCACTTTGCAAAACGTTGACCAGTTCAAATAGTCCGTCCGTTCGATAACAACAATAAGCACGCAAGGTTGCGACGCGACCTTGCTGATGGAGTACCTGATCATGTTCGCTTCAGCGACTGCTTCGAGCCCCCCGTTGGTGGGTATCCAGCCAACCGCAACACCTGTCGATGAGCCGTACCTGCTGGAGATCATCAACGTCAGCAAGGGTTTTCCCGGTGTGGTGGCCTTGTCCGACGTACAGCTGCGGGTGCGTCCCGGTTCCGTGCTGGCGCTGATGGGCGAAAACGGTGCTGGCAAATCCACCCTGATGAAAATCATTGCCGGCATCTACCAGCCGGACGCTGGCGAGTTGCGCCTGCGGGGCAAGCCGGTGGTCTTCGAAACGCCACTGGCCGCGCTCCAGGCCGGGATTGCGATGATCCACCAGGAACTCAACCTGATGCCGCACATGAGCATCGCCGAGAACATCTGGATCGGCCGCGAGCAGCTCAACGGCCTGCACATGATCGATCACCGCGAAATGCACCGCTGCACCGCCAAACTGCTGGAGCGTCTGCGGATCAATCTCGATCCGGAAGAGCAGGTGGGCAACCTGAGCATCGCCGAACGGCAGATGGTCGAGATCGCCAAGGCGGTGTCCTACGACTCCGACATCCTGATCATGGACGAACCGACTTCGGCCATCACCGATAAGGAAGTCGCCCACCTGTTCTCGATCATTGCCGACCTCAAGAGCCAGGGCAAAGGCATCATCTACATCACTCACAAAATGAACGAAGTGTTCAGCATCGCCGATGAAGTGGCGGTGTTCCGCGACGGCGCCTACATCGGCCTGCAACGGGCCGACAGCATGGACGGCGACAGCCTGATTTCGATGATGGTCGGCCGCGAGCTGAGCCAGTTGTTCCCGGTGCGCGAGAAACCGATCGGCGATCTGTTGCTGTCGGTACGCGACCTCAAGCTGGACGGCATTTTCAAGGATGTCTCCTTCGACCTGCATGCCGGCGAGATCCTGGGCATTGCCGGGTTGATGGGCTCGGGGCGGACCAATGTCGCCGAGGCGATTTTCGGCATTACTCCGAGTGACGGTGGCGAGATCCGGCTCGACGGCGAGGTGGTGCGCATCACCGATCCGCACATGGCCATCGAGAAGGGCTTCGCGCTGTTGACCGAAGATCGCAAGCTCAGCGGCCTGTTCCCGTGCCTGTCGGTGCTGGAAAACATGGAAATGGCGGTATTGCCCCATTACGTCGGCAACGGCTTCATCCAGCAGAAAGCCCTGCGCGCGTTGTGTGAAGACATGTGCAAGAAGCTGCGAGTGAAAACGCCGTCGCTGGAGCAGTGCATCGATACCTTGTCCGGCGGTAATCAGCAGAAGGCGTTGCTGGCGCGATGGCTGATGACCAACCCGCGAATCCTGATTCTCGACGAGCCGACCCGGGGCATCGATGTCGGCGCCAAGGCCGAGATCTACCGGCTGATCTCGTACCTGGCCAGCGAAGGCATGGCGGTGATCATGATTTCCTCGGAACTGCCGGAAGTGCTGGGCATGAGCGACCGGGTCATGGTCATGCACGAGGGCGACCTGATGGGCACCCTCGACCGCAGCGAAGCGACCCAGGAACGAGTGATGCAACTGGCCTCGGGCATGTCCGCGGTTCACTAATGGATGCTGGCGGTGGCCATGGTTGCCGTCGATGACGCAATAGAAGGGTGAGTGGTTATGAACGCGATACTGGAAAACAAGCCTGCAATGGCACCGGTCAAGAGTCGCCGGCGCTTCCCGACTGAGCTGAGTATCTTCCTGGTACTGATCGGCATCGGCCTGGTCTTCGAGTTGTTCGGCTGGATCGTGCGGGATCAGAGCTTTCTGATGAACTCTCAGCGCCTGGTGCTGATGATCCTGCAAGTGTCGATCATCGGCCTGCTGGCAATCGGGGTAACCCAGGTCATCATCACCACCGGTATCGACCTTTCCTCGGGTTCGGTGCTGGCGCTGTCGGCGATGATTGCCGCCAGCCTGGCCCAGACCTCGGACTTTGCCCGGGCGGTGTTTCCGTCCCTGACGGACTTGCCGGTGTGGATTCCAGTGATCACCGGGTTGGGGGTGGGATTGCTGGCGGGGGCGATCAACGGCAGCATCATTGCAATCACCGGGATTCCACCGTTCATTGCCACCCTCGGCATGATGGTCTCGGCGCGCGGCCTGGCGCGCTACTACACCGAAGGTCAGCCGGTGAGCATGCTCTCGGATTCCTACACAGCCATTGGGCATGGCGCGATGCCGGTGATCATCTTTCTGGTGGTGGCAGTGATCTTTCACATTGCCCTGCGCTACACCAAGTACGGTAAGTACACCTACGCCATCGGCGGCAACATGCAGGCGGCGCGCACCTCCGGGATCAACGTCAAGCGGCATCTGGTGATCGTCTACAGCATCGCCGGGTTGCTTGCCGGCCTGGCCGGGGTGGTGGCGTCGGCACGGGCCGCGACCGGGCAGGCCGGGATGGGCATGTCTTATGAACTGGACGCGATTGCCGCGGCGGTCATCGGCGGCACCAGCCTGGCCGGTGGCGTTGGGCGCATCACCGGCACCGTGATTGGCGCATTGATTCTCGGGGTTATGGCCAGCGGCTTTACCTTTGTCGGTGTTGACGCTTATATTCAAGACATTATCAAGGGGCTGATTATTGTGGTGGCGGTGGTCATCGACCAGTACCGCAACAAGCGCAAACTCAAGCGCTAAGCCACACGAAACACGAAACTGCGCCACGCCTGACCCGCGTGGCGCAGCCGTTTGTCTTCTATATACAGCCGTTGGACTGAATTTCTTGCTATAAACGCACTCCGATAAGCGCCTCAAAGCTCGCCATAGAGCACTTTCAAGGCTTTGTCGGACAGATTTGCTGTCTTTTCAGTTGCTGAGGCCTCAAGTCGGCCTTAGACTGCCGCCCCTCGTAAATTGAGTGCCGGGTGGCGCTTGGAATAAACGGCGCCGTTCCAATGACCGCACAAGGCTCAACGGAACGCTCCCTAATTCGCCTTAATGCACGTTTTTTTATAGAGATATCAATGACAAAGGACAAGTTGCTGGCCATGCCGGCGGATGACTACATGAATGCCGAGCAACATGCTTTTTTCTCTGAGCTGTTGCAGAACATGAAAGTCGAAACCCATGAGCGCATCGAACAGAATCGCATCGCCATCGAGAGCCTGGACACCCCGGCCGATCCGGCTGACGCAGCTTCTGTCGAAGAAGAGCGCACCTGGCTGGTGAACGCGATCGATCGCGACCAGCGCATGCTGCCTCAGTTGGAACAGGCCCTGGAACGCATCAAGGAAGACAGCTTCGGCTGGTGCGATGACAGCGGCGAACCAATTGGCCTCAAGCGCCTGCTGATCAGCCCGACCACCAAGTACTGCATCGAAGCTCAAGAACGTCACGAGCAGATCGACAAGCACCAGCGTCAGGCCTGATTTCGTAGCGCCCCCATCGCGGGCAAGCCCGCTCCCACAGGTTCAGCACGGACTTTGTGGGAGCAGGCTTGCCCGCGATGCTTTTCGACGTCTGCGAAAAGCCGACGCACTTCTATTGATCTGCTGCAACCCCCCACTACTAACGGACCATAGATAATGGCCTTGTGGTGGCGTTTAATGCGGATACAACAATTAGAAGATGCCTGGGGTGACAAACGATGACGCGAGACGGGTCTCTGGCTGGGGCAGTGCCCGCAGCCGTACTTTTGCCGAAAAACCAGTGGCTCACGCCGACCCTGCAAAGCATCGCCCTGATGCTCTTGCTGTGTGGCATGGCATTGGCTGGCTGGTCGCTTTACCTTGGCCTGCCATTGGCCGTGCTGATCATCTGGCTGCCGCGCCTGCGTTCGCGCGCGCTCCCCGAGGCAACCCCAGAGGACAGCGCCAGCGCCATCGCCGGTTTGACTCGTGATCTTTCCTACACCACCAGTCATAACGCCTTGTCGGCTGCCGGCGTAGCCTTTTCGGTCAAGCAACTGGCCGACAAGCTGCAATCGCAACTCGGCGCCGCAGCACAGATTGTCAGCAGCGCTGAAGTGATGATCGCCACCGAACAGGTTACCTCGACACTCAGCCGGGAAGCCTTGAGCGCGGCCAGCGAAGCCCATCAGAGCAGCGCGGCAGGGCGTACGGAACTGATCGAGTCCATCGCGCGCATGCATCAACTCAGTCAGCGTGCCAGCAGCAGCCGCGAGTTGATCGAAGCCCTGAGCCTGCGCAGTGACGATATCCAGCGGGTCACGCTGGTGATCCAGTCCATCGCCAGCCAGACCAACCTGTTGGCGCTGAATGCGGCCATCGAAGCGGCGCGGGCCGGGGAACATGGTCGCGGGTTTGCGGTGGTGGCCGATGAGGTTCGTGGCCTGGCCGCGCGCACGGCGACGGCGACCGGCGAAGTCGGGGAGATGGTCGCTGACATTCAACAACGCACGGCGCAAGTTGTAGAGCAGATTCGTCAGTTGGCCAGCGACCTGAATACCGGCGTTGCGCAGGTCGAGCACACGGGGCAGCACCTGGAAAACATCGCGCGCCTGGCCGCCGGTGTTGAAAGGCAGGTCGGGGAAATCGCTCTGGGCGCGGACACTAATCGCGAACAACTCGACAGCCTGTTCCACGCCATCGAACAAATGCGCAGCGACCTGGCGATCAGTGACCAGCAAACCCAGCGCCTGGCCCAGGCGGCGGTGCAAATGGAAGGGCAGGCCGAAACCATCAGCGAACGCCTTGCCGAAGTCGGGCTGGATGACTATCACCAGCGGATTTACGACCTGGCCCGCGAAGGGGCAAGTCAGATTGCAGCGCGTTTCGAGGCGGATATAGACCAGGGGCGGGTCAGCCTCGACGACCTGTTCGATCGCAATTACCAGGCGATCCCCAACACCAGCCCGACCAAATACCAGACCCGCTTCGACCGTTACACCGATCAGGTCTTGCCGGCGATTCAGGAACCGTTGCTGCCGCGTCACGAAGGCCTGGTGTTCGCCATTGCCTGCACGCAGCAGGGGTATGTGCCGACCCACAACACCGTGTTCAGCCAGCCGCTGACCGGCGACGTGCAGGTCGATACCCTGCAAAACCGCACCAAGCGCAAGTTCGCCGACCGCACCGGGATTCGCTGTGGCAGCCACCAGCAGGCCGTACTGTTGCAGACCTACACCCGCGACACCGGTGAACTGATGCACGACCTCTCGGTGCCGATCATGCTCAAGGGTCGCCACTGGGGTGGATTGCGGTTGGGCTACAAACCGGAAAAGCCTCGCTGATAGCCTGACAATTGTTACCGCATATGCAACGAAGCTGTGCAGCGCCGTTGCTGTTTCCTCGCGGATGAACTCATTAACATGCCTGCATAGTTAGGTCGCTAATGAAATTCGAGAGGTCAGCATGCAAAGCAAAGTCGATGTCGCGGTCATGATTGGCAGCGGCGTGCCCGCCAGTTTGCGAGCGATGGGGCAGAGCGTCTGTTGGGTGGTGCTGCTCAATGGTGAACGCCGGGGGGCGGTGTTCTCCAGTCGCAATGAAGCCGAGGAGTGCAGGGCTGCCTGGTTGGCACAATTGAACGCCGAAATGCCCGACAGCCTGCATTGAGCCTCTTGGCTAGTGGATCTGGTGCATGCGCAGGTTCAGGTCGTCGACCACGTGCGCCCAATCGGCGTCTTCACGCAGTTGTTCCTTGAGGAAGCCGGCTTGTTGCGGGGTCCAGAACTCGGCATCGATGAGTTTCTTGTTATCGGGCAAGGGTGAATGCAGGGCAATGAAATCGTCGATGGCCTTTTCGCTGGAGTCCAGGCCGAGCTGGTCGAACAAGCCTTTCAAGTCATGTGTGGGTGAATCCATCTTCATCTCCTTGCAGATAATCAATCGCCTGGGGCGTGAGGTCTGAGGTGCGGCTTCATTGCATCTGAAGGCGCCGCGCGCCAGGGAGTTCGATAACGATGTCCAAAGCAGGGATGAGCATAGACTGCAAACCCGATGGTCAGCCCTTCAACGCACCCTCATCGACGGCAAGCTTCAGGGCTTTGGCGGATTCCTGGGCGGCAATCGTCGCGACTTCCGCAGTCTTGAACCAGCGATCCTTTTCAACCTGGTGATACGACACGGTGGTCAACGGCGGTTTGGCGCGCATGATAATGACTGCCTGGAATTCACCGTCGACCTCTCTGGCTTCGCCCCGGATAAAAAATTCACCGATATCAAATTCCGTCACGTAGCAGTCTTCCCTTTGAAATATTATGTTGTATTGAGCGCCGTCCACCCTGGGGACGGGTTTCATGGGGCGGGCAGTATGGCAGTAGTTGCCTGCCGGCGGCTGAGTTAAGTCGCCGGCGTGACGAAACGTCTATAGATGTGAATGCCGCAGGATGAGTCAGTTGCGAGACTCGAGCGAGCGGGCAAGGGCGCAGGCTTCGTTATGGTCGGCGCGGAAACCTCTGACACGTCCTGTGGATATTTCCCTGATGTGAAAAAAGGCGTTGCCGGCCAATACCACCTGAAAACGCGGGAGCAGATGCGCCTCAGGGAGGAAATCCTGCTGGCGGAGTACTATCGATTGCAGAAGTGACGAACTGTTTGTGTGGTGTGTGTGAGGCTGGGCGAAGTGAGTCAGTGTGCACATATGAAGTCCTTTTCGTGGTTTTACCGACGTGTGTACGTTGTTTTGGGTAGTCTCGGTGAGCATGGCTGCTCTAGAATCGCCGTCACTGGTTGGCGATTGCTGCCCATCTAAAGCAATTTTTTTCTGGCGATATGTCGGAAAAGTGCTTTTTTTAAAGAGATTTTTCCCTAAAGTTGGTAGTCAGGTTTTTCTGGCCGTCAGAAGGGCGTTTTCCTTCAACCTCTGACGACCGCCAGGCAAGACGACGCGGGGGATGTTCCAGTAATCTTCCCAAACCTCGCGATGAATGAGCCCTCTGCTCGTTCCAGGATTACGACCCGGGTCATTTGGCTAAACCTCGGCATTGCCGCTTTTTTCTGCTGTGCGCGTTTCCTGCGTGCGGCATCATTTTCAGATGTGGGGATGTTTCCTTGGCAGTAAGTAATCTCGATATGCATGCTTTGTTCGTACTGGGTGATTTGCGCGCAAAGCTGGTTAAACAGTTTCAGTCACGTTTCGTCTACATCACCGAACAGAACGCTGAAGGCATTTACATTGCCGAGATCGACACCGAAGCCGCGCTGGTGGTAGACGACAAGCCCGGGCTGAAACTCAAGGTCGGCGATCATTTCAGCGCTTCCGTATTGCCCAGCCGCGAAGGCGGCAAGCTGGACATCAAGTTCCGCGAAATCAAATTGACGGTGTACGGACTGGGGGATTACGCGTTCGTGACCACCGCGGACGGCCACGGCATCGTGTTCAAGGAAGGTCATAGTGTGGTGATGGTGTTTGCGGCCCACCAACAATTGCAGGAAGGCCTGACCAAGACACTGAAAGCCGTGACTGCCAAGGCCGCCAAGTGGCGCAAAGGCGAACTGGTGACCTTCAAGGCCAGCGAGTAATGACCCAGACCCGCGCCGATTTCCATGAGCAGAACCAGGCCAGTGCACATGCCGAGGCCCAGCGCCTGTTGGCTGAAAAGGCCGTTCTGCAGGGAGCCTGGCTGAGTTGGGTAGCGTCACAGATTTATATGTTGCGCCCGGCGGCGTACGCCAGCATGGTCAGAAGAGAGCTTGCGCGCTTGCAGGAACCTTCCGAAAAATAATCCTCGCCCCTCGAAAGCAGAAACCTCTACTACAGTCAGTTGACTGAGTATTCAGAGGCTTGCGGTCTTCTTTGTCAGGCCATCCTGCTATTGCTGTGAACAGCACGAGGTGCAAGAGCATGAAGGGATTACGACGGTTACTGGCCGCTACCCTGGCCACGTTCGGCTTGTTGGTTTCACCCGTTCCGGTATTCGCTGCCCAGGCGCCGATTCACTTTGCCGACCTGAATTGGGAAAGTGGCAGCCTGATCACCGAGATTCTGCGGATCATCGTCGAGCAGGGCTACGGCTTGCCGACCGATACCTTGCCGGGGACGACCATCACCCTGGAAACCGCGTTGGCCAACAATGACATTCAGGTCATTGGCGAAGAGTGGGCGGGCCGCAGTCCGGTTTGGGTCAAGGCTGAGGCCGAGGGCAAAGTCGCGAGCCTGGGCGATACGGTCAAGGGCGCCACCGAGGGCTGGTGGGTGCCGGAATACGTGATCAAGGGCGACCCGGCCAAGGGCATCAAGCCGCTGGCGCCGGGGCTGCGCAGTGTCAGTGATCTGCCGCGCTACAAGGATGTGTTCAAAGACCCGGAAACCCCGAGCAAGGGGCGCTTCCTGAACAGCCCGATCGGCTGGACGTCGGAGGTGGTCAACAAGCAGAAGCTCAAGGCCTATGGGCTGAACGACAGCTACGTGAACTTTCGCAGTGGTTCGGGGGCGGCGCTGGACGCAGAGATCAGTTCGTCGATTCGTCGCGGCAAACCAGTCCTGTTCTATTACTGGTCACCGACGCCATTGCTCGGCCGTTTCAAGCTGATTCAACTGCAAGAGCCGCCATTCGACGCCGAAGCCTGGAAAACCCTGACCGAGGCCGACAACCCTAATCCGAAGCCGACTCGCTCACTGCCCTCGAAGCTGTCCATCGGTGTGTCCGCGCCGTTCCAGAAACAGTACCCGCAGCTCACCGAGTTCTTCAGCAAGGTCGATTTACCGATCGAAGCGTTGAACAAGGCCCTGGCGGACATGAGTGAAAAACACACCCCGCCACGTCAAGCGGCCGAGGCGTTCATGAAGGCGAACCCGCAGATGTGGCAGGCCTGGGTACCCAAGGATGTGGCGGATAAAGTCGCTGCCCAGCTGAAATAAACTGCTCGGGTGTACATAAAACCCGTAGAAGCCTGCGATCTTTTGATTTTGCCGTTGGAAGCAAAGTCAAAAGATTGCAGGCTTCGCCAGCTTGTGCCTGGCGCTTTTAAAATCGCGCAAGGAAGTTCATTCTTCTGCAACATTTCACACGGGACGTCTGAATATGAGCCTTTTGGTCGCGCAATGGATTGCTGCAATCTTTCTAGTCATCAGCCTGATCCACCTGTATTGGGCGGCGGGTGGCAAGTGGGGTAGCGAGGCGGTGATACCGAGCGTACCCGGGGAGGGCGGTGAGGCATCAAGGCCGGCGTTCAAGCCATCGGGCTTTGGCACGCTGCTAGTGGCGGTGGGTTTGCTGCTGATTGCGATGTTGGTGTGCCTGCGGGTCGGGCTGTATCTGCCCACGGTGCATCACTGGTCGTTGCAATGGGTGATTAGCGCGATTGCGCTGCTGATGTTCGCTCGGGCGATCGGCGATTCGAATCTGGTGGGGTTCTTCAAGCAGGTCAAGGATTCGAAGTTTGCCCGGCTCGACACTTGGGCGTATTCGCCGTTGTGCGTGGTGTTGGGGGCCGGGTTGCTGACAGTGGCCTGGGTCTGAAAAGCTTCGCGGGCAAGCCAATCAACACAAATCCTCGAACTAACTCCCGGTTTCCGTGCGCCGACTACTCACTTCCGCCGGCACATCATCCCCTGCCATGCGCTTGCGGAACAGCGCCGCCCGGGCGAGCAGCAGCGTGGTCACCGGCATCGTGATCGATAACAGAATCGGAATCAGCCAGGCGTGCAACACCGGCCCCGACTTGAGCGCCGAAAAGTAAATGATCGAAGCCAGTGCCACGCACCACGCACCCAATGTCGAGGCCAGCGCTGGCGGGTGCATGCGCTGGAAGTAATCCTTCATCCGCAGCAGCCCGACCGCGCCGATCAGTGCAAACAGACTGCTGAGCACCAGCAGAATCGCCACCGGTATTTCCACCCACAAAGACAGTTCAGCGCTCATTCGATCACCTCGCCGCGCAACAGAAATTTAGCCAGGGCAAACGAGCCGACGAAGCCGAACAGCGCGATCAGCAGCGCCGCCTCGAAGTAAGTGTCACTGGCATAACGAATGCCCAGCGCGAGCATCATCAGCATGGCGATGATGTACAGGTAATCCAGGGCCAGAACCCGGTCCTGGGCCGACGGGCCCTTGAACAGGCGGATCAGGGTCAGAATCATCGCCAGCGAAAAGATGAACAGACTCCACAGGATCGCGTTCGACAGCAATTCGCTCATTCGAAGATCTCCATCAGGGGGCGCTCGTAGGTCGCCTTGAAGTGCTGGATGAATTGGTTTTCGTCATCCAGATCGAAGACGTGTAGCAACAGAATGCTGCGATCCAGCGCCAGTTCCGACCAGACCGTGCCGGGAATCACCGTGCAGATGATCGACAGCGCCGCCAGACCGTTGGCATCGCGCAAGTCCAGCGGCACCTTGATGAACCGCGAGCGAGGCGCACGCCGCCCGGCATTGAGTACGCCCCAGGCCACGGCGAGGTTGGACACCAGCACATCGCGCCCAACCAGCAAGAACAAACGTAAAATCACCCCAGGGCGACGAATGCGGATCGGCAATGGTCGCAACTTGCGCATCATCAGCGGAGCGCAGAAGCCCAATACCGCGCCCAACAGCAAATTGCCCGGGCTCATCGACAGGTTCAACAGCAGCCACAGCAGCCACAGGGACAACGACAGCCACGGCGCAGGAAACAGGCGCTTCATGGTTGCACCTCCACCAGTACCGCGCTGGCTTCAGGGCTCGGTACCGCACGGGTGCCGAGCACCGCCATCACGTATTGCTGAGGGTTATTCAATGCTTGAGCGGCGGCCTGGGTGTAGCGCAGCAGCGGTTCAGCCTTGAACGTCAGCGCGATGCTCAGCCCCAGCAGCACCATGATCGGCACGCATTCCAGGCGGCGCAGCAAGGGCGACGGTCGCTCTTGCGGGGTCCAGAAACGCTGGATGCCCAAACGCGAGAAAGCGATCAACGAGGCCAATCCGGACAGGATCAACAACGCCAGCAACCCCCACGCGCCGTTCGATACCGGCTCGTCGCTGCCATGACCCAGGCCCAGCGGGTTGAGCAGGGCGCTGAGCAGGCTGAGTTTGCCGATGAATCCGGAGAGCGGCGGCATGCCGATGATCAGCAAGGCGCAAGCGATGAAGCTCAGGCCAAGGAAAGCCATGGTCCAGGGAATCACCTGGCCGACCACGGCTTTCTGGTCGTCATCGAGGTTGAAGCCTTTGGCCGGCTGCAAGGATTCCAGGGGCCGTGGCAGCAGCTCGCCGTCATCGTCCAGTGGCATTTCGTTGGCCGAACGCGAACGCTCGATCAACTCCGCCAGCAGGAACAGCGCGCTCAAGGCCAGGGTCGAGCTGACCAGATAAAACAGCGCCGCGCCGATCAGGTTCGGCTGGGCGAAACCGATGGCCGACAACAAAATGCCTGCCGACACCAGAATGCTCAGGCTGGCCATGCGCTCCAGGCGTTGCGCGGCGAGGATCGCCACGGCGGCGCAGACGATGGTCGCCATGCCGCCATAGATCAGCCAGTCGCCACCGAAGTACGCGGAGGCCCCGGCCTGACCGGAGAACAGCAACGTCCACAGGCGTAGCAGGGTGTAGACGCCGACCTTGGTCATGATCGCGAACATCGCCGCTACCGGCGCGCTGGCCGCGGAATAGGCCGGCACCAGCCAGAAGTTCAGCGGCCACATCCCGGCCTTGGCCAGGAACGCCACCGCCAGAATCGCCGCGCCGGCATGCAGCAGGCCGCGATCGGCTTCCGGCACCAGCGGGATTTTCAGCGCCAGGTCGGCCATGTTCAGTGTGCCGGTAACGCCGTAGATCAGCGCCGCGCCAATCAGGAACAGCGACGAGGCCAGCAGGTTGATCGAGATGTAATGCAGCCCCGACGACACCCGCGCCCGACCCGAACCGTGCAGCATCAGCCCGTAAGAGGCGGCGAGCAGTACTTCGAAAAACACGAACAGGTTGAACAGGTCCGCCGTGAGGAAGGCGCCGTACAGGCCCATCAGCTGAATCTGGAACAGTGCGTGGAAACTCGAACCGGCGCCGTCCCAGCGGGCCATGGCGAACAGCAGGGCGCTGACGCCGATGATCCCGGTCAGCACCAGCATCAACGCCGACAGGCGATCGACCACCAGCACGATACCGAACGGCGCCTGCCAGTTGCCCGGCAGGTACACGCCAATGGAGCCAGGCACGCCGGTGGTTTGCGTCCATTGCAGCAACATCACGGCAATGCCCAGCCCCAACAGGCTGGAGAACAGATTGATCTTGGCCTTCAGTGGGCGGTGTTTTTCGCCCAGCATCAGCATCACGGCGGCAGTCAGCAGCGGCAGCAGGATCGGTGCGACGATCAAGTGAGTCATCGCCATCATTCTTTAGGCTCCCGGCCATCTACATGGTCGGTGCCGGTCAGGCCCCGGGAGGCGAGCAGCACCACCAGGAACAGTGCGGTCATGGCGAAACTGATGACGATCGCGGTCAGCACCAGCGCTTGCGGCAGCGGGTCGGTGTAGTGCAGCAAATCCTGAGGCACGCCGTCTTTGATGTTCGGCTCCTTGCCGATGAACAGGCTGCCCATGCTGAAGATGAACAGGTTGACGCCGTAGGACAGCAGGCACAGGCCCATGACCACCTGGAACGTCCGTGGCCGCAGTATCAGCCATACGCCAGACGCAGCCAGCACACCGATGGCGATTGCGATGACTTCTTCCATCAGATGGCTCCTTGGGTGACAACGGCTTTGGCCGCGGGCCTGATTTGCGCGCTGGTTTTATGACCGCGTACCGATTGGTGGGCGAGGGCGGTGAGGATCAACAGCGTCGAACCGACCACCACGGCGTACACGCCAATGTCGAAGAACAGCGCGCTGGCGATATGAATGTCACCCAGCAGCGGCAGCTCGAAATGCCAGGTGTGGGTGGTCAGGAACGGATACCCGACCGCCATCGCCCCGAGCCCGGTAACGGTGGCGAACAACAGCCCGGTGCCCATCCAGCGCAGCGGCCGCAGGCTCATTTGCGCCTCGACCCACTGGGTGCCGGCGACCATGTATTGCAGGATGAACGCCACCGACATCACCAGTCCGGCGACGAAACCGCCACCCGGCTGGTTGTGCCCGCGCAGGAACAGATAGAAGGAGATCACCAGGGCGATCGGCAACAGCAGGCGCACCAGCACCGCCGGCACCATCATGAACCCGAGCGCGGTGTCGCTGGCATGACGCGGGTTGACCAGATCGGTGACCACATCGGGTGCCAGCAGACGCTGTTGGGCCGGCAGTTGCAGGCTTTCTTTCGGAGGGCGGAAGCGTCGCAGCAGGGCGAACACCGCCAGGGCCACTGCCACCAGCACGGTGATTTCACCGAGGGTGTCGAAGCCACGGAAATCCACCAACATTACGTTGACCACGTTGCTGCCGCCGCCTTCGGGCAGGGCGCGACTGAGGTAGAACGAGGAAATGTCGTTGGGCGTCTGGCGGGTCAGCATCGCGTAGGACAACAGCGCCATGCCGCCACCGACCGCTGTCGATAGCAGCAAGTCGCGAACCCGCCGTACCCGCGCCTTGCGCAGGCTGCTCGGCAACGGTGACACCTCTTCGATCCGTCGCGGCAGCCAGCGCAGGCCGAGCAGGATCAGCACCATGGTCACCACTTCGACCACCAGTTGCGTCAGGGCGAGGTCCGGCGCCGAGAACCAGACGAAGGTCACGCAGGTCATCAGGCCGCAGACACTGACCATGGTCAGGGCCGCGAGCCGGTGATACTTGGCTTGCCACGCCGCGCCGAGTGCACAGGCAATCGCCAGCAGCCAGAGGATCACGAACACGATCGAGCCCGGAATTTTCGCCCGGTCACCCCAGCTCAGGCTGCTGTGCAGCATCGGGATCACCCCGGCCAGTACGGCGGCGAGCACCACCAGAAACAGTTGGGTTTGCAGGCGCCGGGTGCTGATCCGCCGCTCCAGACGACGGGCCAGACGCATCATGACCACCAGGCTGCGCTCGAACAGGCGCTTGCCGTTGAAGCGGTTGATCACCGGCGGGTGCATGAAACGCCCGCGCTTGAGCTGATTGCGCAGCAACAGGTAGAGCACGATGCCGCCGGACATGGCGATCAGGCTCATGATCATCGGTGCGTTCCAGCCGTGCCAGATTGCCAGGCTGTATTCGGGCAGCGTGCCGCCCACCACCGGTAACGCCGCCGCCGCGAGCAGCGGGCCGACCACTTGCGCTGGGAAAATCCCCACCACAAGGCAGGTAAACACCAGCAACTCCACCGGCGCGCGCATCCAGCGCGGCGGCTCGTGTGGAGTGTGCGGCAGGTCGGTGGCGGTCGGGCCGAAGAACACGTCGACGGTGAAACGCAGGGAGTAAGCGACGCTGAACGTCCCGGCGATGGTCGCGACGATCGGCAGGGTCATCTCGATCCAGGCCGTGGCGTTGATGAACACTGTTTCGGCGAAGAACATCTCTTTCGACAGGAAACCGTTGAGCAGCGGCACGCCGGCCATGGAGGCGCTGGCGACCATGGCCAGGGTGGCGGTGAACGGGATCAGTTTGACCAGGCCGCTGAGTTTGCGAATGTCCCGGGTGCCGCTTTCGTGGTCGATGATCCCGGCGGCCATGAACAGCGAGGCCTTGAACGTGGCGTGGTTGAGAATGTGGAACACCGCAGCCACGGCGGCCAGTGGACTATTCAGGCCCAGCAGCAGGGTGATCAGGCCCAGGTGGCTGATGGTCGAGTAGGCCAGCAGGCCCTTGAGGTCATTCTGGAACATCGCGCAATACGCGCCGAGCAACAGGGTGCAGGCGCCGGCCCCGCTGACGATGTAGAACCATTCTTCACTGCCGGACAGCGACGGCCACAGGCGCGCGAGCAGGAACACCCCGGCCTTGACCATGGTCGCCGAGTGCAGATACGCCGAGACCGGGGTCGGTGCCGCCATCGCGTGGGGCAACCAGAAGTGGAAGGGAAATTGCGCACTTTTGCTCAGGGCGCCGATCAGGATCAGGGGCAGCAGAATAGGGTAGAGGGCATGCGCGCGAATCAGATCGCCGGCGGCCAGGACCTTGTCCAGGTCATAGCTGCCGACCACATGGCCGAGCAGCATCACCCCCGCCAGCAAACACAAACCGCCCGCGCCGGTGACCATCAACGCCATGTAGGCACCCCGTCGCGCATCGGCGCGGTGGTGCCAGTAGCCGATCAACAGGAACGAGAAGAGGCTGGTCAGCTCCCAGAAAAACACAATCTGGATCAGGTTGCCGGAGATCACCAACCCCAGCATGGCGCCCATGAACGCCAGGAAAAACGCAAAGAAGCGCGGCACCGGATCGTCCGGTGACATGTAATAACGGGCGTACAACGAAACCAGCGTGCCGATGCCCAGCACCAGCATCGAGAACAGCCAGGCGAAACCGTCCATGCGCAGCACGAAGTTCAGGCCCAGGCTGGGGAGCCAGAAGAACTCTTCACGGATCACGCCGCCATGGGCGATTTGCGGGTACAAGAGGGCGACCTGGACGGTGCCGATCAAGGCAACCAGGCCAGCCAACAGCGATTCGGTATTACGCGCGTTGTGCGGCAGCAAGGCTGCCAGACAGCTGCCGATAAAAGGCGGAAGCAGTAGAACTATCAGGGACATAGGCTTCTAATCTGCGGAAGTTTGTGAAGCATCATACGTGCCAGCTCCCCGATCACCAAACGCCAAGCTGTCGCAGAATCCTACAAGATAGACGCAGAAACCCTGATTCACATTGTTTCAGAGAGCCGGTTCGATCATTCCTACGCTCTGCGTGGGAATGATCAGTGCTCGGCTTCGCTTTCCAGGGCTTCATCAACCTCGGCAGCCGCCTTACCCTTGGTCTTCAACTCACTGACAATCACCGCCGCCACAATCAACCCGGCTCCAACCAGCGCAATCGCCGGCAAGCGTTCCCCGGCAATCCGCCCGACAATCCCGGCCCACACCGGCTCCCCGGCATAGATCAACGTTGCCCGAGTCGGCGAAACACTCTTCTGCGCCCAATTCATCGCCACCTGAATCGCCGCACTCGCCGCGCCTAATCCCAAAGCGCTGCACAACAGCAACCACGAGAAGTCGGGAATCACTTCCTGGGTCGGCACCACCATCAGGAACGACAGCACCGACGTGGTTGCCAATTGCACCACCGTCACCCGGCGCACGTCGACCTGGCCGGCATAGGTGCTGATCAGAATGATTTCCGCGGCAATCGCCACGGCACTGATCAATGTGGCGATTTCACCGGGGCTGAAATTGAACGAAGCACCGGAAGGCCCCGACAGCAACATCAGACCGGTGAAGGCCAGCATGATCCCGATGCTCGGCATCAACCCCGGACGACGCCCCAGCACCAGCCATTGCAGCAATGGCACGAACGGCACATACAGCGCGGTAATAAACGCCGACTGACTGCTGGGAATGCTCTGCAAACCCACGGTCTGCAAGCCGTAACCAAGCATGATCGCCACGCCGATAAACGCCCCGGCCTTGAGTTCGAACAGCGTCAGTTCACGCAGATGGCGCCAGGAGAACAGCGCCACAAGGCTCGCCGCCGCGGCAAAACGCAGCCCGACGAAGAACATTGGCCCGCTGACGGTCATCGCATGCTGCACCAGCAAAAAGGTCCCGCCCCAAACCATGGTAATCAGCACCAGCACGCACTCGGCCTTGCTGAACCGGGAGAAACGGGGGGAAGTATGAGAAGCGTTCATTGACGTCATGACCTTGCGCGCCATCTGAGGGAGACGCACAATGCGCCCGAAGTTGGGCAGTATACTGCGCAACGCTACCCAGTGAGCAATATAGTGCACAAAGATTCCACCCAACGGGCTTCGGTCCTCCAGCACGTCAGCCTGAACGTGCGACGCCTGCGCCACGCCGCCGACATGAGCCAGAGCGCACTGGCCGAAAAGTCCGGGGTCAGCCGCCGGATGCTGGTGGCCATCGAGGCTGGCGAGAAGAACGTCAGCCTGACCACGCTCGACCGCGTGGCCGAAGCGCTGGACGTGGCCTTCAGCGACCTGATCCAGGCCCCCGACGCTCGCGACCCGAGCCGCATCAACGAATTGGCCTGGGCCGGTACGATCCCGGGCAGTAAAGCGGTGCTGCTGGCCAAAGCCACCGCCACCCGCGAAGTAGAGCTGTGGGAATGGCGCCTGGAACCGGGCGAGCATTACCCCTCGGAGCCGGATGCCGAAGGCTACAGCGAACAGCTTTATGTGTTCGAAGGTTGCCTGACCCTGATGCTTGGCGGTCAGCCGCAGAAAATTGCGGCTGGCGAGTTCTTTATGTTTGCCAGTCATCAACCGCATTCTTATCGCAATGATGGGGACGTGGCGGCGCGGTTTGTGCGTAATGTGGTGATCTGACCGTTAATCACCGCTCATCGGAAATGAGCCCATACCTGTTGTTTCTGACAGTAGACATTCACCTCGTTCGAAGGCCAAATCGGAACAGCGCTGTTAGGTGCTGCAACAATCATTGTCGCGTAAGGCGATGACGTTGATTCGAACTAGGGAGAGTTGGATATGGCGTATGAATTAAAACGAGTAGTTCCTAAAGCGAACCTGTCACCAGCCTCCATCCTCCAAGCGAAGGATGGGGTGATTTCGAGAACTGATGTAAAGAATGGAGGAACCCTCCGTGTGCCAGCGATTGAAGAGGCTAAAGTTGGTGACAATTTGTACGTTTTCGTCGCTGGAAATGGGAAGTTTTTTGCATCTGTGACATACAATGATGTGAATCTCGGTAAGCCTCTTGAGTTCAGTATTTTGTATGAGGTTTTTTCGGAAGGTCATACGATTGTCGCGGACTATATTTTTGTACAGGGGGGAAATGAATACTTTTCTCCTCCGGCAGAATATGAGCTGAAAGATTGACTCAACCGTTAAAGCGTTGTTTGCCGATCCGATGCCTGATTCAGAGTTTGAGTCTTTTGGATTGGCTTTTTTATTGTTTGCTGTTCGCTCATCAATAGTGAAAGAATCATTTGTCCTGTTCTTACAGGCGAGTGTTGTAAGAGTTTGCTCGTAAACTATTAAAATATCGAAACGTGTACTTTTGGCACAACTCCTGCAAAAGCCCTGTATTCATCAAAGTCCCGGAGGCGGCCCACACCTGCGATTGCCGGAGATTCATCCGAGGAGTGGTTATCGAGTTTTGGCGGGGTTATCGCACCAGGAGAATGGTGTCTGCCTAGACGCCATCGCGGACAAGCCCGCGAAGGCAATTGAGCTGGCGCGCTACAAATGTTGTGTCCTGACGCTGTGTCTCCCGCTCCAACTCTTCCGCAGGTGCCGCAACCCCTTACCTTGGTCTTCAGCTCAGTCACAGTTACGGCCGCCACCTGTTCGCAGGCTGCCTGACGTTGATGCTGGGCGATTAGCCGCATGGAATTATCACGGGTGAGTTCTTCATGTTTGCCAGTCATCAACCGCATTCCTATCGTAATGATAGAGATGTGGCAGCACAGTTTGTGCGTAATGTGGTGATTTGATTTCAGGCCTGATGCGATCTCTATAAGTTGTACAGACCTGCTAGTTCTGACAGTAGACAAGTCCTGTGGGCGGGCGCCCAATAGAAGCGCACTGATGTACTCACAATGGTCATTGCCAATCGCGGCGATGATGCTACCCAAAGTAGGGAGAGTTTAGGTATGACTTATGAACTGAAAGAAATCCTAATTGATCCGGAATTGCCGGCTTCCACTATCCTTCAGGCAGAAGGGGCGGTTATTTACAGAGAAGCGGTAGTGAATGGCGGCACGCTCCAAGTGCCTGTTATTTCGCAGGCCAAGGCCGGCGACACACTAAACGTTCAGCTAAAGGCTTACGGCACATGGTCTACTGAATTGGTATTTAACGAGGTTAACCTGGGTAAGCCACTGAATTTCAACGTAGAGGGCCGATCGTTTTCTCAGGGGGATTCAGCAGTTGCCAGTTATTCGTTGACTCGAGGTGCGAACAGGTTTTTTTCACCAGAGACGATTTATGAATTGAAAGACTGATCGCCCCATAGGCGATTGGCTGCACCCTTCGCCGATCCAGCACTTAACAATGGGCCTGATGACAGATTCTGTCTGGCGAGTGTCGATTTGTTATTGCGTCATCTGGATCGGCTTTTCGTAGATTGAATATTGCCAGGCACTACTGTCCGCCTATCAACAGCTATCAAACAGTTTGCTGTCTTTCTGTAGGGGAAACCTCTCAGGGCAGTTCGGTAACCTGTTGAAATTACGCAATTCCTTTTCAGGCATGACTTCTGCAACAGGCTCTGGGTACTCACCCGGAACCACGGAGTCGGCCCATGACAGCCTCTGCCCAATCCCCTCGCACCGCCCACGTCATCCACTCGGACGCCGAAGCCATCGCCGTCGCTCACAAGCTCAGCTCGCCGCACACTTTGCCATCGAGGCCAGCCTCCGCGACCGCGAGTGACGCCTGCCAATCGCCGAACGATCAAGTTTCTCGGCCGCGATACTGTGGGGGGCGATCCGAGTGTTCGCGTGCGCCAGGGCATGGTGCATGTCCTGGAGGACCGGTACGTATTCGCGCAACTGACGGTGGGGGACATCCTGCGCAGTGGTAGCTTCGTTCGCGGTCTGAGCCGCAAGGACCTGGCGGCGGATCTGGAGCGCATCTACGCCTGGTTTCCACGCCTGAAAACCAAACGCAAAACCCAGGCCGGGCTGACTTCCGGTGGCGAACAGCAAATGGTCGCCATCGGCCACGCGTTGATGACTCGTCCTACTTTGGTACTGCTCGATGAGCCTTCCATGGGTTTGGCGCCTATTATCGTCCAGGAAATTTTCGACATCGTCGCGCAACTCAATCGAGACGAGCAGGTGAGCTTCCCGATTGCCGAGCAAAATATTAACGTGGCACTCAAGTACGCCTCACAGGCCTACGTCCTCGATACCGGTCGCGTGGTGCTGTCCGGTGCCACCGATGAGTTACTGGCACGGGGCGATCTGCACGACTTCTATCTAGGTAAACAGTGACCAGTGAGAACGCCATGACTGACACCCCAAACGCCATCCGTCACGCTGACATCCTGATCATTGGCGGCGGCTTGAGCGGCGCGATGCTGGCGGCGCAGTTGTTGCGGTTGCCCGGTCAGCGCCGGATTCTGGTGATCGAGCCGCGAGCAGAACTGGGCCGTGGCGAAGCCTATAGCGCGGTGGAGCTGGGCCATACGCTCAACGGTAACGCGGCGCGTATGAGCGTCGACCCGGACAACGCCGATGACCTGACCCAATGGCTGACCGAACACATCGCCGCCGGTGGCTGGCCGGAGTCGGATCAGCAGCATGTGCCGGTCAGTGAACTGTTTCCGCCGCGCGGGCTGTTCGGCGTTTATGTGCAACAGCGCCTGGCCGAAGCGCAGGCGGTGGGCGTGTTGAAGGGTTCGAGTGTCGAGCATGTGCGGGCCGAAGTGGTGGACCTGCAGACCTCTGCCGACTCTGTGCAACTGACCTTGAACGATGGCCAGCATCTGCAAGGCGCATTCGCGGTGCTCGCTACCGGCATGTTCCCGGCAGCACGCACGCCGCAGACCGAGTCCAGCGGTTTGAATGCGGCTGCACTCGACCCGTGGGATGTGGCCGCCATGCGTCAGCTCGACCCGCAGTCGACGGTGCTGATCATCGGCTCGGGGCTGACCATGGTCGATGCCGTGGTGTCGCTGGAGCAGGCCGGGCATCGTGGGCCGATCGAAGTGTTCTCCCGTCATGGTTTGCTGCCGCATGTGCGCCGACAACCGCCGGCGTGGGTGGATTTTCTCGCCGAGGACCACAGTATTCGCACACCACGTCAGTTGGTGCGCGAACTGCGCCGGCATTGTCGCGATGCCATTGCTCAAGGCATCGACTGGCAAGCGCCGCTGGACACGGTGCGGGCCCACATCGGACGGTTGTGGAGTCAGGCGACGGATCGGCAACGCCGGCAATTTGTGCGGCATGTACGGCCATGGTGGGAAAGCCATCACCATCGCTCGCCGCCGTTGAGTGCCGAGTTGGTGGCGCGGCTGCATGGGGAAGGGCGGTTGCGGATTCATGCCGCATCGTTCAAGGGGCTCGAGCCTGCGTCGGACGGTGAGGTCAGCATCCGCATTCGTCGTCGTGGTGAGGCGCAAACCTGCGTGGTGCATGGCGCGGCGCTGATCAACTCCAGCGGCATCGAATACGACTGGCGCCGGGTGGCGCGGCCGTTGCCCCAGCAATTGCTCGCTCGCGGGCTGGTACGGCCGGGGCCATTGGCGCTGGGCATTGCCGCGGCGGTGGATGGCGCGGTACTGGGTGCCGACGGGCAGGTCGCCAGCCGTTTGTTCGCCATGGGGCCGCCGTTGCGCGGCATGTGGTGGGAGAGTACAGCGGTGACCGACGTGGCGAGCCAGGCCAAATCTCTTGCGGCGCGGTTGGCGGATTGATCGAGAGTTGGAGGGGGGGCTTTTGGGCCTTGTCGCGAGCAGGTTCGCTTGCACCTGTTTGATCTGCGATGTTCGTAAAAAATCGGTTCACAGCAGCCCCCTCGCCACCCATGTGCAATGCAAGGGCTTTGGTGCTTATCCCGTCCAATCTTGAATGACTGCACCGAAGACGCCATCGAGCCCGTCGCGTCGTTCAGTGGCTCTGACGCAGCTGATAATAATTTTCCTGTCGGCTGAATCTTTCAAAATGTGTGCGGTCTGTTTCACGCCAATGATGGCTGTTGTCACTTGGCCAGTATTTCTGACATCAATTTCAGGGTGACTACGACCCTTCCTCTGCGGGCATCAATCTGCGCCCTCAGCACTTATGACATGGAGCGTTATGTTTATCTCCCCACGGATGTGGCCGGTGCTGTGCGCGCTATTGTTTGGCATCGGTACGCAGAGCAATGCCTATGGCGCCAGCCTGCCAACGCCGGGCGACCAGGACTTGATCCGCGATCGCCAGAACCGCCTGATTGAAGAACAGCAGCGTCGACTGGAAGAACTCAAGGAACTGCCGGGCAAGCCAACAGTGCCCGCAACACCGGCCGCCCCGGTGGATACACGTTGCTTTCCGATCAAAGACATCGAACTCAAGGGCGCCGACAGTCTGTCCGCTGCCGACCGCGAGCGCTTGCTCAAGCCTTATATCGGTCAATGCCTGGGCGTCTCGCAACTCAACGAATTGCTGAAGGTCATCACCGACCATTACATCGGCAAGGGCATGATCACCAGCCGCGCTTACTTGCCGCAGCAAGACCTCTCCAGCGGCCACTTAAGTGTGTTTGTAGTCGAGGGCAAACTCGAGGGTTTGAAGGGGGCTGACGACAGCCATATCTCCGATCGGGAACTGTCCATGACCTTCCCCGGTAAAACGGGTGAATTGCTCAATCTGCGTGAAATAGAACAACTGGTGGATCAGTTGAACCGCTTGCCCTCCAATCAGGCGCAAATGGAACTGACCCCCGGCGTTCAGGTCGGCGGCAGTAGCGTGCTGGTCAAGAACACCCCACAGAAGCCTTGGCGTGCCAGCCTGTCGCGTAACAACGACGGTCAGAAAAGCACCGGTGAACAGCAGTGGGGAGCAGGCCTGGAGTGGGACAGCCCGCTGGGGCTGGCCGACCAGTTGATGTTGCGCGGCGGCCATGACGCGGTGAGCGATCACCAGAAAACCTCGAAAAACGCCATGCTCTATTACAACGTGCCTTGGGGCTGGTGGAACTTCAGTTATACCTACAGCCAGAGCGAATACCGCTCCCAGGCCCAAGGCAATGGTTTCAACTTCAGCCAGAGCGGCGACAGCGAGAGTCATCAATTGCGCGCCGAGCGCCTCGTCCATCGCGATGCGGTGAGCAAAACCTCGATCAATGCCGGCTTCTCCCACCTGCGCACCAACAACTACATCGAAGACAGCCGCCTGGATAACAGCAGCCAGCGGATTACCGAAGCCCAGCTGGGTATCAACCACGGTCGGCGTATCGGCCATTCGTTCGTCAACCTGGACCTGGGCATGCAGCAGGGCATCGGCGCGCTGGATGCGCAAGGCAACGACCAGCGTCGTGATGCGGCCGGCAACCTTACCGCCAACGCACGCTATCGAAAGTACACCGCCACGGCCAGTTACCTGTTGCCGTTCAACTGGCTGGGTGAGTCCTTCACGTTCAGCAGCCTCGCCACGGGCCAGCGCAGTGAAGACGTGCTGTTCAGCCCGCAACGCATCAGCCTGGGTGGCAGCTCATCGGTGCGTGGCTACAAAGACCAGTTTTTATCCGGGGACAGCGGCGGCTACTGGCGCAACGAACTGCGCTGGACCCGCCCGGTGACCGTCGATTGGCTACGCCCGGTCCTGAGCGAGTACGGCACCAGTGTCGGCTATGACCAAGGCGTGATCAGCAATGACCGATACAACGGCGAAGTGCATGGCCGAATGTCCAGCAACTCTCTGGAGATCTTCGCCCGTGGCAAGTACCTCGCCACTCGCGTGACCTTCGCCCACTCGCTGGAACGCCCCACCGTGCTCACCGAGCGCGAGGCGCCGATCTATTTCCAGGTCGACCTGTTTCTCTAACTAATTTGTCGTTGCGTCGGGATTTTTGAATATGGACGTTCACCAGTTTGCCTTTCTGTCCCGCCAGCCTTCGGCTGCCGTGGCCCCTCGCACGCACTTCCTGGGCATGTCCAAACGCTGGCTGGCATTGCTGCTGGCGAACGTCATGTTCTGGCAGCCGATCTGGGCCCAGGCCGAGGGCATCGCCGTCAGCGGCGGTACTCAGACCAGCCTGGGGCAGGCCGGCAACGGCGTACCGGTGATCAACATTGCCGCGCCCAACGGCGCCGGGCTTTCGCACAACCAGTTCAAGGATTACAACGTCGGTCAACAGGGCGTGATCCTCAACAACGCGACAAACGCGGTGCAGAACACCCAGTTGGGTGGCCACATTCTGGGCAACAGCCAGCTCGGTGGACGGGCAGCCGGCACCATCCTCAACGAAGTCAACGGCGGTAGTCCCAGCCAGCTCAACGGCTATATCGAAGTGGCAGGCCAGTCAGCGCGGGTCATCATTGCCAACCCTTACGGCGTGAGCTGTAACGGTTGCGGCTTTATCAACACGCCGCGCGTGACCCTCAGCACCGGCAAGCCTGTACTCGACGGCAGCGGCAAGCTTGATCACTTCGAGGTGGATGGCGGCAGCATCACCATCGATGGCATGGGGCTTGATGCGGCCAACATTGATCAATTCGACCTGATTACCCGTTCGGCGAAGATCAACGCAGACATCCATGCCCGGCAATTGAATGTCATCACCGGTGCCAACAACGTCAACGCCGACAGCCTGGCCACCACGCCTCGCGCGGCCCGTGATGCCGACAAGCCTCAACTGGCAATCGATGCGGCGGCGCTGGGCGGGATGTATGCCAATACCATCAAACTGATGGGTACCGAGCAGGGTGTCGGGGTCAAGCTGGCGGGCAACATGGCTGCCAGTGCCGGCGATATTCAAATCGATGCCGGCGGCCATCTGAGCATGGCGCAGACATCGGCCCAAGGTGCCTTGCGGGTCAACGCGCAAAGTGTCGAGATGACCGGCAAGGCTTACGCCGACAGTGTCGATGTGCGCACGCCCGGCGAGCTGGTCAACCGGCAGAGCCTGGCCGCACGCAACCGCATCGACATCAATGCCGACAAACTCAGTAACTCCGGCGTGATTGCCGCGGGCATTGAAGCCGATAACAGCCGCAACACCACGGGTGACCTGAGCATCACCAGCCCCTCGGTGACCAACAGCGGCAGCCTCGAAGCCAGTCGCTCGTTGAGTATCCGTGCGAGCAAAGACCTGACCAATCAGGGCGTGGTTCAGGGCGCGGCGGTCGATCTGACCAGCGCCCGGGTGACCAACCAGGGCACCGCCGCGCGAATCGTCGGTGACCGCTCGCTGGTGCTCAATGCGCCGGCCATCGTCAACCTGGCAGGGGTGATCGGTTTTGGCGCGGGGCAGGCGGCGTCCTTGCAACTCGACAGCCTGGACAACCGCGAAGGCTTGATCCAGGTGCTGGGCGGAAGCCTGACAATCACCGCTCGCCAGCTGGATAACCGTAATGGGCAAATCGACGCTGGCGACCTCATTGTCGATACCGCCACGCTGGATAATCGCTCTGGCCTGCTGTCTGCCAGCGCCGGCAATGCGCAGGTGAACATCCGCGGCAGGTTCGACAACACTTCGGGCACTCTTCAGGCGCAAAACAAACTGTCAGTCACGGGCCAGGAGGTCATCAACCAGGGCGGCAGGCTACTGGCGGTCAAAGGTGACCTCGATCTGAAAGCTTCGAGCCTCAATAACCAGCTCGGCAGCGTGCTGGGGTCCAAGGTCAGCATTCGCGCGCCGGGTGGCCAGGTTGACAACCGCGGCGGGAAAATCGTCGGCGAGCGCATTGATCTGAACGCCTCGGGGCTCGACAACCGCAACGCAGGGCTGCTGGCGGCAGGCGCCCAGGGCATGAGCCTGATTTTCGATCCGGCGGCCATCAAGGCGCAGCTGCTCAATAACAAAGGGCGCATTCAGAGCGACGGCGGCCTTTTGCTGCAAGGTGGCTGGCTGGACAACAGCGCCGGCACGGTGCTCGGTAAAACCATCGAGGTTGATGCTCAACGCCTGGTCAACAACGGCGGCATGCTCCTCGCCGACGCAGGGCTTGCCAGCCTGAAGCTCGGCAAGGGCAGCATCGACAACCTTGGCGGTGCGATCCAGGGCAACACCGTCGAGGTGACCGCCGGCAATCTCGATAACCGCCGCGACGGCACCAAGGCCGGCATGATCGCCAGCCTGAAGGGCGAACTGAAGCTGACCGTCGATTCGCTGATCAACCAGGGTGGCCTGATCGAATCCAATAGCTGGCTGACACTTCAGGGCGATACGCTGGATAACAGCGCTTCGGGGCGGATCCGTGCGCTGGGCAACAAGGCCAGTACGCTTCGCGCCTCGCCAGACGACATCAGCACCGTCGACTTCAACGGCGCCGTCAATAACCGCAACGGCACCATCGAGGTGGGCAACACATCGTTCAGTTTTGAATCCCGCTCGCTGGATAACCGAGGCGGGACCCTCGAACACGCCAACTCCGGGTTATTTACCCTGCACCTCGATAGCCTGACCGGGGCCGGTGGCGGGATCACCGGCCTGGGCAGTGGCGACTGGAACTTTGGCGCGGTGGATGGGCTGGGTCGTGCACAGCTCGACGAGGCGCTGACGTACACCAGCGATTCGCTGACGCTGCGGTCCGGCGATCGCCTGGCCAGCAGCACCGCTCTGGTGCTCAACCTTGAAAGCCTGAACAACGGCGGCGAGTTGCTCAGCGACGGCGACCTCACGCTGAACCTTACGGGCGATCTGCTCAACAGCGGTCGGTTATCCGCACAAAAGAAACTCGGCATCACCGCCCATGACATCAGTCAGGACGGCGGACGCATGGGCGCGGGCACCGACATACGCCTCAACCTGAGCGGTACGCTGGATAACCTCGGTTACCTGACTGCACGCCAGAACCTGCGCATCGACGCGGCGCAAATCGACAACCGCGGCACACTGGGTGCCCAAGGCAAGGTCAACCTCACCGCCACCGGCGGCATCACCAACGGTGCCGATGCATTGCTGTTCAGCGGTAGTGACATGACCCTGCGCGCCAGTAGCCTGCTCAACCGGTATGGCGACCTCTACAGCGTCGGCAACCTGAGCTTCGCCGGTATCGGTGACAGTCAGGCGCAAAGCTTGCGCAACCTCTCCGGGACGATTGAAAGCGAAGGCAACATCAGCCTTTATGCCGCCTCGCTGGAAAACGCCAAGGCCGAATTCGAACTGAGCCAGGAGCGGGTGAGCGGCACCTTGAACTGGGTGTGCGGCCAACACTGCGGCGGTCATGACTCCTTCAAACGCGGCCAGATCACCATCGGCCAAACGTTCATCGAGCGCGCCACCAAGGACTCTGCTTCGGCGCGTCTGGTTGCCGGCAAAGACCTCAACATCCAGGCCTCAAGCGTGCAGAACCGCTACAGCCTGCTGGCCGCCAACAACAACCTGACCATCATTGCCGATGACCTGCTCAATCAGGGCGCGTCCACCCGCACCGGGCAGAACACCATCAAGATCGGTACGCCGGGGCGCATTTCC
Organism: Pseudomonas sp. 008; assembly: GCF_016861935.1. NCBI lineage: Bacteria > Pseudomonadati > Pseudomonadota > Gammaproteobacteria > Pseudomonadales > Pseudomonadaceae > Pseudomonas > Pseudomonas sp. 008. The sequence continues at coordinate 100,854 of NZ_BOMA01000018.1, read as the reverse complement.
ACCGGCTACTGGGACCAGATGGAGTACGTCGACATCCCGGCCTTCAACGCGGCCGTGGCCGCCGGCAACTACGATGATGCCCGCTTCGAGTTGCTGAAATCTCGCTCCAGTGACAGCCGCTTCCAGGAGCAAAGCAACGTCACCGTCTGGACCGACAATCTTCAGCCGACCTACGCCGCGACGATTCAGGCCGGCGGCACCGTCAACCTGAACGTCACGCGCACCGTGCAAAACGGAACGCTGCACCAGAACACGCTTGAACAACTGACCGGCACGCTGGGCGATGACCAGACCGGTGTCGGGGTCGGCGGGATCGATATCAACCTCAACCCGCAGGTGAGCGATGCCGGCGCAGTGACCAGCAAGCGTATCGCGACGGACAGCAGCGTACAGAGCGTCTTTAAACCGGTGGATTACAGCGGCATCCCGTTCATCTCCGTGGACCCTACGTCCGGGCCCACCTTCCAGCTGCCCAACGGCGAGTACGGGATGTTCATCAAGAACCCCGATCCGACCAGTCACTACATGATCGAAACCAACCCGAACCTCACGAACCTGTCGCGGTTCTTTGGTTCGGACTACCTGCTCAAGCAGTTGAACGTCAACGCCGACGGCAATTGGCGCCGACTCGGTGATGGCCTGTACGAGCAGCGCCTGATTCGCGATGCGGTGCTGGCGCAGACTGGCCAGCGTTTTCTCGCCAGCGGCTTGACCAGCGATTATGAGCAATACCGTTACTTGATGGACAACGCCCTCGCCAGCAAGGACGCGCTGCGTCTAAGCCTTGGCGTCTCGTTGACGGGTGAGCAAGTCAGCGCGCTGACCCATGACATCGTCTGGATGGAAAATCGCATCGTCGACGGGCAAAAAGTCCTCGTGCCAGTGCTGTACCTGGCCCAGACCTCCACCCGCAACGTACGTGGCAGCAGCCTGGTCCAGGGCCGTGACCTGAACCTGTTCACCGGCGGCGATCTGATCAACGTCGGCACACTGCGCGCCAGCAACAACCTCAACATCCAAAGCGCCGGCAGCGTCTATCAGGGCGGGCTGGTCGAGGCCGGCAACGACCTGCAAATGCTGGCGCAAGACAGCATTCGCAACGCCATGGCCGGCGAGATCCGCGCCAGCCAGGTCAGCCTTGTCGCGCTCAGGGGCGACATCATCAACGACCGCACCGCAATCCGGGTTCGCGACGGCGCCGGCATGCGCACCCTGACCGACGCGGGCAGCCGCATCAGCGCCCGGGAAAACCTGGCCGTTGTGACCGGCCGCGACCTGACCAGCCACGGCGCAATAAGCAGTGGCGGCAACGCGACCCTGACGGCGGGCCGGGACATCAACCTGGCGGCCAAAACCGACGCCAGCGAGAAGCATGAATTCAGCGACGGCGGCCACAAGTCGAGCATCACCACTGATGTGAAAAACCTCGCCGCGACCGTTACTGTCGGCGGCAACCTGACCGTGGATGCGGGCCGCGACGTCAATGTCATTGCCAGCCAAGTCAAGGCCGGGAACAACCTGAACATCAAGGCCGGCCAAGACTTCAACGTGACCTCTGCTGACGACATTCACAACGTCGAGAGCAAAACCAAGGACGGCAAAAAACGCATCACCGAAGAAAACGACCGCACCACCCAGGTCGCCAGCATCCTAAGCGCGGGCAATAACTTCAACGCCCAGGCGGCTCGCGACACCAACCTCATCGCCAGCAAGATCATCGCCGGCAACGAAGCGTATCTGTACAGCGGCAACAAGCTGAACCTGCTGGCGGCGCAGAACAGCACGCACACGCTGTATGACATGAAGGAGAAGGGGAACTGGGGGGCGAAGAAGGCTCAGCGCGATGAGGTGACGCAGATCACCCATGTGGGTACCGAAATCAACACCGGCGGCAATCTCACCCTCGCCAGTGCCGGTGATCAGCGCTACCAGGTTGCCAAGCTCAACAGTGGCAAAGACCTGATCCTTGAAAGTGGCGGCGCCATCACGTTTGAGGGGGTCAAGGACTACCACGACGAAAGCCACACCAAGAGCAAGAGCGACCTGGCCTGGACCAGCTCCAAGGGCAAGGGCAATACCGATGAAACGTTGCGTCAGAGCACGCTGGTTGCCCAGGGTGCCTTGGCCGTTCGGGCTGTCGATGGGCTGAAAATCGACATCAAACAGATCAATCAAAACACCGTCAGCCAGACCATCGATGCGATGGTCAAGGCTGACCCGCAACTGGCCTGGATCAAGGAAGCGGAAAAACGCGGCGACGTGGACTGGCGCCAGGTGAAGGAGGTGCATGACTCCTTCAAGTACAGCCACTCCAGCCTGGGCCAGGGCGCGATGCTGGCGATCATCATCGTCGTGACGATCCTCACCGCAGGTGCGGCCAGTGGCCTGGCGGGCGCGGCGGCGGGGGCTCAGGCTGGCACTGCCTCCGCGATGGCGGCGGCGACGACGGCCGAGGCCGTGGCCGCCGGGGCGACCTATGTTGGGGCAGGCTGGGGTAACGTCATTGCGACGGCGGCGATGACGTCCATGGCCAGTACGGGTGCTGTCAGCGTAATCAACAACAAGGGCAATCTGGGCGCGGCTGTTAAAGATACGTTCAGCAGCGACAGCCTGAAAAATGCTGCCATTTCCGGGATGGTCGCAGGGTTTACCACCGGCGTGATCGACCCGAAATTGGGCGGGACAACCAAGCCTTACAACAGCATCACCAAGGGTTTCGACTTATCCACCCTTGAGGGCATAGGTGGTTTCGCCGTGCATGCCGGCGCACAAGGCGTTACCTCGGGCGTGGTCAAAACCGCGGTCAACGGTGGCAGCCTGGGCGACAACCTGGTCGATGAACTTGTGACCCAGGCCGGGACCGTTGCCGCGGCGGTGGGGTTCAGCCAGGTCGGCAGCTTCGCCCAAAAAGAGTACCTCAAAGCTGCGGCCAATAAAGACTCGGTCGGCATGGCACTGTGGGCCGAGGGTGGCGCCGGAAGAACCGCGCTGCACGCCATGATGGGTGGCGCGATGTCCTCAGCCACGGGCGGCGACTTCGCGACCGGTGCGGTGGCCGCCGGTGCCAGCCAGGCCATGGCTGGCGCCTTGAATGATGTCTTCAGCAAGCAGCCGGAATATCGCGAGGCCGCCGCACAAATCGTCGGCCTGACCGCCGCCGGTCTTGCTGGTAAAGACGTTGAGAAAGCGGCCTGGGTTTCGCTGATGGCCGATCAGTACAACCGCCAACTTCATCCAGACGAAATTCCGCTTCTGAAGAAACAGGCTGACAGTCTGGCGAAGGAAGCCGGACTCAGCCCTGCAGAAGCGGAAAGACGCCTGGCCAAAGCGCTGGTTTATTACACCGACAAAGATTGGAACGGCGTGCTGAGTGGCCAAGGTGCCGCGCCCGATGCCCTGACGGTGAAGCATTTGGGCATCGCGCTGGCACCGCTGGGCGCCACGTACGCACCCGCAGCAGCGACGGATATTCCGGCAACCGGTCCCGAGAAAACCTACACCCCCACCGAAACCGCCGCGTTAATCGCCAACTACAGCAGCACCCATGCGGCGCAGTACGCGGACAACTCTATCAACGTCGTCAACCTGCAGGGCTTCTACGCGGGTGATCTCAGTGGTGAATACGCCAACTTCTACCGCAAGAACCTGGCTGTCAGCCCGGGCCTGACAGATTGGGGCACGGTAACCGGCAGCGCCCAAGGCACGGGAAAGGCATTGTCCGAGGCGGCGGGTTCGGCGTGGGCCTTGCTGAGCAACCCGGTGCAAGGCAGCGAACAAATCGCCAATGGCCTGGTCGGGCTGACCAAACATCCGCTGGACTCGTTGATGAGCAGCGTCGAGGCGAGCCAAACCAAAGCGGCGTTGGCAAGCCTGTACGACATGCAGGGCAACACCGCCGCCAGCGCCGCGATCCGTGCGCAAAGCGATGTTGAATTTGCATTGAACTTCCTTCCGGTGAACCGGGTTAAGACGCTGGCCAAGTTGGGGGCGGAGAGTGCGGTCGTTAAAGCCGCTGACAATGTTGTACTTCCAGCGGGTTATCGTGAGGGTAGTTCAGCAGGAGCGGCATTTAACGAGACGGGGGTTCTGCCGGATGGCTATCGTCGGGTCGTTAATACCAGGACCGGTAATACTGAAGTCGTCGGCTCTGATGGTGTCTTTTATTACGAAACCGCCGAGGGTGGACTGAGGCCGAAGGCTGGGGGTAATCTGGCGGAGTTGGTGGCGGCTGAGGCGAAGATTGCGGGAGCAAAAGGGGAAATAGTTGGCGCTCTAGACCCTGTCCAAGCAGCACGCCAACGTCAGGCTGCTATGCTTGAAGAAAATCAAGGTTTCAATGCGAGCCCCATTGGTTGGGATAGCTATCCGACCATTGGTCGTAACGGAACTTATATAACTGATAGAGAGGCAATTTCTAGTATTACCGGGCCGCTGAATATAGGAGGAGAGACGGTGATAACTAGGTCGCAGGCAACTCAGCTTGAGCAGGCAATGGGGTTGCAACCGGGTTCTATGGGTAATGGATTCAAGGTGCGCCAAGTGGATGGAATTACAGAAATGTCTCCGAATAGCCCTCTGCAGGGAAATGAATACTTTCAAGGTGCAGGTCAGCATCTTCCAGGAGGTGGCCCGGAGATGGTTATTGAATCAATTCCGACGATTGATTCAGCGAAAGTGAAAACCATTACTACGGTGATAGTGAAATGAGTTCTGTGAAATCTATTACGAAAGCCTTTGTTTCTGAAGGAGCGTTATCGGAAATAGTAGTAAAGGTAATAGATGATAGTGTGGTTGAGCTACTAGTAGGCCTTGGGTTTGTCGTAGTGCCAGACAAAGAACAAAAAACACTATCATTAATTGCTCCCGATCAAGACTTTAAGATAAGGCTATTCGCAAAATTACGAGATGAGGGAGTTTGCTTTTCCGGTGGTCCAGATTGGTGTCCCGCCGACGTGTTTGAGTTTTTAAGAGATCAAAAAATGCTGACTGGGTTTTATCGAAAGATAGTATGGGGTGGACCTAAAAATCCAAAAATAATAGAAAATTGTTAGCTGTAAAATATTTAAAGTTCAGTTGGTGCAAAAGGAACCACTGCAACAAGTGAGGCAGCAAATGTTAATGCTCAAGCTGCTTTAAGGGCAAAGCTTTCAGGGTTGCAGAAAGCACAACAGACAGCCGCTGTCACGAGGACACTCCCTGATGGGCGAATTCGTTATTACACACAGGAAGTACCTGCTCGAACTGAAGGCACTACTCGTGGCGCATCGTTTGCCACGGAAGGGGAATAGGGGACAGACCACGATTTTTTTGATGGTAAGCAAAAGCGTGGTCTGTCCCCTAATGCTTTTAATAAGGAGGGTCTGACAGAGTCCGCTAGAGCCCTGACAAAACATGCATCTGGGCAGCGCTCAACCGGAACATTCCCTAAGCTTTCAGGTGGGATTGAAAAGCAAAACGCTACCGCTCAAGGAATTGTTAATGAAATTCTCAAACATCCTGACGCAACCTATAAAAATTTTAGTCGGGGTGGGCTAGAGGTGAGAGCGCCGGATGGTAGAGGGCTACGGTTCAACAGTGATGGCACATTCTCTGGCTTCTTAGATCCGAAGGTGCAGCTATGAAACTTGACAGCAATCCTGACTTTGAGATTTTGGGATTCAGCGATAGTCGCTATGAGAAGTTGACTATTGAAATTCAATATAAGGGAGAGTCGGTGGCTCAAATTAATCAGGACCAAGGAGTGGATAAGTTAGAGCTTGAGGTGTTTGCTGACTTGAATAACTCAGTTCTAAAGATTCCGCTGGCTGGTTTCTTGGAGTCAATGATTTTGGCGAAGAGGTCAATCGAGGGGTAGTGGCAATATTTTGATCTGGTCGGTGCCCTAGTTAGTTGGTGCAAAAGGCTTAACCCCTGATCGTACTCCATTTAACGAGCAGAACTTTACGCTTAATGGTGGGGCGCAGTTTGTTGAAATCCGCGCGCCATATTTTTTGTATGATCTCATGGAGTTTGATGGTGAGATTTTTAAAATCTACCAAATCATCGGAAGCGTACCTTATTGGGAACATAGTGATGATGAGGAGTATGCACTGTATGGCATAGCTGTTCGTCGCGGGATGAAGCCTTACGATATGCCTTTGTCGGTAGATGAGGCGCTGGAGAAGTTAGATGCAGCCCTACTATAGAGCAAGAGTTTCGTCAGGCTTTTGGTTTTATTGAGTTGTAGTTTTCGGGAAAGGGGACAGACGGGAAAGGGGACGGATTTGTTTGTTTGCTTCGGGCGTAGTGGTCAGAAAATAAATCTCTCACCTTGTTTCTAGATTGGAGTAATTGACTAATGGTGACGTGGGCTGAATTTATCGATGCTCTCGGCAAGAGTGAAAGTGAGTGTGTTCGTCAGTTTTTCAGTAGGTTTTCGGAGACTCCAATTATTTTGGAAGCTCCAGATGCTTATAACGATCCCTTAGGGAAGACTCGATTCTATAAATTTATGAAGCTAGGATTGGAGTTTGGCTTTCGCGCTGAGAAGTTGAATCATGTTCATTTTTTTGTGCAAAAGCATGAGGGTTATTCCGCTTACAGGGGTGAAATACTTAGCCAGTCGGCACAAAAATGGACCGATAGAAGAATTTCGGATGAGCTAGGCCCGGCAACGAAGAGAGTGGAAGGGAAAAAGGATCCGCTAATTGGTTATATAAGTCCTTGGGTGAAATATAGCTACAATGGTTATGATTTAAGTTTAGAGTTTGATGGTTTTGGTGGGTTGTGGAAAGTTGCTTTGATGAGATCTGGTGTAGTGTGAGTGTTTTAGTGTTCTAGGGCGGGAAAAGGGGGCGGGTTTATTTGTTTGCTTCGGGCGTAGTGGTCAGAAAATAAATCTGTCCCCTTTGTTTCTCCCTTTGTTTCTGGAGTTTGTATAAAGTTGAGTTTACTATAAAATCAGGTGTCGGAATTCGTGGGAATACGTGGGAATAGGGGACAGACCACGATTTTTTTGATGGTAAGCAAAAGCGTGGTCTGTCCCCTAATGCTTATGTTTAAGGAAGGTGGGGCGGGAGCGAGTGTTAGACCTATAAGTCCGAAGGATAATATGGGGCTGGTGCATGCATAGGGAGTGCATGTCGCGGGTTGTCTGATGGAGAGAAAGTCAGGATTAAGGTGGTGGACTGATGGCTAAGTTTGAAGTGAATGTATATTTATCGTACTCACAATTTTGCGTATTCCTAAGCTCGCTTGATCAGCCGTATAACGATTGGAGCGATCGAAGCTATACGCAAGGATTTTCTTGGAGAGTAGGTAGTGCTTCTTTTAGAGCGTTGGTTGATGAGGGTGATCATAAGATTGATCTCTTTATTAATGAGGAAGTGCCAAAGCTGAGTGCAGATGTGGTGCGGGCTTTCAAAGTGCCATTCACGGTAAATAATCGCAATATTGAAGTCGGTAGTATCTCGGATGTTTTGTCTTTGGAGTTGGTCGACGGAGATTACGCTCTTCAGGTTGAGTTCGTTAGTCCTCATGCAAATGGGCTATATGAGATAAAAATTCGATTGAATAAAGGTCGTTGTGACTTTGAGATATTGAAGGCGGATGCGGAAATAAATGAGCAAGGTGATTTTGATATTAACGCTACGCCCGCGTCATGAGACTTGATGGGACATAGGGGGTAGACCACGATTCTTTTTTGATGGGTGAGCAAAAACGTGGGAAAGGGGACGCCGGCCAGATGTTTGCTTCGCGCGTAGTGGTCAGAAAATAAATCTGTCCCCTTTGTTTTCCTTTGTTTTCTGCTCCCACAGTGATCGCTGTCGTTCACAAATCCTTTGGTCAAAGCAGACACCTGTGGGAGCGGGCTTGCCCGCGATGAGGCCGGTACAGCCATCACAAGGCTGGGTATCAGACCGCTAAACAAGCATTGTTTAAACGACACTTCCAGATACTCACTCAGGCTACACAGCCTTGCGCCGCTGCCTACGACTACGCCAGAATCCGCCGGCTTGTGCGCCTTGAGGCCGGGTTCTATCGTTTCCGGGTCGCTGACCAATCAGCGATCGGATTTGACCGTCCGAACAAATCAAGGCGCGCCAGCGTCCAAGACCTTTTCAGGCATTGCCTGAAATATCGTGTCGCGGTGGCTGTGCGTGGGACACTTCGGTGTGCCGGATTCCTTGATGTCCGGTCGGTCAACCCGCGTACAGCTGCCACCTTGTTCGTTTGACCGCGAACGGCGGTAGCTTCACTCATCAAGGAGCTTCACATGTTCAAACCAACACCGAATCCACCAGAAACCGATCCAACATCCCCCTACGAATCCCTCGATTCCAAAAAACTCCACGAAGCCGCCGACCGCGCCCTCGACCACTACCTCAAACCACCCATCCCCAAAGCCACCAAGCGCAAACCCAGCACCATTTACCATGTGGGTGAGAAGGTCGATAACGAAACCCTGTTGGTTAACGCCTGCGAATCCCTGGCGTCAGCGAGCATGATGCTCAGTGAGTTCGCCGGACTGATGGACATGCCACATCGCAATGTGATGCTGGGGATTCAATCGGTGGTCATGCTTGGGGAGTTGGCGGTGAACCGGGTGCTGGATAACCTCGATCCGCAGGGCTAGCCAGAATCTGTGGCAAAGGGGCTTGTTGTGGCGAGGGGGCTTGCCCCCGTTCGGCGGCGCAGCCGTCGCAAAACCGGTATATGCGGTGTATCTGAAAACATGCAGTTGCAGGTTTTGGGGTCGCTTCGCAACCCAACGGGGGCAAGCCCCCTCGCCACAATGGGTTCCTGACTGAGCCCCTTAAATGCAAGAAACCCCGCATCACGCGGGGTTTCTTGTTTCCGGTGGTTTAAACGGCAACTCACGCCCGCTTCCACAGGGTTTTGCGTATCAAGCCACTACTTGGTAACACGGCACATACGCCGCGCCGCCTGGCAGTTTCATCCGGTGCTGGGCAACGAAGGCTTTGAGCAAGTGGTCCAGCGGCTGCAAGACCTCGGCATCACCGCGAATCTGGTACGGCCCGTGTTCTTCGATCAGGCGGATGCCCTTGTCCTTGACGTTGCCGGCGACGATGCCGGAGAACGCGCGGCGCAGGTTGGCGGCCAGTTCGTGGGGCGGCAGGTTGCGGCTCAGTTGCAGGTTGGCCATGTTGGCGTGGGTCGGGTCGAACGGGCGCTGGAAGCCTTCGTCGATCTTCAGCAGCCAGTTGAAATGGAACGCGTCGTTGCGCTCACGGCGGAACTGTTTGACCGCTTTGAGGCCCTGAGTCATCTGCCGCGCTACTTCGGCCGGGTCGTCGATGATGATCTCGTAGTGCTGCTGCGCTTCTTCACCGAGGGTTGCGCCGACGAAGGCGTGCAGTTGCTCCAGATACGGTGCGGCGCTTTTCGGCCCGGTAAGGACCACCGGGAACGGCAGGTCCTGGTTGTCCGGGTGCATCAGGATGCCGAGCAGGTACAAGAACTCTTCGGCCGTGCCCGCGCCGCCGGGGAAAATGATGATGCCGTGGCCAACCCGCACGAACGCTTCCAGGCGTTTCTCGATGTCCGGCAGGATCACCAGTTCGTTGACGATCGGGTTCGGCGCCTCGGCGGCGATGATCCCAGGTTCAGTCAAACCGAGGTAGCGACCGCCGTGGATGCGTTGCTTGGCATGGGCGATGGTCGCGCCTTTCATCGGGCCTTTCATCACGCCAGGGCCACAACCGGTGCAGATGTCCAGGCTGCGCAGGCCGAGTTCGTGGCCGACTTTCTTGGTGTATTTGTATTCTTCGGTGTTGATCGAGTGGCCGCCCCAGCACACCACGATTTTCGGCTCGACGCCGGGGCGCAGGGTGCGGGCGTTGCGCAGCAGGTGGAAGACGTAGTCGCTGATGCCCTGGGAGGTGCTCAGGTCGATGCTCAAGGCGTCGAGTTCGTTTTCTGTGTAGACGATGTCGCGCAGGGCGCTAAAGAGCATTTCACGGGTGCTGGCGATCATTTCGCCATCGACGAAAGCGTCGGCGGGGGCGTTCAGCAGTTCCAGGCGTACGCCACGGTCTTGCTGGTGAATGCGGATTTCGAAGTCTTTGTAGGCTTCCAGAATGGTCTTGGCGTTATCAACGTGGGCGCCGGTATTGAGGATGGCCAGGGCGCACTGGCGGAAGAGGGTGTAGGTGATGCCGGATGAAGCTTCGCTCAGTTGCTGTACTTCACGCTGGGAGAGCGTTTCCAGGCTGCCTTTAGGGCTGACCGAGGCGTTGATTACATGTCGTTGGGTCATTCAAAGATCCTTAAAACGATGTCACCCGCCAGCAACGGCGCATGGCATCCGAATAGTGTGTATCCATGATGAAGATGGCACGAACTGCGCTGTATCGCCATGCTCCCGTTTGACGATGAAAAGATGAAAAGGAGCTCCAGCATAGCTAAATCCTTCGGGGAGGCGATAATGCCTCGCAGTCTTTTTGTCACAGCGCCTTTTACCATCGATGCAAGGAACCCCGTCGCGATGTTCGAAATCCAGCCAATGAATGCCGAAACCTATCGACGCCAGACGCGGCGCAGCACGGTGATCATCGCCCTGATGTTCCTGGCGCTGGCGATGGTGCTGTCGACGGCGGCGGTGACGTTGTTCGGTGAACCCGGCGGCGATAATCTGCGGTTCAACGTGGGCGGTGTGTTTGCCGCGTTGTTGCTGACGGTGGCGCTGATGCGCGGCAAGTTCTGGAGCCAGGAGTGGATGGCGCCAGCGGTCTATGGTTGGCAGCTCAAGCGCAGCCTGATGAGCGTCACCAACGTCATGCACCAGGTGACGGCGGCGGTGGAGCAGGGCGACCCTGCCGCCATGAAACTGCTGCGCTTTTATCACTTGGGGCTGAGCCAGATGCACCAGTTGGACGGCAACTCCAGCGACCATAGTCAGCTGGCCCGCGAGATGGATCAACACGCGGCGCGGATGCAAGCACTGGGCATCGATACTGAGCAGACGCAATTGAATCCGGCCTGGCTTGAGGCATTGAAACAGACGCGCGCCTGATCCTTCTCAAACCCGCAGGTGCAGCGTTTCAAAGAGTTGTCGGTCTTCCTTTTTGGCCGAGCGGGCGTGACGCCGAATGACCTGTAACAGGCAATCGGTGAAGCACAGTGCCGGATTGCTCAGCGCGCCGTTGCGGCGTGTCACGATGCTCAACTGCCTGGGTTCGAATTGTTCGGTCAGTCCCAGGGAAACCACTCGGCCGAGAAAGGGCGGGGCGATACTCACGATGGAGGGCCCCCAGGTGCACATGTCGGCCCGCTCGACCATCATCTGCAGGATCGCCAGTGAATGGGCGCGGACGATTCGGCTCTCATCAATTTGTGCTCCGTGTTTCCAGAACAACTCCTGCATCAGCCCATCGTGACCGTCCGGTGCATAGTTCAAGGTCCAGTTCTGCTCCAGCAGCTCATGGATCGATCGAGCATTCTGTTGTGCATGGCCCTGGCGGACCAACACCGACGTTTGGTAATCGAGCAGGGTTTCGCAGGCAAATTCCTGGGTTGATTGTGCCGGGTGAAGCTGGCCGATCGCAAAATCCATGCTGCCATCGCGCAGCAGCGGTTGGGCCACGGCCATCAGGCTTTCGAACAGTTCCAGCCGGATTTCCGGCATTCGCTCCCGAAAGGCCAGCACCACTTCGGGCAAGAAGGTCAAGGCAATCCATGGCGTGATCCCGACACAGAGCCGCCCCTGAGCCTTGCCTCGCAGGTGATCAAGCTCTGTCTGCGCATGTTCGAGTTGCTTGATCACGAGCCGGGCGTGAGTCAGCAGCACTTTGCCGTACTCCGTGAAGTTCAGACCGTTGGGCGTTCGGGTGAACAGCGGCAACTGCTGGCTGGTTTCCAGTTCGCGAAGTGCTTTGGTTACCGCGGCCTGGGACATATCCAGCGAGCGAGCGGCCGCGCGGATGCTGCCGGTTTCGGCGCTGGCGATCAGTGCTTGTAGTTGATGCAGTTTCATATGCTCACCGTGACGACAACCAATGGTTGTCATCATAACCAAACTGCGTCTCCCCAGCCCGGATTCCGTTCCCTAAGATCGACCCCAACAGCCGCCCAGACCTATCGAGGGAATACAACAATGAACGCCGGCCCTGTCTTGCCTGGTATTGCAGCGATCCAGGATGAAATGATCGCTTTGCGGCACAGCATTCACGCGCACCCCGAGTTGGGCTTCGAGGAATTCGCCACCAGTGAGCGGGTTGCTCAGTGTTTGACGCAGTGGGGGTTTGAGGTCAGCACCGGTGTGGGCCGGACCGGGGTTGTCGCGACGCTGAAAAACGGTGAGGGGCGCTCCGTTGGCTTGCGCGCCGACATGGATGCACTGCCGATTCAGGAAACCACCGGCCTGCCGTATGCCAGCCGGATTGACGGTGTGATGCATGCCTGCGGCCACGATGGGCATACCGCAACCCTGTTGGCGGCCGCTCGATACCTGGCACAAACCCGGGCGTTCAACGGCACATTGCATCTGATTTTCCAGCCGGCCGAAGAAGGGCTGGGCGGTGCCAGGAAAATGCTTGAAGACGGCCTGCTCGAACGGTTCCCGTGTGATGCGGTGTTTGCCATGCACAACGTACCGGGTTATCCCGTCGGGCATCTGGGGTTTTACAGCGGCCCGTTCATGGCGTCTGCCGATACGGTGACGATCAAAATCATCGGCCACGGCGGCCACGGCGCGGTGCCGCACAAGGCCATCGATCCGGTGGTGGTGTGCGCCTCGATCGTAATCGCCTTGCAAAGCATTGTGTCGCGCAACGTCAACCCGCAGGACATGGCAATTATCACGGTGGGTTCCATACATGCCGGAAGCGCTTCGAATGTCATTCCCGTGTTCGCCGAAATGAGTCTGAGCGTGCGAGCGTTGACCCCTGAAGTTCGCCGGCTACTCGAGCTCAGAATTACCGAGCTGGTCGAGGGCCAGGCCGCCAGTTTCGGCGCACAGGCCCATATCGACTATCAGCATTGTCATCCGGTGTTGATCAATGATCCCGAGCAGACAGCGTTCGCCCGTCAGGTCGCGCAGGACTGGCTGGGCGAAGGACAAATGATTGACGATCTGCGCCCCTTCACAGCCAGTGAGGACTTCGCTTTCATCCTGGAAAAGTGCCCGGGCAGCTATCTGGTGATCGGCAATGGCCAGGGCGACAACGGCTGTCTGCTGCACAACCCCGGCTATGACTTCAATGATGCCTGTCTGCCGATCGGGGCGAGTTATTGGGTGAAGCTGGTCGAGGGTTTTCTGCGTTGAGCGGCGGAGTTTTCAAGCGCTGCGGCTGTACAAAAAGCTGTCGGTAACCTGGCTCGGCGAGCCCCTAGAGGAAAAATAACAATGAATAAAATGATCGCGGCTGTATCACTGGTGTTGTTCACGGCATCCGGCCTGGCCGGAGCGGCCGACTGGTCCGGCAAAGTGTTGAGGCTGGGCGTCGACCCGACCTACCCACCGCTGGAATACAAGAACCAGGATGGCACGCTGACCGGCTTCGGGGTCGACATCGCCGAGGCGCTTTGCGCCGAGTTGCATGCTCGCTGCGTCTGGGTTGAAAGCAGCTGGGACGGCATGATCCCGGCCCTGCTGGCGCGCAAGTTCGACGCGGTGGCTTCGTCGATGACCATTACGCCCAAGCGCCTGGAGCAGATTGCGTTTACCGACAAGGTGTCCAATGCGCCGGCGCGTTTGGTGGTCAGGCGTGGATCGGGCTTGCTGCCCTCCCTGGAGTCGCTCAAGGGCAAGCGTATTGGCGTGGAGCAGGGGTCGACCCAGGAGGCTTATGCCAAAGCTGTCTGGGGTTCGAAGGGCGTAGATATTCTCTCCTATCAGAATCAGGACCAGGTGTACGCCGACCTGGTAGTGGGGCGACTCGATGCCTCGCTGCAGGGCGCGATCCAGGCCAGTTACGGGTTTCTGAACACTGCGCGGGGCAAGGACTATGAATTTGCGGGTGCCACCCTGGATGACCCCGGTTTTTTCGGCGTCGGTGATGGCATCGGCTTGCGCAAGAGTGATGTCGAGCTGCGCGAAGACTTGAACAAAGCGCTGGCGACGATTCTGGCCAACGGCACTTACGAACGGATCAACAAAAAGTACTTCGATTTCGACGTCTACGGCGCGAAATGACGCCTCTCGATACCTGAAACAGGGCGGCCGTCCGGGCCGCTCAGTTTGACCATCCTCTTCATTAATAAAAACACGGAGAGCGAAATGCTTCTGGAAGGCTTTGGCCCGAAAATCCTGCTGGGCACCCTGGCCGCCAAGGGACGGGTGGAGGAACAGGGAGCACCGAGCCGTGTGCTGGAGCAGCCTCGGAGCGAGCGGTTGAAGCAGTTTCTGGCGGGAAGCCTTAAGTAACGGGTGCTATCATCCTCGCTGATCCGGCGGATGATTTCGATGAGCCTTTTCGTGCAAATCACCTATCGTATCGGGTTGTAAAGGTTTGAGCGCCGGTCACGGCTGGCTGGCGCTAAAAGGGCGAACGGGAAAATTCGCCATGTCATAAGGGATTCAGGGAGCGTCATGGGGCATCCGTCCGTAAAAGATCGTATTGAACACACCCGGTTCGCCACGCCTTGGGTGCCCGAGCCGGTTGAGACAACGCTCAAGGTTCGATACGCGGTTTCTCTGCTGATTGCGGTGTGCCTGTCCTTGATGGCCATTGTGATCGGGGAAAGCTGGAACTCGCGTCAGTACCATCTGCGTGACAGCGAAGTGGCAATGTCCAACCTGGCGCAAACCCTGGCATCGCAGGCGCACGCATCGATCAAGCAAGCCGACACGCTACTGTTCTCCCTGGTGGACCGCCTCGAAATCGATGGCATGCAACCGGAAAAACTTCCCCGACTGCAACGTTTGCTCCAGGCTCAGCGCAGTGAGTTGGTACAGATCCATGGGCTGTTCGTGTTCGATGAAGAAGGACGCTGGCTCGCCAACGCCATTAACGTCATACCGCCCAATGCCAATAATTCCGACCGTGAATATTTCATCTACCACCGTGATCATCCCGACCGCGGCCCTCATATCGGTCCGTCGATAAAAAGTCGCTCGACCGGTGAGTGGATCATGACCGTGTCACGCCGGATCAATCACCCTGATGGCCGGTTTGCCGGCGTGGTGGTGGCTTCGATCTACCTCAAGCATTTCCTGGATTTGTACAACAGCATCGACATGGGCAATAACGGCGTGATCAACCTGATCTCCGATGACGCCACCATCGTCGTTCGGCGCCCGTTCAACGAAGCCGATATAGGCACCAGTGTTGCCAAAGGGCCGCTGTTTACCCAGCTGTTGCCCAAGGGCGATTCCGGTACGGCAACGGTCAGGTCCTTTGTCGACGGGGTGGTGCGGGTCGTGGGGTTTCGACGGGTCGAGGGGTATCCGCTTGTCGTCTTCGCCGGGCTCGACAAGGATGAAGTCCTGGCCAGTTGGCGGCAGGAGTCAATATTCAGTGCGGGCATCGTCCTGTTGCTGCTGGGGTTTCTGGGGGCTCTCGGTTATCGCCTGATCCGCCTCATGAAGCAGCAGAATCACATTCAGAACAATCTGTTGGAGACTCAGGACAAACTCATCGAGGTCAACCGCAGCCTGGAGTTGCTGGCACTGGAGGATGCACTGACCGGGCTTTCCAACCGGCGTCAATTCGACCTGTTCATTCTCGCGGAAATGGGCCGTGCCAGGCGTAGCCAGACCCATCTTGCGCTGTTGATGATCGATGTCGACCACTTCAAGAGCTTCAATGATCACTACGGTCATTTGGCGGGCGATGAGTGTTTGCGCAAAATCAGCACGATCATCACCGAAAACATCAAGCGCCCCGGCGATCTCGCGGCTCGCTTCGGTGGTGAGGAGTTTACGGTGGTGCTGCCCGGTACCGACTACGTGGGGGCGTTTCTGGTAGCGGAAAACATCCGCCGTGCGGTTCAGCAGGCCGACATCGAACACGTTGGGGGCGTGGAAGGCGTGGTCACAGTCAGCGTGGGTGTCTGCGCCTACGACCCAGCCTCGCAAGCCCAGCCCGACGACATTGTCGGCGCCGCGGACAAGGCGCTGTATGTGGCCAAGGCCAGTGGCCGGAACATGAGTGTTATCGCCAACTGAGTTCAACCGGACCGGTGATTACTGCCTGAACGGGTCGGATGCTTCCATTGCCGGAACAGCCGCACATAGATCAGCATGTTGAGCGCCAACACCACGCTGCCCAGTGCCAGTTGAATCGTGGGCGTCAGCCCGGCCGGGTAAATAATCGGCCACACGTAATGTTCGATGAAGCCGCCGCCGTAACCGGTTTGCCCGGCCGCGTGGCGCATGCGGTTTTCCCATTCGGTGAGTGGGCACGCCAGGTGGAAGACTTCCACGATCACTCCCCATGCGGCGGCGGGCAGGTGCCACCAGATCAGGTGGCGCCATTTGAGCACCAGCAGTCCGCCGAACAGCACGAACAGAATGAACAGCAAGTGAGACAGCACCAGCCCGTCGGCGGCGATTCGGTAAAACATGTCGATTCCCTGACGCGTTATGTGAATCGCTCCATGGTACTCGGGCTGGACGCCCGTGCTCTATCGATTGCCGCCTTCAAGCGCTGCCAGTACTTCTTTCAAACGCACCGTCGTGCTTTCACTGCTGCGTTGCATTGGCGCTCGCAGCTCGTCGCGGATCAATCCTTCAAGGGCCAGGGCAGTTTTCACCGGGGCGGGATTGGGCTCGATGAACAGGCTGTGGATCAGCGGCAGCAACTGGAAGAAGGTCGTTCGGCCGGCCGCTAAGCGGTTGTCGCGAATCTGTTGATACAGCGTCACGAACAGTTCGGGATGAACATGGGCTGAGGCGGCAATCGCGCCTTTGGCACCCAGGCATAGCGCGCCGAAGATCTGATTATCTTCGCCGCACAGCACGTCGACGTTGCCGCTGGAGAGCAGCGCGAAGGTGTTGGCCGGGTTGCCGCCGCAGTCCTTGATCGCGACGATCCGCTCGTGGGTGACGATCCGGAGCAGGGTCGCCTGCTCGAAGGCTATGCCGGTGCGATAGGGGATGTCGTAGAGAATAATCGGGGCGCTGGACGCATCGGCGACGGTCTTGAAAAAGGCTTCGAGGCCGGCCTGGGAAGGGCGGATGTAGTACGGCGGCGGCACCAGCAAGCCCGCCAGGGGACGCTTCAGGATTTCGCTTTGAAATTGCAGCAACTCGGTGAGGTTGTTGCCGGCCAGGCCCATGACCACACGTTCTGGTGGAGCCTGTTCCAGCACCGCATCGAGCACCGCCAGTTGCTCGTGTTTGCCCAGCGCCGCGGCTTCCCCGGTGGTGCCGCAGACCACTATGCCATCGACGCCTTTTTCCAGCAGACGACTGACCAGCCGCCGCAATCCGGCGAAGTCGATCGCACCATTGTGAAACGGCGTAACGATGGGAACCCAGATACCTTGAAACGATGACATGCACTTTCTCCTGAAGGTTGACCGATTTCGTCACCGTCAGAAGCGTAGAAGGAAGTCAGCAGGAGGAGGGGTGTCCGTCGCGCTCAATGTCCTGTCAGCTCATCTGACGGGACAGCGCGCCCCGGTCACATGAGCGACTGTTTCTTCGATTTAGGGGCGTGCGCAACGCAACCTTGCGCCTTGGCAATCAAGCCAATGACGACAGTGTTGAGGTTGAAGGTTGCGGACATGGTTGCTTACACCCTGAATGAGGCGCCCAGTTTTAAAAGCCGACGGGGTATTTGTCAATCGTGAAGTCGTTGCAAGTGCGCAAGATTGTTCAAGCCATCGGCCATGACTGCTGGCACAGTCTGACGTCTTTCCCTGGTTGTAGAGCGTTATGTCCAACTCATTCATGCCGCGTACTGCATTCCTTCGTGGCGCCGCGGCCATCATGCCGTTGTCCCTGGCGACCGCGCCCTGGGGATTGCTGGCCGGCTCCATGGCCATCGAGGCCAACCTCACGCCCCTGCAAGGCCAGGGGCTGTCGAGCATCGTGTTTGCCGGCGCGGCGCAATTGGTCGCCATCGGCATGCTCAAGGGCGGTGCCGGGGTCTTTTCGATTCTGTTGACCACGTTGCTGCTGACCTCCCAGCATTTGTTGTACGGGATGAGCATGCGTTCGGTGATTTCCCCGTTGCCGGGCCGCTGGCGTATCGGGCTGGGTTTTTTGCTCACCGACGAGTTGTTCGCCCTGACCAGCCAGCACGACAAACAGCAGTTCAACCGCTGGTACGCCCTCGGCGTGGGCCTGACGTTTTACATCGCATGGAACCTCTTCACCCTGGCGGGCATTGTGCTGGGCAGCAGCATTCCGGGCCTCGAACACCTGGGGCTGGATTTCTCCATCGCCGCGACGTTTATCGCCTTGATCACGCCGGTGGTGCGCAACGTTCCGACGGTGGTCTGCGTGGCGGTCTCGCTGTTCTGTTCGGTACTGTTCAGCTATTGGCAATGGGGTTCGGCGCTGGTGCTGTCGGGGTTGGCGGGCATGACGGCGGGCTTTATCTGCAACAAACTCTACGTGGGGCGCACATGATGGTCTGGGCTGTGATTATCGGGATGGGCCTGCTGGTATTCCTGAACCGCTACGTATTTCTTGAGCCTCGGTTGCCGGTACGCCTGAGCAGCAATGCCCGGCAGTTCCTCGGTTTCGCGGTGCCGGGCATGCTCACCGCGATCTGCGGGCCGATTGTGTTCATGCCCGACAAACAGTTGAACCTGCAGTGGGACAACCCCTACCTGATCAGTTCGCTGGTGGCCGTGGGCCTGGTGCTTTACACCCGCAATACTCTGCTCAGCATGTTGTTGAGCATGGGCTTTTTCTTTTTGCTGCGCTGGTGGCTCTGAGTCGTCCGGCGCGAAACTGTTCTACGCTTAACGGATGATCCCTTGAGGACGGGAGGTGGGCATGGCCACTGAACCAAAGCATCCGGACCTGGATGATGAGACCGATGAACCGACGGAGGAAGAAATCGAGCGGCAGAAGCGTTCGATGCCGGACTGGAAGCACCCCGACGACGGTAAAGAGCTGTCGGACCGCGACCAGGAACGCCCGCTGAAGCCCTGATCGGTTTGCACATCCCCAAAGCCCCGCCAATTGATGGCGGGGCTTTTTAGTTTTTGTAGTTTGAAATGCAATCACCCGGGGAGCAGGCGCTGGAACCAAACACTGTGTACCCTTATCCAACCTCGGCTCGCAGCGATTGGCGGGCCGGTCGAAGGATAAATGGGCGAGGGGCTTTTGCCATTAAACGTGACGGTCGCAAGGTCTGGCCCAAGGCAAAACATGAAGCAGTTGATCAAGGTTCTATCCGTATTCGCCATCGCTGTCGGCCTGTTTGGCTGCATCGCCGCGCCCATTGAAATGACGCCGCAGACGCAACAGCGTCTGCAAGCGCAGGCGCCGATCCGCTTTCTGCTGACCTTCGACGACGGGCCCAGCGCGTCCGGTTTTTACAACCCGACCGCCACTGTACTCGACAGCCTGGCGCACAATCCGCTGCAACCGGACATCAAAGCCGTGTTCTTCGTGCAGACCCGAGCCTCGGGCGCCGGCGGCAGTGACGTGGGCCGCCAGCTCATGCGGCGCGAGCAGGCCGAAGGGCATCTGCTGGGCTTCCACACGGCCACTCCCCACCACACCAACCATCGCTCCCTGGAGCCGGAACAACTGGAGCAATCGCTGACCAACGGCAGCGCAGACATCGCCGCGATCACTGGCACTCCACCGAACCTGGTGCGTCCGCCGTTCTGGAACTACGACAAACGCACCTTCGCCGCCTACCAACAGCATGGCATGCACGTACTGCTGACCGACCTGAGCGCCAATGACGGCAAGATCTGGGGCTTCAATGCCAGCCCTCGGCGGCGGGCCAATATGCTGCGGCAGCTGTCCGAAGTGCGCGAGCGCATCGCCCTTGGCCAGTTGCCGACGGTGGACGGGGTGATTCCGGTGGTGGTGACCTTTCACGACCTCAACCGCTACACCGCCCGGCATGCCCGCGAATACCTGCAAATCCTCCTCGACAGTGCCAACGCCACCGGTCTGGTCACGGCGCAGAAACCGTTTTACGACGACACGACAGCGCTACAGCGGGCGGCCATGGCGCGCACCGTCAAGCAGAGTTCCGAGCCTGTTCGTTTGCCAGGGATCTGGAATTGGATATGGGATGGGGATGCTCACTGAACGACGTCGGGGGTGATTGACTGTGTAGCAGCTGTCGAGCCTGCGAGGCTGCGTTCGGCTGCGCAGCAGTCGTGAATCCGGCTGGCGGGGTTTGCCTGATGCACCGCAAGTTCTGGTTTGACGACTGCTGCGCAGCCGAACGCAGCCTCGCAAGCTCGACAGCTGCTACGGCGAACGCAGTCTCGCCAGCTCCTACGAAGCTCACTGGCGCATTGCGCAAGCTGAACTAATCTCAGTGGATCCAATCGGAAAACCGTCCATGGAGGGGCGTCTGTCATGGTTTCAATTGAGCAGCTTTGCCAGATTGTCGAGTCCGGTTTCAAGCCGCTCTCCTGCGAATGCACCGTGAACCAGAATGAAACCTTGCGGATCAAGGTTTTCGATCAGAGCACCGGACGGATTGAGTTGTTGATCACCGGCGTATCCCCCGACAAACTGATCAGTGTTCGCGATATTTCCAACCTGATTGGCGAACTTCGCACAGAAATGCGTGCAGGTCGCCGAGCGTTCGCCGGTGTCGTGGCCTAACCGCGACTTCTTGTAGCAGCTGCCGAAGGCTGCGTTCGGCTGCGTAGCAGTCGTAAAATCGGAGATCGCGATACATCAGGCAGACCGCATTAGCCGGATTCACGACCGCTACGCAGCCTCGCTGGGGCTCGACAGCTGCTACGGATTGCATTTACGGCTCAACTGTCGCGCGGCAGCAGTTCATCGATCATCCGCAAGCAATGATTCAACCCCGGCGACACATCGCCCACGCGCCTGCTGAGAATGATCGGCGAGATCGCGTTGTCTTCCAGCACCGGAGTGAAGCCAATGTCGTCGCGGTGCAGCAACTGCACCGAGGCCGGTACCAGCGTCACCCCGATTCCCGCCCCCACCAGACCAATCGCCGTTTGCAGCTCGTTGGTCCATTGCGCCACCTTGATGTGCACGCCACTGGCTTCGAACAATGCGATCACGTGGTCGGCGTAACTCGGGCGCGGATTGCCGGGATAGAGCACAAAGGGTTCCTTGGCCAGTTCCCGAAGGCTGATGGGCCTGGCGAGGAGCGGATGGCCGGCGGGCAGGGCGGCGACCAGTCGATCTTCGGTGAGCACGGTCTGCAGAATGGCCGGGTCGTCGATGCGGATGCGCCCGAAGCCGACATCGATGCGCCCGGCCTTGAGCGCCTGCACCTGTTGCAACGTGGTCATTTCCGAGAGCCCCAACTCCAGCGCCAGAGGCTCGCCGCTGCGCAACCGGCGAATCAGTTCCGGCAGCACGCCATAGAGGGTCGAGGGCGCAAAGCCAATGCCCAGCCAGGTCTTTTCGCCCAGGCCGATCCGCCGCGTGTTGTCGCACACCTTGCCCAGTTGTTCGAGCAGGGCGGTGGAGTGTTCATGGAAAAACCGCCCGGCGTCGGTCAGCTTCAGCGGTCGGCCGCGTTCCAGCAGCAACACCCCGAGTTCGTCTTCCAGCTGCTGGATCTGCCGGCTCAGCGGCGGTTGGGCGATGTGCAGCAGTTCGGCGGCGCGGGTGAAGTTGAGGGTTTGAGCCAGCACCTGAAAATATCGCAGGTGACGCAGTTCCATGGGGCCTCCGGACGTCGATCTGTTAAATACCTTTAAGGTATCGAGTCAGACCAATTCTATATTGGCTTCCCGAAAAAAGCCGTACCAGAATCGGTTCCAGAACTTTAAGAACCTGACGGGTATCGCGACATGCTTGCAACAGCCATTGAATCGATCGAGACGATCATCGTCGATCTGCCGACCATTCGCCCACACAAACTGGCGATGCACACCATGCAGAACCAGACTCTGGTGATCATTCGGGTGCGCTGTGCCGATGGCGTTGAGGGTATCGGTGAGTCGACCACCATTGGCGGCCTGGCCTACGGCAACGAAAGCCCGGACAGCATCAAGACCAACATCGACAAACACTTCGCGCCACTGCTGATCAGCCAGGACAGCGGCAATGTGAATGCCGTGATGTTGCGCCTGGAGCGCAGCATTCGTGGCAACACCTTCGCCAAATCGGGTATCGAAAGCGCCTTGCTCGACGCCCAGGGCAAGCGCCTTGGCCTGCCGGTCAGCGAACTGTTGGGTGGACGGGTTCGCGATGCATTGCCGGTGGCCTGGACCCTGGCCAGCGGCGACACCGCCAAGGACATTGCCGAAGCGGAAAAAATGCTCGACCTGCGCCGCCACCGGATCTTCAAGCTGAAAATCGGCGCCGGCGAGGTCAACCGCGACCTGGCTCACGTTATTGCGATCAAAAAGGCCTTGGGCGATCGCGCCAGCGTGCGGGTCGATGTCAATCAGGCTTGGGACGAAGCAGTCGCTCTGCGGGCCTGCCGGATCCTCGGCACCAACGGCATCGACCTGATCGAACAACCTATCTCGCGCAATAACCGCGCCGGCATGGTGCGCCTGAATGCCATGAGCCCGGCGCCGATCATGGCCGATGAATCCATCGAATGCGTGGAAGATGCCTTCAATCTGGCACGGGAAGGCGCCGCTTCGGTGTTCGCTCTGAAAATCGCCAAGAACGGCGGCCCGCGCGCCGTGCTGCGAACCGCCGCGATTGCCGAGGCGGCCGGTATCGGCCTGTACGGTGGCACCATGCTCGAAGGCGGTATCGGCACGCTGGCCTCGGCCCATGCCTTCGTCACCCTGAATACATTGAGCTGGGATACCGAATTGTTCGGCCCGCTGCTGCTGACCGAAGACATCCTCAGCGAGCCATTGGTCTACCGCGATTTCCAACTGCACGTCCCGTCAACACCGGGGCTGGGCCTGGTTCTGGATGAAGAACGCCTGGCGTTTTTCCGTCGGGACAAAAGTTCCACTGTCGTTCATCAAGCCTGAGGAGGGCATCATGCTGTTTCACGTAAAAATGACCGTGAATTTACCGGTCGACATGAACCCGGAGCGCGCCGCTCAGCTCAAGGCCGACGAGAAAGCCCTGGCCCAGCGCCTGCAAGCGCAAGGCAAGTGGCGTCATCTGTGGCGCATCGCCGGGCTCTATGCCAATTACAGCGTGTTCGATGTCGACAGCGTTCAGGAACTGCACGACCTGCTGATGCAATTGCCGCTGTACCCGTACATGGCGATCGAGGTCAACGCGCTGTGTCGGCATCCTTCTTCCATTCGCGAGGATGACCGCTGAACCCAGCCTGTTCAGTTCGCTACGCTAATAATTACAAGATGAGGATCCACCATGAACGTCAAGATTTCCCACACCGCCAGTGTCCAGAAGTTTCTCGAAGAAGCCAGCGGCCTGCTCAATGAAGCCGGCGATCCGCGGGTCAAAGCGCTGGTTTACCGCATCCTGCGTGATTCGGTGAACATCATCGAAGACCTGGCCGTGACCCCGGAAGAATTCTGGAAAGCTGTCAATTACCTCAACGTGCTGGGCGCGCGGCAGGAGGCCGGTCTGTTGGTTGCCGGGCTCGGTCTTGAGCATTACCTCGACCTGTTGATGGATGCCGAAGACGAGCAGGCCGGCAAATCCGGCGGTACCCCGCGGACCATCGAGGGGCCGCTGTATGTGGCGGGTGCGCCGCTGTCGCAAGGCGAAGCGCGTCTCGATGACGGCGTCGATCCGGGTGTGACTCTGTTCATGCAGGGCCGGGTGTTCAACACCGCCGGCGAACCGCTGGCCGGAGCGGTGGTGGATGTCTGGCACGCCAACACCGGCGGCACCTATTCGTACTTCGACACCACCCAGTCCGAGTTCAACCTGCGTCGCCGGATCGTCACCGATGCCGAGGGCCGTTATCGCTTCCGTAGCATCGTGCCGTCGGGCTACGGCTGCCCGCCGGATGGTCCGACCCAGCAACTGCTCAATCAACTGGGCCGTCATGGCCAGCGGCCGGCGCACATTCACTTCTTCATTTCGGCACCGGATCATCGTCACCTGACCACCCAGATCAACCTCGATGGCGATCAGTACCTGCATGACGATTTCGCCTACGCCACCCGTGACGAACTGATCGCCAAGATCACCTTCAGCGACGATCCGCAGCGTGCGGCGGCCCATGGCGTCAGCGGTCGCTTTGCTGAAATCGATTTCGACTTCACCCTGCAGTCGTCCGCCCAGCCTGAGGAGCAGCAACGCCACGAACGGGTCCGCGCACTCGAGGACTGATACCCTCGACCAGCCGAACCGGGCCATGAGATAACCGACCGTTTATCTCGTGGCCTTCTGTGTTTCGGGCAGGACACTAGAATGGCGGCGCCACTGATAACAACAATGAGAGTGAACCGATGATGCAAGCGCAATTGTTGAGTCATCGCAGCAGAATCTTCGACCATGCCGACCCGTATGCAGTGTCGGGCTACGTCAATCAGCATGTCGGCAACCATTGCCTGCAGATGCCCAGGGCCGGCCGACCGCTGGCCAGCCTCGATCATCGCAAGTTCGCCAGCCTTGATCTGTGCCGCATCAGTTATGGCTCCAGCGTGCGGGTTACCTCTGGCGCGCTGGACAGCATCTATCACTTGCAAGTGTTGTTGCGCGGCAATTGTCTGTGGCGTGGCCACGGTCAGGAACATTACTTCGCGCCCGGGGAGTTGCTGCTGATCAACCCGGACGATCCGGTGGATCTGACCTATTCCAGTGATTGCGAAAAATTCATCCTGAAAGTCCCCACCCGGCTGTTGGAGTCGGTGTGCGAGGAGCAGCGCTGGCGGTATCCGGGGCAGGGCGTGCGGTTTCTGGAAAACCGTTATCAGCTCAATCAACTGGAAGGTTTTGTCGGCCTGCTGGCGATGATTTGCCAGGAGGCGGAAGCCGCCGAGCCGATTCCTCGCGTGCAGGAGCACTATGCGCAAATCGTGGTCAGCAAGATGCTCGGCCTGATGAGGACCAACGTCATGCGCACCGACCCTGGCTCAGCCTCGGCCACGTTCGAGGCGCTGGTCGATTACATCGCCCGCAACCTCAAGCAAGACATCGACAGCGAAGAGCTGGCGCGCCAGGCGCGGATGAGCCTGCGTTCGCTTTATGGGCTGTTCGAACGCAATGCGGGGGACACGCCGAAAAACTACATCCGGCAGAAGAAGCTCGAACGCATTCACGCCAACCTGAGCGACCCGACCTGCAACGTGCGCAACGTCACGGAAGTGGCCATGGATTACGGCTTCCTGCACCTGGGCCGGTTCTCCGACAGCTACCGCAAACAGTTCGGCGAATTGCCTTCCGACACCCTCAAGCGCCGTCATTGATTGCCAAGACGTTTGACGAATAACCTGTGGCGAGGGGGCTTGCCCCCGTTCGGCTGCGCAGCAGTCGTAAATCCTGCCGACGCGGTGTGCCTGACAGAATGCCGGGGGCCGCTTCGCAGCCCAGCGGGAGCAAGCTCCCTCGCCACATTGGCAATCATCAACCACCGACCGCCCCTTGCACAAAACGGATACAGGTCTGCACCCCGCGGATAGTCCGCCCCATCCCCACGTCCTAGCATGGCCCTGCCTGAATAAAAACAATGGAGGCGGCGGCCATGTCCCTGCGACCCGAATACCTTCACTCCCTGCTTGAAGAAGACCCTGAACAGGGTATCTATCGCTGCAAGCGCGAGATGTTCACTGACCCGCGGCTGTTCGACCTCGAGATGCAACACATCTTCGAAGGCAACTGGCTGTACCTGGCGCACGAAAGCCAGATCCCCAACAACAACGATTTCTACACCACCACCATGGGGCGCCAGTCGATCTTCATCGCGCGCAACAAGGATGGCGTGTTGAACGCCTTCATCAATGCGTGCAGCCACCGCGGGGCGATGCTCTGCCGGCACAAGACCGGCAACAAGAGTTCGTACACCTGCCCGTTCCACGGCTGGACCTTCAACAACTCCGGCAAGCTGCTCAAGGTCAAGGACCCGGCGGCGGCCGGCTACCCGGCGAGCTTCAATTGCGAAGGCTCCCACGACCTGACCAAAGTCGCGCGTTTCGAGTCCTATCGCGGTTTCCTGTTCGGCAGCCTCAAGGCCGACGTTGTGCCGTTGGCGGAGCACCTGGGCGAGTCGGCGAAGATCATCGACATGATCGTCGACCAGTCCGCCGATGGCCTGGAAGTGCTGCGCGGTTCCTCCAGTTACATTTACGAAGGCAATTGGAAACTCACCGCTGAAAACGGTGCCGACGGCTATCACGTCAGCTCCGTACACTGGAACTACGCCGCCACCCAGAACCAGCGCAAACAGCGCGAAGCCGGCGATTGCAATCCGACCATGAGCGCCGGCACCTGGGCCAAGCAGGGCGGTGGTTTCTATTCCTTCGACAAGGGCCACATGCTGCTCTGGACCCGTTGGTCCAACCCCGAAGACCGTCCGCTGTACGAACGTCGCGACGAGTTGGCCCGGGACTTCGGCCAGGCCCGCGCCAACTGGATGATCGAGAACTCGCGCAACCTGTGCCTGTACCCGAACGTGTACCTGATGGACCAGTTCAGCTCGCAGATTCGCATCGCTCGGCCGATCTCGGTCAACCGCACCGAAATCACCATTTACTGCATCGCGCCCAAAGGTGAAAGCGACCACGCCCGTTCGAGCCGCATTCGGCAGTACGAGGACTTTTTCAACGTCAGCGGCATGGCCACTCCAGACGATCTGGAAGAGTTTCGCTCCTGCCAGACCGGTTACCAGGGCAGCGTTACCACCTGGAACGACATGTCCCGTGGTGCCGAACACTGGATTGAAGGCGCCGATGACGCGGCCAAGGAAATCGACCTGCACCCGTTGCTCAGCGGGGTGCGTACCGAAGACGAAGGCCTGTTCGTGCTGCAACACAAATATTGGCAGCAGACCATGCTCAAGGCCCTGGCCACCGAACAGTCCGAACTGATTGCAGTGGAGGCCGTGCAATGACCATGACCTATGACGCGGTGCGCGATTTTCTCTACCGCGAAGCGCGCTACCTCGACGACAAGCAATGGGATGACTGGCTGGAGTTGTACGCACCGGACGCCACTTTCTGGATGCCGTCCTGGGATGACAACGACGAGCTGACCATCGATCCGCAGCGGGAAATCTCGCTGATCTGGTACGGCAACCGCACGGGCCTGGAAGACCGCATCTTCCGTATCAAGACCGAGCGTTCCAGTGCCAGCGTGCCGGACACCCGCACCTCGCACAACCTCAGCAATATCGAGCTGATCGAACAGGCCGACGGCCTGTGCAAGGTGCGTTTCAACTGGCACACCCTGAGCTTTCGCTACAAGACCGTCGACAGCTATTTCGGCAGCAGTTTCTACACCCTGGATGTGCGCGGCGAGAACCCGCTGATCTTGGCCAAGAAAGTGATCCTGAAGAACGACTACGTTCGCCAGGTCATTGATGTTTACCACCTCTGAGGCGGCCGTCATGACTCATTCCATAGCATTCAATTTCGAAGATGGCGTCACCCGGTTCATCGACGCCAACGCCGGCGAAACCGTGGCCGATGCCGCGTACCGCCAGGGCATCAATATTCCGCTGGACTGCCGCGACGGCGCTTGCGGCACCTGCAAGTGTTTCGCCGAAGCCGGGCGCTACGACTTGGGCGAGGACTACATCGAAGACGCCCTCAGCGCCGACGAAGCGCAGCAGGGTTTTGTCCTGACCTGCCAGATGCGTGCGCAGAGCGATTGCGTGGTGCGGGTGCCGGTTTCATCGGATGTCTGCCGTACCCGTCAGACCAGCTACGACGCGACCATCAGCGCCGTGCGTCAGCTGTCCGACAGCACCATCGCGCTGTCGATCAAAGGCGAGTCCCTGAGCAAACTGGCGTTTCTGCCGGGGCAATATGTGAACCTCGGGGTTCCCGGCAGCGAGCAGACCCGCGCGTATTCATTCAGCTCGTTGCAGCGTGACGGCGAAGTCAGTTTCCTGATTCGCAACGTGCCCGGCGGCTTGATGAGCAGTTTCCTGACCGGCATGGCCAAGGCCGGCGACAGCATGAGCCTGGCCGGACCGTTGGGCAGTTTCTATCTGCGCGATATCCGTCGGCCGTTATTGCTGTTGGCCGGTGGCACCGGTCTGGCGCCGTTTACCGCGATGCTGGAAAAAATCGCCGAGCAGGGCAGCGAGCATCCGCTGCATTTGATCTACGGCGTGACCAACGATTTCGACCTGGTGGAAATCGATCGACTGGAAGCCTTTGCCGCACGAATCCCGAACTTCAGCTTCAGCGCCTGCGTGGCCAACCCCGACAGTCGGCACCCGCTCAAGGGCTACGTGACCCAGCACATCGAGCCACGGCATCTGAACGATGGCGACGTCGATGTCTACCTGTGCGGCCCGCCGCCGATGGTCGAAGCGGTCAGCCAGTTCATTCGCGATCAAGGCATCGCGCCTGCGAACTTCTACTACGAGAAATTTGCCGCCAGCGCAGCCTGAGCCGCGACACGCTCTAGTAGCAGCTGTCGAGCCCCAGCGAGGCTGCGTTCGGCTGCGAAGCAGTCGCAAAATAAAAAACTGCGGTATGTCAGGTAAACCGCGTTTGCCGGATTCACGACTGCTTCGCAGCCGAACGCAGCCTCGCTGGGGCTCGACAGCTGCTACAGATCGTGTTCCCGCGAAAGCGATTTCGCAACGAGGGTATGTATGAACAGATTCCACGAAAAAATCGCGCTGATTACCGGTGCCGCCCAAGGCATCGGCCGGCGTGTGGCGGAACGCATGGCCGCCGAAGGTGCGCGGTTGATTCTGGTCGACCGCTCCGATCTGGTGTTCGAGTTGCAGAAAGAACTGGGGCGGGACAGCCAGGTGCTCGCCCTGACCGCCGACCTTGAGCAATACAGCGAATGCAGCCGCGTGATGCGCACCGCCGTCGAGCGCTTCGGGCGCCTCGATGTGTTGGTCAACAATGTCGGCGGCACGATCTGGGCCAAGCCTTTCGAGCACTATGAAGAGTCGCAGATCGAAGCCGAAGTCCGCCGCTCATTGTTCCCGACGCTGTGGTGTTGCCATGCCGCGCTGCCGTTCATGCTTGAACAAGGCAACGGTGCCATCGTCAACGTTTCATCGATCGCCACCCGCAGCGTCAATCGCGTGCCTTACGGTGCGGCGAAGGGCGGGGTCAATGCGCTAACCGCATGCCTGGCGTTCGAAACCGCCGGCCGTGGGGTGCGGGTCAACGCGACCGCCCCCGGTGGCACCGAAGCGCCGCCGCGGCTGATTCCGCGCAACACTGCGGAACAAAGCGCTCAGGAGAAGCTGTGGTATCAGCAGATCGTCGACCAGACCCTCGACAGCAGTTTGATGAAGCGTTACGGCACGCTGGATGAACAGGCAAGCGCTATCCTGTTTCTGGCCAGCGACGAAGCCTCCTACATCACCGGCATGGTCATGCCGGTTGGTGGCGGCGATCTGGGCTGACCTTTCGAAGGAGGCGTCGGCTGCGATGAGCTACAAGCGACGCTGAAACGCTCTGACGATTCTGAGTGTGGCGTCGCTTGTGTTCAGGTTCTGGACGGCGTCCAGCGGGTACCAGATGCAATCGATGATTTCATTCTGCGGCCGCGCCTCGGCCACGTTTATGACTGATGCCTCGTAGACATGATGCCGGGTGCTGATCGTTTCCAGCTCCATCAGATACAGGAGGCCATCGACCCCTAGCCCGGTTTCTTCATAAAGTTCTCTTGTGGCCGCGCCCGCGATGGTTTCGCCAGGCTCGATTTTTCCACCCGGCAAGGTCCAGCGTCCCCTGGGTTTGCGCACCAGGAGAATGTGCCGATCCTGCTCGCAAATGACGGTTGCGCGTACTTTCATGGATTACCTGACTGCTGCTTGTCATAAAACAGACATAAAAATGCAATATTCAGACCGCAATCCGCAGACGTGTCTGCTTCAAGGGTTAGAGTCGACAGGGCGGTTGAAAGTGCAATGGGATGCCGGAATCCTGACGCGACGTCTGGTCGGCACTTCTGCGAAGGTCGGGTGTAAGGTAGTTGAGTGGATCCTGGATTATCACTGCCCAAATGGAGGTGACTAATGAGCGTTCCGATGCTGACCAAAATGCACATGAACGGCTATGACGTACTCAGCGTGAACAGTGGCCCGTGGCGGGTGTGCACCAAAGGTGACCGGCTTGGATCCTTTGGCAGCCGAGAAGAAGCACTGGCCTATGCGGCTGCGCTTCCCGCCTACAGAGCCCGGTCGGGCAGATCATCGCGTAGCCACAAATCAGACAAATAGTGCGCCTGAAGCCCCGGTACGCCGGGGCTTGTACCCGCTTGTAGCAGCTGCCGAGCCCGCGAGGCTGCGTTCGGCTGCGAAGCAGTCGTGAAATCATACGGCGCGGTGTATCAGGTACACCTCATTTGCAGGATTTGCGACGGCTTCGTCCGAATGCGGCCCACACCGAACGCAGCCTCGCAGGCTCGGCAGCTGCTACAGGTCAGTAACCACCACCCATCCCGCCCGTGGACGGGGAATACTCTCTGGCTTTTCGTTGGACACGACTCCACTCGGCGCAGGTCATGAAGGCTTTATGGTCGACCTGGCCCCTGCCATCGAAGCTGACGCTATACGGCTGCTGATTGCCGGCCTGGGTCAGCTTGTAATCAAAGCAAGTGCCTGGCTCCACCGTGCGATCGGTGATCGATAGCGGTTTGCCGCCAATCTGCTCGACCTGGTCCTTGGTCATGCCGGCTTCGACCTTGGCGACCAGCGGCTGGTCCCGGTAAATTTGTGATTCGGTGTTGCAGCCACTTGTCGCCGCCAGCACGGCGATCAGCGCGCATAGAGGCTTGTTCATGGCAGCGCTCTCTAGTGAGCTTTCGTTCGAGTGATGGTTTTTGCTTTCACCTCTTCAGCATAGCCCGCCAGACGCTCTTCATCGCCCTGGAACAAGGAGCACAGCCTGAGCGTCGCCTCTGCGTCCACATCATTGCCGGCCAGGCGCAACTGCTCTGCGATGCGCAAAAGTTCTACCGCCGACCACCTCAGGTCCGACGCCACACCTTGCAGGTCGCGCCGTAGTTGCTGTTCATATTCGTTAAGCCACATGATGACCTCCTGCAATCCCCCGCTACGAAATAGTAATCCCATTTACCTTGATGGAGCGTTATGTTCGTCTGATCCAAAGAGAGTCGACATCATGCAACAACCTGCCTACCAACTGCTGGAAGTCGCCAACGGCAAGCCAATCAAACTCTGGACCGAAGGCGTGCCGGTTGAAAGCGAAGCCCGGCAGCAACTGATCAATACCGCGAAGATGCCGTTCATCTTCAAGCACCTAGCGGTGATGCCGGACGTGCACCTGGGCAAAGGCTCCACCATCGGCAGCGTGATCCCCACCGTGGGCGCGATCATTCCGGCGGCCGTGGGCGTGGACATCGGCTGCGGCATGATCGCCGCGCGCACCTCGCTGACCGCTGCCGACTTGCCGGACAACCTGCACGGCCTGCGCACTGCCATTGAAAAGGCCGTGCCCCATGGCCGCACGTTGAGCCATGGCCGCCGTGATGAAGGCGCCTGGGAGCGTGTTCCACAGCAGGCCGATCAGGCCTGGGCAGCGCTGAACCCACGGTTCAAGGCGATCACCGACAAGTACCCGAAACTCGCCAGCACCAACAACCGCCATCACCTGGGTACCCTCGGTACCGGTAACCACTTCATCGAGGTCTGCCTGGACGAGGCCAATCGCGTCTGGTTCATGCTGCACAGCGGTTCTCGCGGCGTTGGCAATGCCATCGGTACGCTGTTCATTCAATTGGCCCAGGCGGACATGCGCCAGCACATCGCCAACCTGCCGGACCGTGACCTGGCCTACTTCAAGGAAGGCAGCCGGCACTTCGATGACTACGTCGAAGCGGTGGGCTGGGCTCAGGACTTCGCCCGGCAGAACCGTGCCTTGATGATGCAAGCGGTGATTCACGCGGCGCGGCAGGTGATCCGCAAACCTTTCGAAGTTGCGCTGGAGGCTGTGAACTGCCACCACAATTACGTGCAGAAAGAGCGGCATTTCGGCGAAGACATCCTGGTCACCCGCAAAGGCGCGGTGTCGGCGAAGAAGGGCGAGCTGGGGATCATTCCCGGTTCCATGGGGGCCAAAAGCTTCATCGTTCGCGGCCTCGGCAACGAGCAATCGTTCTGTTCCTGCAGCCACGGCGCCGGTCGCACCATGAGCCGCACCAAAGCCAAGAACACCTTCACCGTCGCCGACCAGATCCGCGCGACCGCCCATGTGGAATGCCGCAAGGACGCGGCGGTCATCGATGAGATCCCGATGGCCTACAAGGACATCGACAAAGTCATGCACGCCCAGCGTGATCTGGTGGAAGTGCTGCACACGTTGCGACAGGTGGTGTGCGTGAAGGGGTAGGGATGGGAGGTATTCCGCTGGTCGGGAAAATCAACGGGAGTGGACAGCTCTGCTGTCGTATGGAGGTAGTGATCTATTCGCTGGGGCGAGGTATCTCAAATGACGGCGACTGATGATTTCAGACACCATGCGCATGAACTGATCGCGGACCTGGATGCGGCCACCACGGAAATGATGAAGTTGATTTCAGCCCATCAGTTCAGTGGGCCGGAATGGGAACGGGTCACGAAATGGCAGCATGAAGCGTACGAGCGGTGGATGAAGTATCTGAATGCGAGTTCGTATACCGATTCCGGCTCGGGGGTCGATCCGGGGCAGGGCGAGGCCTCTGTATAGGAGCCTCTGTATAAGAAAGCTCCTTTATAGCGGCGTAACCCCAGCGTTTGCTGGATGTCTGCCCAAGTACAGGCTACATTTCCCGTTTTTCAGGATAGAGAAGCATCATGCGGATGTTGATAGCGGGAGTAGCGGTGGCTGCGTTGGCGGGCTGTTCATTGCCCGCATCCCTGGTGCCCGGTGAGCCCAATGTCAGCAAATACAGCGATAAGGCGCCCAAGGAATATGCCGGGTGTGTATTGCCATTGTGGCGTCAGGAGATTGCGGGAACGACGCAAACCGCGATTTCCAATGGCTATCGGATTACTGCGCCGAGCGTCATCACAGCTGACGAAATTCTGGATATCGTGAAGTCGAAGGATGGCAGCCGGGTATCGCTTTACCAAGGGCCTCCATGGGCCAAGTCAGGAGCGTTGCGCCAGGCTGTTCGGGATTGTCTGTAACGGCTTCTTCAGTAGATGACTCAAAAATAGTGTGGATATTTAATGGGTTACGATATTTAGTAACTGGATAGTGAATCAAAATATCTTGTTACAGATCAATTGATTGGGTAGTATTGCCCCGCGTTCACCACCACGGTTTATGCATTTTTAAAGCCCAGGCGTCCATCAGCTGCCTGGGCTTTTTTTTGTCTGGCATTTATGGATGGCTTACAAGCACGCTGCCGGCAGAGCGCCAGCAGCGTCGGTGATGAGGTGGGTAAGCGCTATTGCTAAAACCAGTTGTTACCCGGCCGGATCAGCCTTGCGCCGATCACTGCCAGAAGGATTGCCAGTGTTTATAAGCCTTCTCTCGACCAGGACATTTCGCAGGGCCTGGCGTGCCGAAGGATCCAGTTGATGTTCTCTCTCCTTGAGTTCAAGCAAGATGGGGCTGGACCAGCCACGATAGGTTTGCTCGGTAATACGAGTAGGCGTCATCTATCTCTCCCTTGTGAGTCGCCCGACAACACAGTGGGCGAAGTCCTGTGCGATAAAAATCCTAGTCGAGGAAACGATTTGTCGCCAGCGATTGGCAGTGCCGACTGTCCTGCGCAACGTAGGTTGTTGGTGATTCGGGCGTAAACTGAAAAGGCTACCTCATCAAAAGGAGCCGCATATGATCGCCGACCAAACGATTAGACAGGCGTCGGAGCAAAGCACTGTTTGGGACCAATATTTCTGTGCTGCGCTGATTGCCGAAAGCCATCTGACGGCACCGGTGGTAGGAGAAACCACCCACGAAGACAGGCAAAACATGCTGATTCAAAGGGCCAAAGCGCTTGCCGACAAGATGCTTGAAAACAGAAGATAAAACGGAGCCCGGCCATTGCGCCGGGCTCTTCACTTATCGCCCCTTTGACAGGTCACCTGGCCAGGCTGTCACTTGGCGGCGCGATGGACTGATCCGGTTTTTTTGGGCGCTGAGTTCTTTGTTCGTGGATCGTCTACAGTTGGTAATTCATGGATACGGAGATCGAACATGAAGTGCTTAATTTGTCACGCTGTCTCTAACACTGTTCATGTGGCTGAAGACTGGTCAGAAGTTGCATGCTCGGCTGGATGTGGACGCTTCAGGGTCTCGGCCAACCTGATTAAAAGCATGAAGGGCAGGAACGAATCCTTTGACATCGAGCGCACAAGACAATGGCTCAAGATGTCCCGCAACGACGAGCCGGTGCCGTTGATATCCCGCTATGACTACAACGTTGCCTTGTTGCATCGCGACACCGGGGAGAAGTCGGTCATCGCGCCGAGTCGCTCCAGGCAACCGCTGACGTCGGATTAGATTCCGCCCGGTTGTAACGCCACCCTCGGTAGGCGCTGCCCAAGGCTGCGATCTTTTGATCTTCAGCGGTTCCTGAACGATCAAGAGATGCAGCAGCTGCCGAGCGACGCCTAACGTTCGACCGTCATGTAAAAACAAGCAACCTCCTTGGATCGCCCGTGTCGATATCAACATATCCGCGCTATTCGTCATCACACCTGTCCAGGTTGTCAGCGTTTATGGCGGGCTGAAAGCGGCTATAGCTGAATGTTCAGGAGGTGGTTATGAACTGTCCGCTGTGTGGCAATACCAATGCGCTGGAAGATCGTTCGTTCGGGGGAGGATTGCGCATTCATTGCGAACCGTGTGGTGGTTTCTATCGAATTTCATCGACCCTGCATGCCTTGGCTGAAGGAAAGTCTTATGACACCGAGCTCGCTCGAACCCGCCTGAAGAAGAAGCGTGAAACCGGCGAATTGGAGGATCAAGAGCCGGCGCTAGGCCCGGAAGACAAAGACCTACTCATTGAGCCGGGCTAACGTGTCGCGCAACGCGAATGCAGTTCAACGAAGGGTGCGTTGCGTGGGGAAGGGGCAGCGACTATTTACAGAAGGACTCGCCTGGCCTTGAAGCCGAATTTCCAACGGATTCCAGGTCAGGCGAGCGTGTCGGATCCATGGGGCTGTAATCCTGATGAACACTTGAACGGCTCATTATCCAATCGGTTAATGAGCCTGTGCCACGCCGCACAAAACAGTCGCGGCGGCGGACTGAGATCGTGTGCTGGCAATGTTTCCCAGCGATACGACGCCAACCAGACGCTTGTCTCGGTTAAGCACGGGCAGGCGACGGAGGTGGACGTCCGCCATGTTTCTAGCGACATGCTCGATGTCTTCATCCTCATAGCAATAGCGGATGCCGCCACTCATTATTTTACTGATAGGGGTTGTTCCGGTGAGTCCTTCGGCGACGGCTCTGATGGCGATGTCCCGGTCCGTGATCATGCCAATCAGGCGCTCTTGCTCTTCAACCATAATGGCGCCGCTATCGATCCTGGCCATCATGCTTGCAGCCTCCTGGATCGTCTGGCTTGGTTTGGCTGTTAAAACATCTTTCGTCATAACTTCCGAGATCTTCATGAAAAAGACTCCTTTTAAAGGGATGCTTCAGTGATTACTGACTGTCTATTTTTCGACTTGGAGGGGATGTACAGGGTTCAGAATGTTTTGTCTCCGCTCGTCATTGTTGCGAACCGGGATTCTCCAGCGCCGCTCATTGAGCGGCGTTTTCGTATTCGGGCGTTGCTCAAGGAGCAGCGCAACACCGCAAACGTGCGAGAGGGCAGGCGGCTTCGGATGGATGGTTGAGCTTGTAACTTGCTCGATACAAATATGAATCTGTATCATTTAGTTTCAATTTAAGGGTGCGAGGGAGTGCATTGCCCACATAAAAATAAGGTCCAGGTAATGCTCAAAATGCTACTCGTGTACGGTCATCTGATTGCCACCTGTATTGCTCTGGGGAGGGTGCTGCAGGCAGATCAAAAGCTATGGAGCTGGCGCAGGGATGTGTTGAGCCAGGTGCAACGTGAGTATCTCGACGAGACTCAAAAAATCGTCACGCTCGCGCTATTGGCTCTTTGGGGAAGTGGCTTGCTGCTGGTGCTCCAGGGTTACCTCTATGAGGGGACCACGTATCTGCTCAATCAAAAGCTCTGGGCCAAGGTGAGTGTCGTCGCACTGCTTAGCCTCAACGGCGCTTTGTTGCATCGGATCGGTTTCCCACTGCTGCAGAAGGCGCCCTTTGTCTTGTTACACAGCTGCGCCCGTAATCGCCTTGCACTGTTGGGTGCGCTCTCCATGAGTGGCTGGTTATTTGCCGCATTCCTGGGGGTGGCTCGAGCGTGGAATCACGTGCTGCCTTACTTGCATGTGATGGGGGCTTTTGCCGCGTTTTCGCTAGTGGCTTGTGCAGTGGCGTGGATAGTCGCCAGCACAGCAGGCGCTATGCATGATGAGTGGTCGCGCACTGGCAGTGAGTAAAACCTGATTATGCCGGACGCAGGCTGTTCAGGTTTATTCAGAATTGTGTTCGGGACACAGGGCGCAACTCTGGATAGAGTTCTCACCGCTCACCCAGCTTCGGCTCTTTACCAAGCACGGAGTGCTAGGCCTTGGTTGGGCGAGCCCCCATTTTTGATTGTTCTCGACAGAGAGAATGACGGCGCACGCGAAACCGTGCTCCCTTCAGGCACCGTCCCTGAGCAACTGGCTGAACGCCTCCAGCTCACTTTTTTCCACATCGGAAACCAGCACGAAGCGCATGTGATTGGTTTGCCAGGACACCACGTTAAAGCCACGAATCGTCTGGGTCTGCCGCGGCTTGTCTGCCTCCGGCACAGGCAGGATAAACACATTGATGATGTGTTTGGCCCTCCCGTAACTCAGGGCTGCCGTGGTCTGGTGTTGCAGATAATCCAGCCGCCCGCCCAGTAATGGAAACCCCTGCGCCGAGTAATCGAATACCGGCGGCGAGAAGTCGAGTTTGCCGGTGAACCAGGGCTTCACGGTGTGACGGTCGGAGGACACCACATCGTTCAAATGCTCGCCCATCAACGAGCGGACATGGCTGGAGACAGCCTCGTCCATCAGCGGTTGCTCGCTGCCCGGCGTCATCACATAAAGCACCGCTGCCAAGGCCAGCGCCGCCGTAGAAAACGTCGGAGCGAACCATTTCCGCCAGCGCTCGACGGCGCGAGTCGCGGGAACACCCGTGGCAAACACGCTGGCCGCTAACGATGCCGGCGCCGGGTAATATGGCGCCTGGCGCTTCACACTGACCTTCAGCAGTTTCACTTCATCATGCAGCCGCGAGCACTCGGCGCATGCGGCCAGATGCGCAGTCACATCCGCAGCCGTCGCAGGATCGAGTTCCTGATCCAGATAACCATGCAGCCGTGTCTGGCAAACCGTGCAGTCGAGTTCATTCATGATCGTGCAACTTCAGTAATTCGAGCTTGAGCATCGCGCGCCCCCGGGCCAGTCTCGACATGACGGTGCCGATGGGGATATCGACCACCAAAGCGATGTCCTTGTAAGGCATGTCTTCGAGTTCTTTCAGCACAATCACCTCACGAAACACCGGCGGCAGGGCACACAGCGCTTGCTGGATCAGCGCCGCGTTTTCCGTGTGAATAGCCAGCAATTCCGGGGTCTGGATGTGGCTCAGCGCCCCTTCGTCATCGCCAATGTCGTCATCGAAAGCAACCCAATGGCGCCCGGCCGAGGCTTTGAGCCAGGTGTAGCTTTCATTGCGCACGATGGTCAGAAACCAGGCCTTGGCGTTGCCATCGGCGAAACGCTGCAAAAACCTGAAGGCGCGCAGGGCGCTTTCCTGCACGACATCGCGGGCGGCGGCGTCGTTGCCAGTGAGCCAGCGCGCGAGGTTGTAAGCGGCGTCCAGATGGGGCGCAATCAGGTCCTCAAATCGCTTCATAGTGGCTTCCGCACTGTCACACCCCTATAACCGTGATGCGTGGTCTTTTATTCCCTGAAAAGAATTTGTTTTCCAATGCGGAATAAACACTCGTCCCGCAAGGTTTACCTCGTGTCAGCTACATCACTGTAGTCCGCTTGCGAGGACATACCGATGGACATTCAATCAACCCCCCCAGTGCACACCGACGACTTGCTGAACCCTGACCGCCGAACGCTGCTCAAGTGCTCGGCGTGGGCCGGGGCAGGGGTCATCTGGGCCCTGAGCGGCGGCATTCCCCGGGCCTTTGCGCTGGATGAGGCAGGCAACGTCGCCGACCCCAAGGCACTGGCCAGCACGTTTCACTTCGTGCAGATCAGCGACTCGCACATCGGCTTCAACAAGGAAGCCAACCCGGAGCCGGCAAAGACATTGCAGGTGGCGATCGACAAGGTCATCAAGCTGCCAAAACCGCCGTCGCTGATTCTGCATACCGGCGACATTACGCACCTGTCCAAGCCTGAGGAGTTCGACACGGCGGCACAGTTGCTCAAGGGCCTGCCTTCCACCGTGCATTACGTGCCAGGTGAACACGACACCCTCGATGAGGGCGGCGGCAAGCTTTACCTGGAGCGATACGGCAAGGGCACCAAAGGCAACGGCTGGTACAGCTTCGATGACCACGGGGTGCATTTCATCGCACTGGTAAACGTCTTCAACTTCCAGGCCGGTCACGAAGCCACCCTTGGGGCCGATCAACTGGCCTGGCTGGCCGATGATTTGCGGGCAGTGAAGACCAGTACACCCATCGTCGTGTTTACCCACATTCCGCTGTGGACGATTTATCAGCCGTGGGGCTGGGGCACCGAGGATGGTGATCAGGCGATTGCGATGCTGCGCAAGTACGGTTCAGTGACGGTATTGAACGGGCACATCCATCAGGTTATCCAGAAAGTCGAAGGCAACATCACCTTCCACACCGCCCGTGGCACGGCTTACCCACAACCTGCACCGGGTGCGGCGCCGGCACCGGGGCCGATGACGGTGGCCGCCGATCAATTGCGCAATTATCTGGGGATCACCGATGTGCGAGCGACACAGGGCGATCATCCGCTGGCGCTGATTGATTCGACACTGGTCTAGGGGAGGGCGGTCAGATGAAAACGCGACTGTTGGCGGTGGTGTGCCTGATGCTGTCGATGCCGGCGTGGGCTCAGGAGGTGAAGATCGATATCAAGGAGTTCATGTTTGCACCCAAGGATTTGACCGTGGCCGTGGGCACCAAAGTGACGTGGGTGAATGACGACCAGATTCCGCACACGGTGGCAGAAACCCACAAGGTGTTTCGCTCGGGGGCGCTGGATACGAATGACAGTTTTTCCTGGGTGTTCAATACGCCGGGAGAGTTCGAGTATTTTTGTGCGCTGCACCCGCAGATGATCGGGAAGATTGTAGTCACCCAGTAAACAAAGGGCGCTGGAGGGTTAAAAGACCGCAGCCCTCGACTGTTCCGACGTCTGCCGGCTCACTCAGCAGGTATCCCCAGAAATGACAAAGCCCCGAATAATCGGGGCTTTGTCGTACGGAATCTGCTGGCGGTACAGTTCAAGGAAGAGCCGCTTATTTCGTAGTTGGCTGCTTCGTACTGTCGCCCGCGTTGGCAGTCGTCACCCAATTACGCGTCTTTGGCGCCAATAATCGCTCGATGGCGCCACTCACCATGTTTTCCATCAAATTATCGCGCTCTTGTTCATCCAGCGAATAGTGCATCAGCCAACTGGGCGCGCTGTTGAGCAAGGCTGCAATGGCTCGACCTGCGGCCCGTTGCGCCGGTTCGCTCACGCGGGGTTTGGCTCCGAGCATCAGCAGCAATTTGCGTTCGTATTGCTCGCGCAAGTGGCGAACCTGTTCCTGCTGCTCCTCGTTGAGGCAGCCACTGTCGCGCTCCGCCAGTCGAAAATGCCAGGGCATTTCCTGGTGCAGATTTTGGTGGGCGCGGATCAGGCTGTTGAGCCTGTCGCGTTTTGCCGGCGCCTGTTGCTCAAGGCGCCCCAAGGTTGCCAATAGCTCCTCGTAGAACTCCTCGATCAAGTCGAGCAGCAAGTGCTGTTTGCTGGGGTAATGGTGATACAACGAGCCTGGAGTGAGCCCCAGGCTCGTCGCCAGCTCACGCATGCCGACCTGACCGAAACCCTTGCTGGCAAACAGCTCCAGCACCTTGCCCCGGTACTCGGCAAACCGTGAGCAACGCTCAGGCATAGGCATGGAAGCCACGTCCCGTTTTGCGCCCCAGGTAACCAGCGGCGACCATTTCCTTGAGCAGCGGTGCAGGGCGATATTTGCTGTCATTGAAGCCGTCGTAAAACGCTTCAAGAATGGCCAGCACCGTGTCCAGACCGATCAGATCCGCCAGAGCCAGCGGCCCGATCGGCTGGTTGCAACCCAGGCGCATGCCGGCGTCGATGTCTTCGGCGCTGGCCAGGCCTTCCTGAAACACCAGGATCGCTTCATTGATCATCGGCACCAGAATCCGGTTGACCACGAATCCCGGACGGTTGCCCGCGGTGATCGCGGTCTTGCCGAGGGTCTTTGCCATGTCCAACGCCAGGGCGTGAGTAGCATCGCTGGTTTGCAGGCCACGAATCACTTCGATCAGGCCCATCACCGGCACCGGGTTGAAAAAGTGCAGGCCGATGAAACGCTCAGGCTGGCTCACGCTGGCTGCCAGTTGGGTAATGGACAGCGACGACGTGTTGGAAGCGATCACGCACTCGGCGCTGACCTGCGCGGCGATCTGTTGCAACACGCGCAGTTTCAGATCGAGGTTTTCGGTGGCGGCTTCGATCACCAGTTGCGCGTTCAGCAGGCTGCCGTAATCAGTGCTGGTGCGAATCTTGTCGAGGGCAGCGAGCTTTTGCTCAAGCGTGAGCGTGTCTTTGGCGATCTGGCGATCGAGATTTTTATCGACGGTCGCGATTGCCTTTTGCAGAGCACTCTCGGAAATGTCGATCAAGGTTACGTTGAAGCCGGCCAAGGCGCAGACTTGCGCGATGCCATTGCCCATGGTGCCGGCGCCGATAACGCCAATATTCTGTAGGTTCATGCGTATGTCCCTGTGATCAAACCCGTTCGAACAACACGGCGATGCCTTGGCCGCCACCGATGCACATGGTCGCCAGGGCATAACGGCCCTGACAGCGGTGCAGTTCATGAATGGCTTTGGTGGCGATGATCGCGCCAGTGGCGCCCACCGGATGGCCCAGCGAGATGCCCGAACCGTTGGGGTTGACCTTCTGCGGATCGAAGCCCAGCTCTTGCGCTACGGCACAGGCCTGGGCGGCGAAGGCTTCGTTGGACTCGATCACGTCAAGGTCGGCAACGGTCAGGCCGGCACGCTTGAGCACCAAACGGGTGGCGGGAATC
Organism: Pseudomonas sp. 008; assembly: GCF_016861935.1. Classification (NCBI taxonomy): domain Bacteria; kingdom Pseudomonadati; phylum Pseudomonadota; class Gammaproteobacteria; order Pseudomonadales; family Pseudomonadaceae; genus Pseudomonas; species Pseudomonas sp. 008. Next base: position 59,412 of record NZ_BOMA01000018.1, on the reverse strand, counting down.
GGTCCCAGCCCCATCATTGAGGGCTCAACGCCTGCGTGGGCATAACCCACCAGTCGAGCCATGGGCTTGAGGCCCTGTTCCTGAACAGTTTGACCGGTGGCCATGATCAGTGCGCCGGCACCATCATTGAGACCAGACGCGTTGCCGGCGGTGACGGTACCGTCCTTTTTGAACGCCGGTTTCATGCGGCTCAATTGCTCGACGTTGACCTCAGCCCGTACATGCTCATCCGTCGCAAACGAAACCGTCCCTTTGCGGGTCGCGACTTCAATCGGCACGATCTGCCCGGAAAAACGCCCCTCGGCAATCGCCCGGGCAGCACGCTGTTGGCTGAGAAGCGCCAACTCATCCTGGACCTGACGTGTGATGCCATAGTGCTCGGCGATATTTTCAGCGGTGATCCCCATATGGAAACCGGCAAACGGGTCTTGCAGTACTCCAAGCATGTAATCGATGGCCTGCATGTCGCCCATTCGTGCACCCCAACGTGCCTGCGGCAACAGGTATGCGCCTCGGCTCATGGACTCGACGCCACCCGCCAGCGCAGCGCCCGCATCCCCCAGCATCAAACTTTGCGCGGCACTGACAATCGCTTGTAAACCCGAACCGCAAAGACGGTTGACGTTGAAGGCCGGGGTCTCTTTCGGCAGACCGGCATTCATCGCTACGACCCGGGAGATGTAGGCATCGCGTGCCTCGGTCGGGATCACATGTCCCATCACCGCATGACCGATGTGCTCGGGCGCCAGGCCAGATCGTTCGATAGCAGCGCGGCAAACATCGGTTGCCAACTGAATAGGCGGTACATCCTTGAGTGAACCGCCAAAGCTGCCGATGGCAGAGCGGACAGCGCTCACTACAAAAATATCGGAATGGTTCATGTTGGCTCTCTTGAACAGGTCTTTTTTGTTGAGCACGAGTCTAGAATCAGCAGCGCCGCTGGCCTATGCCAAAACTGTTCAAGGGTGATGGCGTTTTTTGCCATGTTCAGATGTAACGAGAGAGGCATTCAAATGCGGGAAACGGATTCGGTGGCGGTTTACTTCATGTATCCCATGATCCATGCGTTGCGTGAGAAGCCGCAGCGTCTGCGGTCACTCCTTGAACAGGTGGGAATTGATCCGGCACTGATGGATCAGCCGACAGCACGGGTGCCGGCCACGGCTTTCGCCGCGTTGTGGCTGGCGCAGATTCGTGAGTTGAACGATGAATTTTTCCAGTTGGACTCCCATGGTATGCCGCCGGGCAGTTTTGCCTTGATCTGTCGGGCATTGATTCAGGAGCCGACGCTGGAAAAAGCCATGCGTCAGTGCCTGGCCAATTTCGCCTTGTTCCTGCGTGATTTTCGCGGCACGTTGAGTGTGCGTGGCAAGCGTGCGGTCATCAGCTTGCAGACCCGCTCGCAGAACAGCGAGGTCAGCCGGCTGGGCGAAGAAACGTTTCTGGTGTTGATGATCAGTCTGCTGTGTTGGCTGGGCGGGCGGCGAATTCCCATCGATCGTGCGGACTTTCGTCATCAGCGTTTGTCGCTGCGTGATGACGCCTTGCTCTGGGGCCCCAACCTGACCTTTGGCACCGAACACACCGAAATCGAGTTCGCCAGTCACTACTTGCGGCTGCCGGTGGTTCAGGACCTTGCCTCGCTGAAAGTGTTTTTGCGCACCGCACCGCAATGGCTGGTGATCCGCTTCCGCAACCAGCATGGGCTGGCATCGCAGGTTCATCAGCGCCTGCGCCATAGCCATTACAGCGAATGGCCGACCTTGCAGGACTTCGCCCTGGAACAGCATCTGAGCCCCAGTACCTTTCGCCGGAAACTGGGACGTGAAGGCTGTTCGTATCAGGAAATCAAGGATGAAGTGCGGCGCGGGGTGGCGTTTGAACGGTTGCGCCAGACTAAGGCGAACATCAGCGATATTGCCGAACAGTTGGGGTTTCAGGAGCCGAGTGCGTTTCACCGCGCCTTCAAAAAATGGACGGGGGAGAGCCCGGGGCAATACCGTTTGCGGTTTCAAGGTCGTGATGATTGACCCATCCGGGCAGTCTTTTTGTGGTCTGTTTAGTTCGAGACGTGTTGAGCATTTCGCTCGGATATCTACTCGGCTGCACTCATCCGTGCCGTACGCATCGGGGTGATCTGCGCGAGGTCGTCACCTCTGGCTCTGCCTGCGCCGGTCTCTGCCCGGCGTACTCAGTGGTTGGCCTGATTACCGGTCAGGTGCCTGCTTTGCTACAGATCACACTCCGATGCGCTCTCATTGAGAGGGGCGGGCAGTTATCGTCAGGCTGACGTGACGCTGGTTGTCATGCTCGCACGAAATGCGCGATTTCAGAGGTGGGTGATGGAAAGGTCGCTGATGATGCAGACCGAACCGTCTTGCGGGTCAGTGGTGTCGGAGTAATCGATCTGGTTGTACACACCGCCGTGGAAGGCGAGAGTTTTCGTGTCCCAGGTGTTGTCGAGGCGCATGATTGCAGAGGTGGATTTGACGCCATTACAGCTCGCCGAGACGGATACAGCGCCGCTCGAATTGGCGTGAATGTTGATTTTGAAAAGTGCACCGAGTGGCACGTCTTCCAGAATCGTCGTGTTCACCGGGTCTTCCTGGAGATAGCTCGATCGAAATCCCATCGTGATTCGGCCTTTGTTCCAAAACACTTTTACAGGTGGCCTTTCCGAACCCTGAACATGAATCTGGCTGATCACAACCTTCTGCAGCGAGTTGACCTTCGTGACTCGCATTTCTTGTCGGTTCCAGTGGTCAGCAGCGCTGGCGAACAACCAATAGCCTGGCTCTTTCCACTCGCAGCGCGTCCGCAGGGTGCTCTTGCTCGAAGCACCGAGCGTCGGCGCCGTCATTTGCAGCGAGCCATCTGGAAGCATCGAAACAACTTCCGGGCATTCAAGCAGTGCCCGCCAGCCGATCAATTCAAGCGCGATCGGGTTGGTGTCGGAGATTGGAAGCGGTGTAGCGATTGTGTAGTTGCTGATGTCTACGGTCATGGTCATTTCCCTATTTCATTTGATGTCACCCTTTGCTCAGTTGAGCCTTACTTTTGGTGCTGCTGGGCCTGTGATGCGTTGGCTTGAATTAAAATATAGGTATTCCCGTAATTCGTGTCAATGGGTATTCCCATAATTCCGCCGCCCCCACATTCTTATGGTGAGAGGGGGTCTGTATTTGGTGAGATTGGATGCGCTGAAATTCTTCTTGGGAGTGCAGCCACGCGCAGTACGACGAACGCCTCAAGCTCGCCCAGGCATCGAGGAACGGCGTTCAGCAGCGCGTGTATTTGATCTATTTTGCTAAGACTGCACGTTGGAGCCAATTCCGACTTTCTGCTTTGGTGCAGCGTATCGAATCCATGCGCCGGATAAGTGCTTGGGATTTCGAAGGGTCAAAAGGCTTGAAAGCAGCAGAAAACCCGTTCAAGCCGGCAATATCCTGCATTTCAAAATAAAGCAGGTCGCTGAGATATTCGCATTGCTCCAGCCGATCAGCCTCAGTGGTGGGCATCGGCGCCGAGTCAATTTGCTTCTCGAATTCCGTTTTTTCCTTCGGTGCGCTGCTGCAGCCCGAAAGGAGTGCTGCCAGCAAAAGGCCGGCAATCTGTGGCAGGCGTACCTTCACTTCCATTTGAAATGCCATTCCTTCAACGCGAATACATCGCCCACCAGAACACATGCCCCAGAATCGAAATCTGCTGCTCCTGGATTTGCTGGAACGTGTAGTCCTCGTCCGGATGCTCGTCTCGGTTAAAGCTTCGCAGGCGAATTCCGGTGGGCGTGCGGTATACCTGTTTGACCCTTAGCTGGCCGTGGTGGTTGATCGCGTACATCTCGCCGTCGACGATATCGCTCAACGTGTTCTTGCCGACGTTGACGCCAACCGTGGCACCGTCGCGCAGCACCGGCAGCATGCTGTTGCCGCTCACCGCGACGCACTTCGCGTTGCTGAACTGAACGTTGTTGTGGCGAAGGTCTTTCTTAAAGAAGCGCAGCCTGGCGCTGGCGCTTTCGGCAATCGCGAATCGGCCGGAGCCCGCTGCTAACTCCACTTCCTGGAGAAATGGCACGTAAACCTCGTCGTCATCGAGCGGGGTTTCGTCATCCCATGCCTCAATGTCTGACATTGCCACGTTTGGTTGAGTGCGCTCAGCGGCTACTGCAACACCTTTAAGCATGTCGCCACTGCCTTCAGCGAGCCACATAGGGGAGACACCACAGACCGAAGCAATCTGAGCAGCAAAGGCCGTTGCCTTCGATTTGCCGCGCTCAAGGTCGGAAATTGATGTCTGCGTGAGGCCGGCGCGCTCGGCAAGCTCGGTCTGGTTCAGACCGGCATGGCGACGGGCGATTTTGAGTCTTTCTTTAAATTCCATCCGCGAAGTATTACGGGCGCTCCCATACTCTTGCAAGTCGGTATTCCTATATTTATGTGGTATGGGTGTTCCTGTATGGGCGGCCCCCCCAAAAAAAGCGCTCAATGTCTGGAAGTATTGTGATCACCACAGCCTGGGTGGGCTCACTAAATTCAGAGCCGTATCATTGGCAGTGGGCTCAGTGGGTTTGTTAGCAGTCGTTTGAGCGAAAGCTGAACTAAGCGAATGTGAAATCCTGCATCTGGAAAGGCCGAGAATATCTCACGTCGCTTCTGTCGTGAGAGTCCAAAAGCAACCGCACCGCGGGAGACGTCGATCCAATCGGCTTTGCGAAATACCTCTGCAAGGTTCTGTGGATCGCTATGGGACCGAGTTATTTTATGGTGGTTGCGAATGATCAAGATAATTTCTTGTGCCCAATCCAGCTTGTCGATTTCCTGAAGGAAGTCTTCTGCCAATTGCTCTGACGGGGGCAAATAATCAAACGTCTTGGCCGTCCATATACCAAGATCATGAAATACCCCGGCTAAAACTATCTTTTCTAGATTCACAGCGTCCAGCGTACTAAGCGAGCAACAAAAGTTGATGACTCGGTACACATGATTTCGGTATCCGGTGAAGTCATTGCCGAGGTTTCCGGCATAGCGCTGAAGCAGTTCGTCCAGCAGCTCAATTTTGGTGAGCACTGTTCCATCCTCCTTGTTTGGAGGGGGCTACTTTATAGGCTTGGATGCCTTGTATAAAGGCGCCCAGTGGAGAATGCGAAATTGCACTCCACTTGAACACCCGTTTGTATCGACCTGAGCAGTCATTTGCATTCGTTCTGACCACCGATTGCATCGGATTTGAGCAGCACGCTTTGCAACCATGTTCGGCAGAAAACGGCCAGAAGCGGTCAGCGGATGCGCCTGGAAGACGAGTTGATTCAATGGGCATCAGAAATGACGGTGCGTGCGGACACGATGGCTGATATCTTTCCTGCGCACCAAATCGCGTCCAGTCGACGCTGATCCGATCAAGGAAGATAGAAACAATGAAAGTGTTATTCATCGCTTCGCTAGGAATTGTATTGCTAATTCAAACATCACTATCCTTCGCGGATAATGTTAATGGAAAAAATCTCTATTTACAGCGATGCACCATGTGCCACGGAGTAGATCTCAAAGCAACAGGGCCATTGGCTAATAAAAGCAATCCGCCTACACCTGATCTAACAACATCCGCTTTCAAAAAACGATTAAATGATTATCCGGGCGTAATTGTGTCATCGATAATACTTCGTCCAAATGGAGACTTGATTCCAAGAACTTTGCGAGAGAATGGCGTAAAGCTATCGCCGTACGCTTGGAGGATTAAAGATCTACGCGATTTAAATGAATACATGGGTGGTGTGATTTCAAAAAATCGATGATTTTAGAGATGAGAGGCAGGCACAGAAATTTAAAAACCATTTCAGGTTTGAGGGTTTGTGGGGCAATGCCGGTGAGCCAGTCGGCCTCGCGCGGGCACATCGCTAATGAACAATCTCCGATTAATACAAGCTAACCTCCAGCGATGCTTGTATCCCGTCGAACGCTCGACATTCCCCCGCGATTTGCAAGAGGGGAGATCGAGCGTCCTGTCGTTTTACCAAACGCTCTTTTCCTCAAAGACTCAGGCAGTTAGGCCCCCTGGCCAAATCGCGTACAGCGTGCTCACCCGCTCCTGCCCCGAACCCTCCGCTGACTTCCCGGGGCTTCGCCCGCCACTCTGCCGAGCTCTCGGTCGCAGCGTCGTCCACCCTGCGATACGGAGCGTCACTGAAGGCTTGATTCACCCGTTTCTGGGGCAGTTCTCAATCAGCGCCAACAATCCAATTGTCCTTGCGCACGACTGCTGAAGATCATCAGCAGCTCGCTCAGTGTATGCGGCGGCGGTTCGGCAGTGCGGGTCACTGCGTACAGGGTGATCGGCAGCGCTGGGGCCAGGGGACGAATGGCGGTAGCCCCAGGCGACGCGCCAAGGGCGGTGAAGGGGTCGATCACCGCCAGCCCTGCACCGGATTCGACCATCGCCCTGGCCAGTGAATAGGTTTGCACCGCGATGCTCACCCGTGGCGGCGGCTCTACCGCCTTGAGGTAGCTGTCGAGGCGGGCCGAAAGCGGGTCGGTGCTGGACAGCCCGATCAAGGGCGCATCGGCCAGGGCCATCAACGGCAGCGGCTTGCCTTCATCTTCCTGCGGCCAATAACCTGCCGGTGCCAACGCCACCAACACCCCGCTGGCCAGCGCCTGGGCCTTGAGCGCGGGGTGATCAGGCTGTTGCAGAGTCAGGGCGACATCAATTTCACGCATCAGCAGGTTCTGCACCAGTTCGCGACTGTGGGCGCTGGACAGCTCGCAAGCGATGTCCGGATAACGCTGGGTCCACTCATGAATGGTCGGCGGCAGCAGCGACAGGGCCAGTGCCGGGGTCGCACCGATCCGCAGGCTATGGCCCGGCTCACGGCGCAGGCTTTGCGCCAGGCGTCGCACCCCTTGCAGGCTCTCCGTGACCTTGTCGACCTCGCGCTCCAGCTCCAGCGCTTCGGGCGTGGCCTGCAGTTTACCGCGCACCCGCAGAAACAACGGGAAGCCCAATTGCTGCTCGGCGTGTTGCAGCACCTTGGTCACGGCAGGCTGGGAAACGTGCAGCAGCTGCGCGGCACCGCTGACCGAGCCGGTCTGGCGGATGGCCTGGAAAATCTCGATATGGCGAAGGCGCATGGCAAGTCCATAACCTTTGTTTATGGGTTAGCCATCTTTATTCATTGTTCGACGCCTGTCACCTGGCTCTAACCTCGGGTTCGTCTCAACAACGATTAAGGACTGACATGGCTCAGCATGTATGCATCATCGGCGGTGGCGTCATTGGCCTGGCAACGGCTTACGCACTGGTGCGCGATGGCGTTGACGTGACGCTGGTCGAGGCTCGCGAGTCGCTGGGCAGTGAAACCAGCTTCGCCAACGGCGGCCAGTTGTCCTATCGCTACGTAGCGCCCCTGGCCGACGCCGGTGTGCCATTGCAGGCCATTGGCTGGATGCTGCGCGGTGACTCCCCGCTGAAACTGCGCCCGCGCTTCGATCCTGCACAGTGGCGGTGGATGGCATCTTTCCTTGGTGCTTGCCGCTCCTCGGTCAACCGCGCCAACGCGGCCCATCTATTGCGCCTCGCGCTGTTGAGCCAGTCCACTTTGCAAACCTGGCGTGAAGAGGATGCCTTGGGCGGATTCCACTGGCGGCGCAACGGCAAGCTGGTGACCTTTCGCCAGGCCAGCAGCTTCGAACATGCCCGCAACAGCCTTGCCGCCCCCCGGCAGCAACAGGTGCTGTCGCACGCCGACTGCGCCCGTCTGGACCCGGCGCTGGCGGAGGCGCCCTTTGTCGGCGCCATTTATACCCCGGATGAAGAAGTCGGTGATTGCCACGGCTTTTGCCAGCAACTGGCGGCGCGCTTGCAGGCGTCGGGACGTTGCGAGTTCCGTCTGGGCCAGGCCGTAACCGGAATTCGCCATGCCCATGGCGCGGTGAGTGCGATTGAACTGGGCGACGAAGTGCTGCCGGTGGAGCAGTTGGTCATTGCGGCCGGCCATCGCAGTCCGTTGTTGGCACTGCCCGGAGTCAACCTGCCGCTGTATCCCCTCAAGGGTTATAGCCTGACGGTACCGATCGGCGCTCAGCACCGGGCGCCGGACCTGAGCATCACTGACTACGACCGCAAGATCGTCTACGCCCGGATCGGTGAGCAGTTGCGGGTGGCGGCGATGGTCGACATTGTCGGTTTCGATCCGTCGCTGGACCCCAAGCGCCTGGCCCTGATCAAACGCCAGGCGCGCGATACTTTCGCCAATGCCGGCGACTACGACCAGGCCATTGAATGGGCCGGCATGCGTCCGGCGACCCCCAGCGGCGTGCCGCTGCTGGGCGCAACGGCGTATCGCAACCTGTGGCTGAACCTCGGCCATGGCGCGCTGGGCTTCACCCTGGCCTGCGCCAGTGCTCGATTGCTCAGTGAACTGATCGGCCAGCGCCGCCCCTCCATCGACCTGCAGGGTTTTACGCCCCGTGCGGCTTGAACGCTTACTCCTTAGAAGGACCACCCGATGACCATTAACCGTATCCAGCCCAATCCACGCTTGTCCGGTGCCGTGACCTTTGGCGACCTGGTGTTTCTCTCCGGCCAAGTGCCGGGCGACGCCACCGATGCCGGCGGCCAAACTAGCCAAGTACTGGAAAAAATCGACGCATTGTTGGCCGAGGCGGGCAGCGACAAGAATCATCTGCTCAGCGCGACCATTTACCTGAAGGACATCGGCGAAGATTTCGCAGCGATGAATGACGTCTGGTCTGCCTGGTTGTCGCCCGGCCAGGCACCAAGTCGCACCACCTTGCAGGCCGAACTGGCGCGTCCGCAGGTGCGGGTGGAAATAACCGTTATCGCGGCACGCCGCTAAACCAACCCTCACCACAACGGAGAATAACAATGCAAAAAATCACGTTGATCGGCTGCACCTTGGGCCTGTTGCTAGGTACTCAGGCTCATGCTGACGAAGCATCGCTGGGTCCTACCTTGAGCAAGATTGCCAGCGCCAATAGCATCACCCTGGGCTATCGCGATGCTTCAGTGCCGTTCTCCTACGTGGGCGATCACTCGGGACAACCCATGGGCTACTCGGTAGACCTGGCGAGCAAGATCGTCGAGCGGGTGCAGCAGAAGCTGGCGTTGCCAAACCTCAAGGTGAAGTACAACCTGGTGACATCGCAAACCCGCATTCCGCTGGTGCAGAACGGTACCGTTGACCTGGAGTGCGGCTCGACCGGCGTTACCGCAGAGCGACAAAAGCAGGTGGCGTTTTCCTATGGGTTTATCTATGTCAAAGGTCAATTGCTGACGGCCAATGACAGCGGGATCAAGAGTTTCGCCGATCTGCGCGGCAAGAATGTGGTAACCACCGCCGGCACCACCAACGAACGCTATCTGAAAAGCTACAACGTCGATCACAAGATCGACATGTTCGTGATCAGCGCCAAGGACCACGGTGAAGCCTTCCAGATGTTGCAGTCCGGTCGGGCGGTGGCGTTCTACATGGACGATGCGCTGCTCTACGGCGAACGCGCCAAGGCCCGCGATCCGCACAAGTGGGTGGTGGTCGGGGAAGAGCAGTCGCGGGAAATCTACAGCTGCATGGTACGCAAAGATGATCCGCAGTTCCTCGCGCTGGTGAACTCGTCGCTGGGCGAGCTGTACAGCTCCGGGGAAATCAACGGGATCTACCAGCGCTGGTTCGAACAGCCGATTCCGCCTAAAGGCTTGAACCTGGAGTTCCCGATGACCAGCGAACTCAAGGCCATTATTGCCAAGCCGGTGAGTGATCCGGTGCAGTAGCTTCAGCTGAGCGTCCATCCCCGTAAAGTCGGGTTGAGCAGCCCTATCAAATTGACCTGTTTGGTCGCCTTGGCTGCTTCAAGGCTCTGGAGAATAAAACAGCCTTGAACGTCAGCACCGTTTTAGTCGTCACGGGTCGGCAGTGACCAGCGAGCGTCACTGCCAAAAGTCGTTACTGTGTGAGCGTTACCACCGCAGTAGCGACTAGCACCCTCACTGGTTAGTCGCAGGCTTTATCCGCCACCAGGGCTTTGGGATTGCTACTCCCCCAAACGGTAGCAAGGTCCACCAGCAATGTTCCACAGAGTTCTTCAAGTTCACTCTGGGTAATCTCACTGTCGCCTTGTTTACCGAAGAGCACCACTTGATCGCCAGCGCGCGCAGCAGGGATATCTGTCACGTCCACCATGAGTGTATTCATGGAGACCTTTCCTACCACTGGAGCACGCTGCCCATCTATAAGGACAACGCCTTTATTGGTAAACGCTCGACGATCGCCATCAGAGTAGCCCACTGGAATATTCGCAAGCTTTGAATCACGACTCAGTGTCACTGTTCGGTCATACCCCACTGTATTGCCTTTAGGGTATTGATTAACAGACGCCACATATGACTTGACCTGCATGAAGATTTATAGCTGACACTTTCTAATCCTACTTTAACTTGGAGCGTTGGCAGGGTGATACCCAAGGACATATCAAGCAGTTGTATCCATCATGCAACCGCGTTGTCCGCCAGCTCCCAGCCCTCAGGCCGTAGCGTGTGCCAATCGCTGACCTGTTGATAGGCATGGCCGATGCGCAGAATCAGCGGTTCGTCGAATGCCCGACCCACAATCTGCATCGAGACCGGCATGCACTTTTCATCGAGCCCGATGGGCAGCGCCACCGAACATAGGTTCAGCAAGTTGGCGAACCGCCCCAACAAGGCCAGTGGCGTGCCATATTCATCGACCTCATCCAACGGCACACTACCAATAGCGTTGGTCGGGAAAGCGCATGCGTCTATGTTGGTCATGGCCTCCTGCATGGCGTGCCGAGCGGCGCGGCGCTGATTGTGCAACTGGATATACGACGCTGCGTCGATGTCGCGACCACTGAGTACGCGACGTTGAACATGGGGGTCGAAACGCAGATCGTCGCGCTCGAACAAGCTACCCAGGCTGGCATAACCTTCTGCGCTCATCAGCCCACCAGCGATGCGCATGCACTGCTCCAACGACGTGGGTAGCGGTTGTTCGATCAGTTGCATGCCCAATGCGGCCAACTGCTTGAGCCCCAAATCGTAAGCCTTCAGCACCCCGGGAGCGACATGCGCTCGTTCGGCCTGTGGCAACACCCAGATGCGCAAACCGGCTACCGGCTGATTGAGACCGGCAGCGGCGCTGAATACAGGTGCCTGGGCCGAAACCGGATCCAGCGGGTCCGGGCCCAGCAGTGCATCCAACATCCACGCCGCATCTTCAACGGTGTGGGTGATAGGCCCTACCGAATCCAGCGAAGGACACAGTTCGATCAAGCCATGGCGACTGATAAGCCCACGCGTGGTTTTCAGCCCGACCAAGCCGCACATGCCCGCCGGAATCCGCACCGAGCCGCCGGTATCGGTGCCCAACGCAGCGCTCGCCAACCCGCTGGCCACGGCCACTGCCGAGCCGCTGCTTGAGCCACCCGGAGCGTGATGCACGTTACGGTCCCACGGGTTCCACGGCGTGCCCATCACCGCGTTAGTGCCCCAGCCACCGAAAGCGAATTCGACGGTGTGGGTCTTGCCAAGAATGATTGCACCGGCACGCTCCAGGCGTTGCACTGCAGTAGCGGTCAACCTCGAAACACGCGGTGCCTGTGCCAATGATCCACCCGTGATGGCCTGGCCATCGATCTCGAACAAGTCCTTGATCGCCAAAGGAATGCCATGCAGCGGTCCCAGGTGTATACCGGACGCACGCTGGCGATCAGCGGCGATGGCCGCGTTCAAAGCACGCGAGGGATAGGCCTCGACATAGGCATTGAGCTGCTCGTCAAAGCGCTCGATGCGCGCCAGTTGCGCACGAACCAACGCTTCGCTAGTCAGCGATCCAGCCTGCAGCGCCTGCTGCAACTGGGCAATGCTGTGGGAAGTAACTTGATCTATGGTGCTCATATGTTCAACCTCGCACGGTTTTGCGCCCGCGTGAAAAGTGCTTTTCAAGCACACGCGACAGCATTGAAAGAGGGAAAGCGATAACAAAATAGAACAGCCCTACCAGCAGGAAGACATGCATTGGCAGGAAGGTTTCCGAAGCGATGGCTCGCGCCGCCAGCATCAACTCATCGGTGGCGATCAGAGCGCACAACGAGCTGTCCTTGAGGATCGACACGTAGGCGTTAAGCAGTGGCGGCAACATGCCACGAATCGCTTGCGGCAGGATGACGGTGGTAAACGCTTTCAGTGGCGTCAGTCCGATGGCGATGGCGGCTTCGCGCTGGCCGCGATGCAGCGAATCCAGGCCGCCACGGAGGATTTCCGCAACGTAAGCGGCACCCTGCAAACCCAGACCGATGGCCCCGGCCCAATAGCCGGACAACGTCAACCCCAGGCTGGGCAACGCGAAATACAGAGCCAGCAGCAACGCCAGAAGAGGTACAGCGCGCATGCTCTGAATAAAGAACGTTGCCAACCGTTTTAGGATGACACTTGGACTTCTCATCGCGCAGACCAATAACGCCCCCAGCACGACCGCCAGAGCGAACCCCATCAGGGACAATTCGGCAGTGATCCGTGCACCGAGCAATAGGCGAGTGATCCAGTCGCTCCAGTACACCGGGTATTGCTGAAAAAAACTGATCATCGCGCGCTCCCAAAATGACGTTCGAGCCGAATGAATCCCACACCGATCGGTAAAATCATCGCAGCGTAGATGCACATCACAGCCAAATAGATCAGTGAAGTCTGGAAGGTAGAGGTCACCAGATTGCGCGCCAGGAACATTATTTCCGGCACAGCGATGGCCGAGGCGATGGACGTGTCCTTGACCAATTGCGTGACGTAGTTGGCGAACGCAGGCAACGTCACGCGCAGGGCCTGGGGCAAGAGAATGCAGTGCAAAATCTGCATCCGGCTCAGACCGACAGCCAACCCGGCTTCATGCTGACCGACATGCAGCGACTGCAAGCCGCTACGGAAAATATCGGCCAACACCGCGCTGCCCACCAGACTCAAGCCAACGATGGCGGCCAGCCACGCGGGCAAGTTGATGCCAAGGTAGGAGAGACCGAAATAGATCAGGAACAGATGCGCCAGCGCGGGAACATTGCGCATCCACTCAATGAAACAGCCGATCACCCCATGCAACACCCGTGACCGACTGAACGTCAGCAACACCGCCAGTACTACCCCTCCGGCACTCGCCAGCAGCAAGGTACACAGCGCGATTTCCAGGGCGGTGAGCGCGCCTTTCAACAACAGAGGCAGTAGCCCGAGAAAGACCTCGAAGTTCGCCATCAAGCGCCCTCCATGGCCATGCGCCCAAGAAAACTGCGGGTGCGCTCATGGCTTGGGTTGTCGATTACCTGCGCCGAAGGCCCTTGCTCGACAATGTGTCCGCCGTCCATGAAGATCACCCGATCCGCCACATCCCGAGCGAAGCGCACTTCATGGGTCACCATGATCATGGTGCGGCCCTCTTGCGCCAGCTCACGAATCACGGCCAGTACTTCACCCACCAGTTCGGGGTCCAGCGCCGAGGTCGGCTCGTCGAACAGGATGACTTTAGGTTGTTGGGCCAACGCGCGGGCGATAGCGACCCGCTGTTGCTGTCCGCCGGACAACTGCTCGGGATAGACCTCGGCCTTGTGCCGCAGATGGACTTTTTCCAACATGGCATCAGCCAGCTCATAGGCCTGCTCGCGCGGCATACCCTGTGCCTTGATCGGCCCCAGTGCGACGTTGTCGCGTACGCTCAAATGTGGCCAGAGGTAGAAGAGCTGGAACACCATCGCGATCTCGCGTCGCTGCGGAGCCATTTCCCGATCACTCATCAGACGTATGCGTTTACCGTCCTTGATCTGCCCGATCAACTCGTCACCCAGCCAGATATCGCCTCGAGTGGGTTTTTCCAGGTAATTGATGCAACGCAGGCAAGTGGACTTTCCCGACCCGCTGGGGCCGATCAATGACAGGGTTTCACCGGCTTTCAACTCCAGGTTGATACCCTTTAGCACCTCCAGATCACCATAACTTTTGTGTAGGTCATGCACTCGCAGCAATGCAGGTTCGGACGGGGTCGACATCTTGGCTAACCTCTTTTTGTTATAGACATGGCGATGAATCGGCACGGGCCATCAGGCCGATTCATCCGCTCAAGCGCTTATTTGCAGCCGGGCAGTTTCCAGTCCGCCGGGCGGTCGACACCCAGCCTCAGGTCCTTACCTTCCGGCACATACCAGACATCCTGAGTCAGACCGTAGCGGGCACCGATCTTGCGCATTTCACAGCTTTTCCAGAGGGTCTGGATCTGCTCGTTCACGGCAGCCACCAACTGTGGGCTGGCCCCTTTATTGAAGCCGTACACCACCTGACCCAGACCCGTCAGCAGTGGGAAATTCGGATCGTTGTCGGTGAAAGCGTTGAAGTGCAGGTGCCACTGCTCGTTGCGAAAAATGGCGTATTGCATGACCGGAGGATCGCCAATCACTGCGTCGATGCGCCCGGCGAGGAGATCGCGCACCGCGGCATCGGAGGTGTCGTACAACGCTACTTGCAGCCCTTCGATCTTGCGCATCTCAGGGATGAACGAAAAACCCGTGATGGTGCCGACCTTCTTGCCCTGCAAATCTTTGAGGCTGCTCCAGTTGGTCTTGTCGGTCTGGGTGATCCCGTTCTTGAAATAGTGAATCGGGTCGCTCACGGTCATGATCTTCGCGCGCTGCTCGGTCCAGCCCATGGTGCCGGCCATCACATCCACGCGTTTAGCTTGTACTGAGGCGATGGTACCGGCCCAGTCCATCAAGGCAGGTTTAACCTTCAACCCCAGCTTCTCAGATATTTGTTGAAGGATTTCACCGTCGTAGCCGACCATCCGGCTGTCTTGATAACCGGTCCCCGGCATATCGCCAGTGAACGCGATAGTCAGGCTTCCCGGCTCTACCGTTTCCAGTGCGAGTGCCGGTGCCGAGGCCAGCATGGATACCAGCAGACCCGCATAGATACCGGAAAAACGTTGAACGTTGGGCTTCTTCATCACGTGCTCCTCGATTGCTTTTTTTATGAACAGCATGGTGTTAGGCAGGAGCTCATCGTATGGTGATCAGCGGTATAACTTGTTGGATGGTTTGCATGAATGATTGAACATTTGCGACATTTCGGAGATGTACTGCCCAGGGCCTCCAGCGACAGCCTCGTGGAGGGGCTTGATAATGGTCAGGCACGACATCCGCCAAGCCGACGCGGCGCCACCGAGTTGTCTATTGGTATTGTGTTGTGGCCGCGCTTCCCCTTGCTGTCACTCTCAGGGCTGACCGATGCGTTGCGACATGCTGCCGATACGGGTGATCAGAGCCGCCCGATACGATGCCAATGGAAAGTACTCGGTACCCCTGGGCAAAGAGTCATTTCCAGTTGCGGACTGGATGTACCTATCGACAGTGAACTCACCCATCCTCATCAATTTGATTACATCGTGGTGATTGGTGGACTGCTTGATTCCCTTGAGGCAGCACCAAAGACTTATCCGGCATTTCTGCATCAGGCGGCAGCCGCTGACGTGCCATTGATCGGTCTATGCACGGGCAGCTTCGTGCTCGCTCGACATGGCCTGATGGAGGGACGTACTGCTTGCGTGCATGCCTACCATTGCGACGACTGGAAACGTCTGTTCCCCAGATTGCGCTTTGTCAGCAACAGTGACTTCCTCATCGACAAGGATCGGATCACCTGCGCAGGCGGTATCTCGGTGATTGAGTTGGCCATCCATCTTATTGGGGTGCATTGCGGCCCGGATCGGGCCGGCAAAGTGGTTCATCAGATGACGGTCGCAAAACGCAGCTCCGGCAGTTTCGTCGACCGGCGCAAGGCACTTGGCTACGCCAGCTCTTCGAACAGGCGCCTGCACGAAGCCGTGATGTTGATGGAAAAGCACATGACCGAGCCCTTGGATATCGACACAATCGCGAACCTTGTCGGTACCAGTAAACGGCAACTGGAGCGGCTGTTTGTCGCTGAAACCAGTAACACTCCGGCCCAATTCTATCGCCACGTTCGACTCAGGTTTGGCCGATGGCTTCTCATCAGCTCGGATCGACATATCGGGGAAATCGCTTTCGAATGCGGGTTCGCCGATGCGCCCCATTTCATTCGACATTTTCAGAACATGTTTGGCATGTCCCCCGGAAAATTGCGCAAAGAGTTGATGCAAAAAGCGAGTCATTTGCATCGGATTTGACCAGCACGATTCGTGGACATGGCTGGCAGAGAGCGACCCAACACGGACGTTGAGCGACGCCAACCTTTTGCGGCGTCGTTTTGAGCTTTTCAATGCTCCAGCAACAAGGCCTCAGTAGGCCTTGCCGCCGTTCAGCTCTCAAGGAGCGCTTATCCGCAACGGAAATCCGTACGATTCGAAAAGATCCCAAACGTCCTCGCGATCGAAGAGCCGCCACCCCTGTGTCGTGAACCGCATCAGGTCATCCTCGCCGGGAAAGGAGTAGTAGGCTCCGGCAGATGGATCTTGAGACGTCCCCGTGATGGGCTCATCGCGCTCCAAGCGCCTGATTGCGTTCATGATGAGACGCGCGCCTGGTTGATAAAGTGAAAGGATGTGCCACAGCAAGGAGCGCTCCTTTTCGACTGCCACACGCGCAGTCTCAATGATGCGACCAACATCAATGCCGGGACTGTCGATCCAATGGAGAGTACAACCGATCTCCGGGTCCCCGTTCAGCAACGCCCGGAAGGTCGCGAGAACACCTCGATATTGAGGCAAGAGGCCAGAGTGAAGATTGAGGACGCCGCGTGGCGGAATTGCCAACGCTTCATTCTTCAGGATTTGACCAAAGCGGATTGAGATGAACAGATCCGCTCCCGCATCCTGCAGCATTTGCAGGCCCGCAGGATCCCTCAAGCTGGGCAATACGCGCACAGGAACCCCAAAGCGTTGCTGCAGTTCTGCAAAACCGAATCGATGCCCGCTACTGACCTGGTCGCTCGATCCGATTAACCCAGGGGCCAAGGCATTGAAGAGGTCCTGCTCGATCAATGCTAGTTGTCCGAGCATGCGTGGCACCTTCCTGCCCGATCCCACTTTCTCCGAGAGGAATATTCCCACTGTGCTCTCGTGAATCTCGGGCAACAGGAAATTGAGAGTGAGATTGCTCTCCACGTCCCGGTTCACCAGAAAAGCGATTCGCAACTTCAGACCTCCTTCAGCAGACCTGCCTTGAGATGCAGCAACGGCCAATTCAACACAAGCGGATCGATCCCATTCCCATTGTTTTGCCACGACGTATGGACGGAAGGCCCGATCTGCTCAATCAATTCCGGCATCAGACCTAGCATAGTTGCTCTTTCGTCATTGCTATGTCCCCCAGCAGCTCCTGGCCGTTCTCTGCCGATCATGGTTACAAAGCGTGCTGGTGAAATCCGATGCAATCGGTGGTCAGAACGAATGCAAATGCGCCTGGGAGCTAAAGCCGCAGGTGTGGGCGATCTCTGCCAGGCTTGCTGTCGAATCGCGTATTAGCGCGCGGGCCTTGGCGAGTTGATCTTGGTCGGAGCCGAGGTTGGTAGCGGCCATGGCGCTTGTGCAGGATCAGAGCGGCCTGCCGCGGCGATCTCTTCAATACGGGCTTGCATCAGTTGGCGGCTCCTTTATGGGTAACGGGCTCGGCAGCGGGATTGACAACTCGCTCGCGCCGCGGCAAACGGCCGTTTAGCACGGCGTACGCGACCAGACCAATCAGTAGCCCCCAGAACGCTCCGCCAATCCCGAACAAGTTAATGTTGGCGGCGGCTGCCAGGAAGGTAATCAGCGAGGCTTCGCGGGATTTGGCTTCGGCCATGGCACTGGCCAGGCTGGCGCCGATGGTGCCCAGCAGGGCGAGCCCGGCCAGAGTAGTGATGAAGGTTGCCGGGAAGGCCATGAACACCGCAGCGAGGGTCACGCCGAAGACCCCGACGAGGATGTAGAAGACGCCCGCAGCAATGCCGGCGATCCAGCGCTTGGAGGGCTCTTCGTGGGCGCCCTTGCCGGTGCAGATGGCTGCTGTAATCGCCGCGATATTGAATGCGTGGGAACCATAGGGCGCCATGAGCAGGGAACCCAACCCGGTGATGGTCACGATCGGATTGGCACTGGTGCTGAATCCATCATTGCGCAGCACCAGCATGCCAGGCATGTACTGACCGGTCAGGGTGATCAGAAACAGCGGCATCGCGACACTGAGCAAGGCATTGAGCGAGAACTCAGGCAGGGTGAATACCGGCGCCGCGAGTTGCGGTTCCAGCCCCGACAAATCCACACGTCCCTGAATCAACAGGAAGGCCAGCCCCAGTGCCAAGATGCCCACCACTGCGTAGCGTGCGGTAAAGCGCTTGAGCACGAGGTAGGCGACAATCAGCAACCCGACCAGCATAGGGTCAATGCTCATACCGCCAAAAGCACCGATACCGAACTGCAGCAGGATACCGGCCAGTAGCCCTGCGGCCACACCCGGCGGGATCAGTCGGATGACTTTTTCGAAGTAACCGGACAGGCCCAGCAGCACGAAGGCCGCAGCCGAGAGCATGTAAGCGCCCACCGCCTCAGCATAGGGCGTGGTGGCTAGGGCGACGACCAGGAATGCCGCTGCGGGTGTCGACCAGGCGGTGATGATCGGCTCACGGGAAACCCAACTGAGGAACAGCCCGGTAACGCCCACGCCAATCGACACGGACCACACACACGAAGCCGTCAACTCTGGGCTCAGTCCGGCTACCTTGGCGGCCTGGAAGACCAGAATGAAGGTGCCGCCATAGTTGACGATGACCGAGATCAGACCGGCGACAATCGGATGGATGAGATCGATGAGGCGAATAGGTGGCTTGGATGCTGAAGAAGACATGGCTTTATTTTGCTCCTTGCAAAGCGAGGTGCTTGGCCTCGACTGGAAAGTGATTTATAGGGCGGCAATGGTCTGTTTAGCCCCTGCACTTTTTGCGCGGCGGCGTTCAAAGTTGTCCCCCAGGCGATAGATCGCCGAGCACAGAGGCAGTAGCGATGAACAAAGTCTACGGATAGACTGGCCTGCCTTTGTAGACCAATTTGTTAGTCTTAGGCAGACCACATGGCGAAAGCCTTCGAACTCGAAACGCTGAAGATGCGACTCAACGATGCCGAGTTTCAGCTGTTGGATCTGCACCAGCGGATTCAGCGCGCCCTGCGTGCCTTGATCCTCGATGGTGTTCTTGACTCTGGCCTGAAGCTACCGGCGACCAGGGTTCTGGCCAAGACGCTCGGCGTTGCCCGCGACACGGTCGAGAATGCCTATGTGCAATTGCACCGTGATGGTTTCATCGTGCGGCGCGAGGGCTCTGGCAGCTATGTATCCGATGCGGTTGGCACCGAATTGCTCGGAGCCGCGCGCCGGCGCATTAAAGCGAAAGACACCCAACGCAGCGAGGTGGCGCCAGAACCTGGCTTGAGCCAGCGTGGGCGGATGATTTTCGACAGTGGTGGGGTTACCGATCAACAGGTGATCAAGGCGTTTGCCACTGGTCTGCCGGAAACCCGCACCTTCCCCACCGATGTCTGGGAACGCTTGCAACGTCAGGTCATGAAGGACTACCGGGGCAATGTCCTGCTGCATGGCAACCCGCAAGGCGCTGAGCCGCTGCGCAAGGCCATCGCCACCTACTTGAACCTTGAGCGCGGTGCCAAGTGCTCCCCCGACCAGATCCTGGTGCTGAGCAGTACTCGCCAAGCTCTGTTCCTGTGTGCCCAGATGCTAGTGGACGCCGGCAAACCGATCCTGCTGGAAAACCCAGGCTACTTCGGTGCCAGGAAAGCCTTTGAAACGGCCGAGACCAAGGTCGTGCCCATTGACGTCGATGCACAGGGCATACGCACGGACCTGCTGCAGGCAGACCGCAGCGGCGCCAATTGCGTCTATGTCACGCCTTCTCATCAATACCCCACCGGGGCGACCTTACCGCTGGAGCGTCGACTTGAGCTAATCCGTTGGGCGGCCGAGTGTGGTAAGTGGATTATCGAGGACGACTACGATAGCGAGTTCCACTACGACGGGCTGCCGACCGCGTGCGTGCAGGGCCTGGACAAATACCAGCGCACGATCTACCTCGGTACCTTCAGCAAGACGCTCTATCCGGGGTTGCGGATGGGCTACATGGTGCTGCCTTTCGAGCTGGTCAAAGCTTTCACCTACGCGCGCAGCATCATGGACGGCCACACGCCACAGATCCTTCAATTGACCCTGGCGCGCTTCATGGAAGACGGCCACTACAACTCCCACGTCCGGGCTATGCGCAAACTCTACGCCGGACGCCGTGCAGTTATGCTCGATGCAATCGGCAAGCACCTGGACGGCATTGCCACAGCATTACGCCCCCAAGGAGGGCTGCAGATTCCCTGTTTACTGGCCGATGGCTGGTCGGAGGAAAAGACCATCCACCAAGCTGCCAGCGCGGGCGTGCGACTGCCCGGCCTCAGCCGGTTGTACGCCGGCGATGAGAAGAAACAAGGGTGGCTGTTGGGCTATTCGTCCTTGACCGCTTATGAAATCGAAGCGGCTATGGTGCGTCTGACCAATGCGCTGAAAATCAAATAGGGCAACGGCATTGTGAGTCCATTCATGACGGTTTCCCGTGCCACGCGTCATCATGGAGCGGGCATCGGGAAGGGTCAGTGAGACCTGTTTATCCAGCGATTCGTTGAGTTAGATTTCAATCGCTTGAAGCTCCTTCATTTGAGTTTTGAGCTTGGCGATTTTCTCTTCCAACCGCACGGTGCTGGGCTCGGTAGCTGTGGGTTCTTGCCGATCGGCAGCATCGAGTACCGCCAGGTAACGGCTGACCAGATCGAGTTCGTCGACAAAGACGTCGACTACGCGCACCGGATTGGTATCGCTGACGTAGTCGTAGTGACTCTCGGGAAGTAAGGTGCCTTGGCCTCGATGTTCACCTTGGATAAAGCGCTTCATGGGCGATCCCTGCGATGAAATCCTCAGAAATCATAACAAGGGTTCGCAAAAGCGTTTACACACACTGAGTCAATGCAGTCTCTTATGAGAGGCGACTATTGACCCAAGGCTGAGCCGAAAATGGTTATAGAACGCTTGGCCTAAGCGCTGATTATCGAATGTTCCGCGTTCCCAAAGAGTTAAAAACTCTTGATACGCAACGCGCTCAATTTCCAGTCTTGGCATGCTTTCCATATACACATCCATTTATGTCAGCGATGACCGAATCCTACTGACGCCGGACAGACGCAGCAATGCGCGTTTTGCCGAGGCAGTCGTTGCTGCATTCGTGACCGACCGCTTTGGGTCCAGGCGGTTTGAAAACACCGCCAAAAAAATGGAAGTGCGTACTCCTACGTCAACTCTGAAAACCTGTGGCTAGATCGACAGATCTGAATTTCACATGGAACGCGATTTTTAATCATCCGAGCTGGCTTTGGAGTTTTTACACACTCTGGGCCAGAAGAGGACGGTCATATTCAGCCGTTTATCTCAGTTATCTACCAGGCGGTATAGTGCTTGGGCATGGGATGCCGTTAACCCGGCACGTTGCAGATTTCGGCAACTTTGGGAGCTGGCCAGCGCGGTCGCGGCGACCAAGTGGCAGCCATGCTTCTTTGCTTGCTCTATTCGGTGAGATATCAATGCTCCATGGTAGCCATAGCCCCGGGCATCCTTTCGGGTTGCAGCCGTTCCAAGGTAGGCAATGCCATTGCTGGCCAAGTACATCGAAGCCCCTGCCACTACTTTCCCATCAGCGTTCAGGACGTAGATTTTCAGACGCCCGTTTGACGTCTGCCCTGCGAAGGAAGCTTGATTCAACAGTCGGTGCTCTGGTTTGGTATGAAAACCACCCGCGTGCACATCTGCGAATAGAGCAAGAGTCTTTGACGTGACTTCTTCAATTTCGAATGAGTGGCGACTCAAATCCACCTTTTCGATGGCACAAGCGAATTGCCAGTGAGTCCACCCCCTCAAGCGCTCAAGCCGTGCGTCGCCCACAAAAGCGTATTGCTCCAACGCTGAAGGTTTTCCGATAAGAGGGATTACGGTCGAATGCTCCGCTGAATCTTTGAGCAATTTCAACACTGCTTGGGGACCACGGGCAATGTCACCGTAGATGCGATTGAACATTGGGCTAGGCGATGCGTTCACTTGAAAACACGGATAGTCTCCGTTGTAAAAAACACGTGCGCCATAAGGATTTCCACTTACCCCTGCCAAGCTCTCAACACGCGAACGTAAATACTCGCTTTCTGCGGCCTCAATCTTATGAGCCAGTTCAACATCCATGTACGTCGTCCTTTTTGAAGATTTCCAAGGAAGGTAAAGCGCATCGAACAATACGTTTGCGTTCAAGTACGTACCAGTAGCTGGCTCTGCTTCACTGTCTGCTTAGGGTTGTGGATAGCAGTGAATTCCAGCGTTAATCCACTATGAACAACTTGGCACCCGTCGTGCTGGAAGATCGATGCCCCTCAGCGTTGCTGCCCACCTGATAGCTCATCCCCGCGGTGAGTGTGAACTGACGACCATCCTCCAACTCCGTGTGCAACTCGCCTTCCAGGCACAACAGGATATGACCTCTCCAGCACCAGTGATCGGCCAGATAGCCAGGACTGTATTCAACCATCCGCACACGCGTCGAACCAAACTGGCAGGTTCGCCAATAGGCGGTACCCGTTTGTCCAACATACTCCAGAGGTTCGACAGTCGACCAATCGGTAGTACTAAAGGGAACAACGGTTAGGTACATGGTTGCCTCATCAATGAAAGGGTATCTGTGGACCGTACCCATCCAGTGATCTTTTCGATAGACACAGATGCCCCGCATTTATGAGATACAGGCGCCCGCTCAAGCGTGGAAGCCAGAGGCCATGTTCAGACCACTTTGCACGTCAACCACGCCCCCCAGAAAAGGCTGCTGAAGAAACGGGTAGCGTCTCCAAATCCGGCGTCATGCAAGAGTTTTTGAACCGCCGCCTCGGAATGTGGAGGATCAGCGCCTTGAAGGATTTTCCCAAGCTTGACCTTCACTTCATCCGGGCTGGCTCCATGCTGCCGCCACCGCTGCCCCCAAGCCGCAAGCAGTAGCGGCTGGCTGGCATAAGCGTATTGATTCCCCGCGACAATCAGCGGCGCACCCGGTTTTAGATGAGCCCGAATGGATCGTAAAATTTGTCGCTTGGTTTCATCTCCATCGAGATGATGGAGTACTCCGATCAAGGTCGCTGCGTCGTATGATAAGTCTGCTGCCAGGTCTTCAACATACCCAAGATGCATGGCCGTTCTTTCAAGCAAGTTGTTTGCCTCTAATTGCTGCTTTGCAGCCTCCAACATCGGCTCGGACGGATCAACGGCGGTGAAGCGCCAACCCGGCTCAAGCTTGGCCATAGCAACAATTTCCTGCGCCGTACCGCCAGCGCCAACTACAAGTATTTTTGCCGAACTTGTAGTGCCCAGGCTTGCCGCCAGCATGCACGCAGCCAAGTCTTGGCAGGCGTCATATCCTGCTAGCGCAATACGGCTCTGTCGTCCGTACTCATTGGCTCGTGAGGTATCAAATTTTTCTGAGTTTAGAGGGGATGATTTCAAGGCGGTTCTCCATGTCCTGAAATCAAGCTACGCCAGACACAGCAATAATAAAAATTCATTAATTTTATGTGGCGCATTCCTGAAAGGAATGCATGGCTCAAAAAGTTGCTGTTTGCTTGAGCTGATTCAGCCTCTTGTCGACAGTCAACTTTGGGTCGTTCTCTGCCGGTCATGTCCACGAAACGTGCTGGTCAAATCCGTTGCAAATCCCCGATTGAGAACCGATCGCCTGCACCAGCCTGAGCCAGGACGATTTCTCCCATGCACCGAGCCGTGAGCTGCACTTTGCGTGTCCGAGCTGAAAAAAGCGGATTCGCTTGAAGTGACGGAACGAAAGACTTCGGAGGGCATTCGGCGAAATGATTTGTTACCTGGATACCATTTCTCACCCATTTAGGGCGCACTGGGCCATTTCGTAGCACACGGTGAGTACCACGCTGATCTGAAGATCAGCGCTTCTTGAGTTGAAACTCCTTTCCAATTAAGAGCTTGAAGCAGTGCTACGCAGCCTGGCACGGTTTCTGCTGTTTTGAATCTATGGATAATTGGATACAAAACTGCAAAAGGTGACTTTATGCAATTCGCTCCCGCTTACGTTGAACGTCAGCCCCTGACCGCCGAGGAGGAGGCTTACAACTTTCTGCTGGAAGCGATCTGTGGCGGCCGTTACCGCAAAGGCGACCGGTTGATAGCCGAGGACATCGCCACTGAGATCGGCATGAGCCGCATGCCGGTGCGCGAAGCCTTCCGACGCCTCGATGCCCAAGGCCTGGTGACCTTGCGGCCTAACCGCGGGGCGATAGTCAGCGGCCTGAACATCGACGAACTGCACGAAGTCTTCGAGATGCGCAGTG
The DNA here is from genome assembly GCF_016861935.1 of Pseudomonas sp. 008. Lineage (NCBI taxonomy): Bacteria > Pseudomonadati > Pseudomonadota > Gammaproteobacteria > Pseudomonadales > Pseudomonadaceae > Pseudomonas > Pseudomonas sp. 008. The sequence goes on along the minus strand of NZ_BOMA01000018.1, from coordinate 34,967 downwards.
CCCTCGAAGGCCTGGCCATCCGCGTCGCCGTGGCCAAGATCGGTGAGCGTCAGCTGGCGACTCTGGAACGCATGCTGGACGAGATGGATGACTACCGCGACGAAAGCGCGGAGTGGGTCAGCCGTCATCGGGCTTTCCATGAATACCTGTGCAGTCTCAGCGGCCGTCCGCGTTTGATGAAGCAAATCTCGGCCCTGTACTCGCTGATCGAAGCGCCCATGCGCCTGTGGCTGCAACACGGTGAAAAGCCCTTGAGTGCCCGCCAGGAACACGCGGTGATCCTTGATGCCATTCGCTCAGGCGATGCCGACCAGGCCGAGTCGGTGGTGCGTCAGCACATCGAAGGCACAGTGCCGGCGCTGATTCAGTTCCTGCAATCGGAAAAATAGAATCGGGCTCGAGCCCGACCGTGTGTTGACTTTGAGTACTGCCCCGTTACTAAACAACTGGAGTGTCTGGTCATGCATAAACGCCGTGTGTTGCTTGCTGCTGTATCCCTGGGACTCTGCGCACAGTGGGCGTTCGCCACGCCCCAAGTGCCGGAACGACTGCAAAAGGCCGAAAAACTCACGTATTGCTCGGGCATGGACTCGCCACCCTTGGTGTCTTTCGATGAGGCGCAAAAACCCAGGGGCCTGACTGTCGATCTGGGGCTGGAAATCGCCAAACGGCTGGGAGACAAACCGGTGCAATGGCGGGTCATTCCATTCTCCGGGTTGCTGCCGGCATTGCTCGCCCAGCAGTGCGACATGATCGTTGATCAGCTGTTCGACAAGCCCGAACGCCGGGAGGTGATCGACATCGTCAACTACATGTATTCCAGCCAGTCAGTGGTCGTTCCCAAAGGCAATCCCAAGGGCATCAAAACCCTGGATGGACTGTCTGGGCACAAAGTGGCAGTGCTCAATGGCTCCACGATCAAAACCTTGTTGGACGCCGAGAATGAAAAGCTCACCAAGGCCGGCAAGACACCGATGAAACTGGTGGTTTACAACACTGACACTGATGCCTTCCAGGCGCTGCGTATCAGTCAGGTGGACGCGTACGGCACCACCGTAGAAACAGCAGGTTACTACGCCGCAATGGCGCCCGATTTATTCGAGGAAGGGGTGCCAGCCTTCAGCCGGATTCTTACGGGTTTAGGGACCCGCAAGGATGATTCCCAGCTCACCACCGCAGTACAGCAGATCATCAGTGACATGCGCAGTGACGGCAGTTATGTGCAGTTGTTGAGCAAATGGCATGTTTCCAGCGACACACTCGACTGAGGCGAGCGCTCGATGAATTTCAATTGGGATGTGTTCTGGCAATACCTTTTGCAGCCCAGCGGGGTGTACCTCACTGGGCTCTGGTTGACCTGCCTGATCAGTGTGCTGGCAATGGCGTTGGGCTGCGTGCTTGGGCTGGCAGCGGCGCTGATGCGTCTGTCGCGCAACCCGTTGCTCAACCTGCCGGTACGGTTCTATGTGTGGCTGATGCGCGGCACTCCGCTGTTGGTGCAAATCGTTTTTCTCTATACCGCATTGGCGGCCGGCGGCATATTCCGTTTCGAGGACGTGGAACTGTTTGGTTTGGTGGTGCCGGGCAATATTCAGGCAGCGATCATCGCCCTGGGCCTGAACGAAGGTGCCTACATGGCCGAGATCATTCGTGCCGGGATCGGTGCCGTCGACAAGGGGCAGTATGAGGCTGGGCGTTCGCTGGGCATGACCTTCGCCAAACTGATGCGGCGTATCGTTTTGCCTCAGGCGTTCCGGGTCATCGTTCCTCCGTTGGGCAATGAATTCAACGTGATGCTCAAGAATACGACGCTGGTCAGTGTGATTGGCGTGCAGGAGTTGCTGCTGAGTACGCAAATGGTCACGTCGGCGACATTCCGGGTATTTGAACTGTACCTGGTGGTGGCGATTTATTTCCTGCTGCTGACCACCCTCTGGGGCTTCTTCCAGCGTTGGCTGGAAGCGCGTTTCGGACAGTCCGATCGACCCGCACCGCCAGCGGCCGGCAGTCGCATGTTTGGCCGCGGCACGCTCAAATTGCTGAGGGGGCGTTAAGCATGGCGCACAAAAGTGAAGAACTGATTATCGAAGCCCTGGACATTCATAAGTCCTTCGGCAACCTGGAGATTCTCAAGGGAATCTCCTTGCAGGTACGGCGCGGTGAAGTGGTGGTGTTGATCGGTGCATCGGGTTCAGGCAAGACCACCTTCATTCGCTGCATCAATCTGCTGGAAGACATTCAAGGAGGGCGCATACGCGTCAACGGCCGCTCCATGGGCTACCGCGAGCGCGCCGACGGCAGCCTGGTGCGCGACTCCGAGCGCAATATCGCTCGCCAGCGTCGGGACATCGGCATGGTCTTTCAACGTTTCAATCTGTTCCCCCACATGACCGCGCTGGAAAACATCATTGAGGCACCGATCCAGGTGCTCGGTGTGCCACGCGCCGAAGCGTTGGAACAGGCCTGGGCCTTGCTCGCCCGGGTCGGCCTGGCGGACAAGGCCATGCATTACCCATCGATGTTGTCCGGTGGACAGCAGCAGCGCGTGGCAATCGCCCGGGCGCTGGCGATGAAACCTCAAGCCATGCTGTTCGACGAGCCTACCAGTGCCCTGGATCCGGAAACCGTCGGCGAGGTCCTGCAGGTGATGAAGCAGTTGGCCGATGACGGCATGACCATGGTAGTGGTCACCCATGAAATGGGTTTTGCCCGAGAAGTCGCTGATCGCGTGGTGGTCCTCGATCAGGGCGAATTGATTGAGCAGGGGCCGCCGGAACAGATCTTCAGTCGACCGACACACCCGCGAACTCGGGCCTTTCTCAGCCGCGTGCTGTGACCTTCTCAGTCAGGGTTTTTTACCCGGCAATGGAACCGGATACCTGCGGCCAATGAATCTTTGTTTGGAAGAGCTTTTGCCATGTTGAAATTTTCTGCCCACGAATATCCCTATCCGTCGCAACGTCAGAGTGTGTTTGCCCGCCGTGGCATGGTCGCGGCTTCACAGCCACTGGCCGCCGAGGCCGGCATCGAAATCATGCGCAACGGCGGCAATGCCATTGATGCCGCGATCGCTACAGCGGCGGCGCTAACTGTGGTTGAACCCACCGGCTGCGGCTTGGGCGGCGACGCCTTTGCTCTGGTCTGGAGCAAAGGCCAATTGCACGGGCTGAACGGCAACGGCCAAGCGCCGGCGGCACTGACGATCGATGCAGTCAAGGCGTGTGGTCACGAGCAGATGCCGCTTTATGGCTGGACGCCGGTCACGGTGCCCGGTTGTCCTTCGGCCTGGGCGGAGTTGTCCAGACGGTTCGGCAAGCTGCCCTTTGCCGAGTTGCTGCAGCCCGCGATCAGTTTGGCCCGGGAGGGCTTCCCAGTGTCGCCGGTGGTCGCCCGACAATGGCAGACTGCTCTGGATGAATTCAGCCCCCATCGAGACCCGGTGCTCGACGCCTGGTTCGACACGTTCCTGATTGATGGCCGTGCGCCAAAGGCCGGTGAATTATTCCGCAACCCGGCGCAAGCCCGAACGCTGGAAGAACTGGCGGACAGCGCTTGCGAAAGCCTCTATCGCGGCGCTCTGGCTCAGCGGCTGGATGCCCATTCCCGCGCCACCGGCGGCTACCTGCGAGCCCGCGACCTGCAGGACTATCGCGCCCAATGGGTGGACCCGATCAGCATCAATTACCGCGGCTACGATGTGTGGGAAATCCCTCCAAGCGGGCAAGGATTGGTGGCCCTGATGACCCTGAAAATCCTTCAGGGGTTCGACTTCGATCACCGAGACAGCCAGCAGACCTGGCATCGTCAATTGGAAGCCATGAAGCTGGCCTACAGCGATGGCCTGCATTACATCACCGATCCGCTGCACATGCGTGTGGCGGTGGCTGATCTTCTCAGCGACACCTATAGCAGCCAACGCCGTGAACAGATCGTTGATCAGGCTCAGCAACCTGATCCCGGCGATCCTCACGCCAGCGGTACGGTGTACCTGGCCACGGCAGATGCGCAGGGCAATATGGTGTCCTTCATCCAGAGTAACTACCACGGCTTCGGTTCCGGCGTGGTGCTGCCAGACAGCGGCATCGCCTTGCAGAACCGTGGGCAGGAATTCAGTCTCGACCCTGACCACGTCAACTGCCTGGCACCGGGCAAAAAGACCTTCCACACCATCATTCCTGGTTTCATCAGTAAAGGTGACGCGCCGGTGGGACCGTTCGGCGTCATGGGAGGCTACATGCAGCCCCAAGGCCATGTGCAGATGGTCATGAACCTGGTGGATTTTGGTCTCAATCCCCAAGCGGCGCTGGACGCACCGCGATGGCAATGGCTGGGAGGCATGAAAGTCGGCATCGAGCAGGGGGCGTCGAGGGACTTGGCCGCTTCGCTGGCCCGGCGCGGACATAAGGTTCAGGTCGATTGCGACCTGATCAACTATGGCCGAGGGCAGATCATCATCCGCGACCCGGACACCGGTGTGTTGTGCGGCGGCACCGAGCCGCGGGCCGATTCCCATATTGCTGTGTGGTAACGGGTAGCTGAAAACAAACGAAGACGACTCGGTCTCTTCTGCGTGAAAAATACGCTGTGCATCCGTGCGCGGAACTGATGCACAGCGTGGCCTCGCGTGTGGTCCGGCTTTGTTCGACTGGACGTGGTTGGGGCGCGGTAGGTTCAGTGGAGATTGCTGGGGCTTAGAGGGGCTGCTCGCTCGCATCCCCAGAAACGACAAAGCCCTGAAAACACTTCAAAACCACTGATTGCTAAAGCAATCAGGATCCGAAAGTAGCTCACTCGGTCGAAGGGACGGATGCTTTGCTGCCTAAGCGGATCAGCTCATTGGAAAAACACAGGCCGACGATGATCAGTACTGCCCCTGCGTACAGGCTTTCGCGCGGTACTTCATTGAGCACCACAAACGCCAGCAGCGCGGCGAACAACGGCTCGGTCAGCTCCAGCGCCTGCACTTGGGATGGCTTGAGATATTCGATGGCCTTGGTGGTGCAGAAGAAGCCCAGGATTGTCGGCAGCGCGGCCAGCGCCAGCAGTGCGACGATCGCCAGCGGCGACAGCTCGCCGATCGCGAAACCATCGGCCGCTGCCGGCATCAGCAGGTACAGGCTGCCAAAGAACAACAATTGCCGCGTGAAGTGCAGCCCCCCCGACACACCCATCCGCTTCATGGCAACCGAAAAGGCCCCATAGCCGCAGCCGGCCATGGAGGCTAGCGCAGCACCTTGTAAGGTAAAACCCTGCTGCAGGTCGGCGCCGAAGATCACCGCGATCCCAGCGATAGCCAGTGCGGCGCCCACGGTAGCGTTCGCGGTGATGGCATCCTTGAGAAAAATTCGCCCGAGAATGATCGAGGAAATTGAGGCACTGGCCATCAGCACAACCACCACACCTGCTGCAGCGTAATGTCGATAGGCGGACGTTTCGAAGTGGAACAGCACAAAGATGCCAAGGAATGCGCAGATAGCCGCCTGAGTCCATTTGGTCGTCGACGCCGGGCGCTTGAGGAAAAGCAGTAAGATCGAGAGAAGCATGCAACCCAGTACGGTCTTGATGACAGCGACACTGCTGGCGGTGAAGCCATTACTCATGAGTACTTTGCTGAGTACACCGATCGTTGCGTTCAGTGCCGCGGCGGAGAGGGCAAATATGATGCCTTTGCTGAAAGTCGATTGCATTGATGACGATCCCTGTCGCTGATTTGTCGTTCGATAGAATGCCGCCCCACATCGATGGGACGTTTACTCCCATGCATCGCCGTGAAGGAGTGCTGAAGCGGATGGTTGAGGTGATTGCGGGTGGCGAGAAAAACGACTCTGGCCTTGGCAATCATCGGAATATGCTCGGCGAGTTCGATAAATCAAGTCAAGGCCTTGAAGGTAGTCAGATACGGCAACAGCGTTAAGCCACTTACTCCTTCCGGGCAGATTCCGGAGCAGGGATAATGCGCCTTTCCCACCAATCGGGTGAATTAATCGCCCAGCACAAGCAGCCGCCTGGACTCGGCTGCCACCACTACAGGAAGGAGCTTTTACATGTCATACCGGCTTGCCATTTTCGACTTTGACGGCACGCTCGCTGATTCCTTTCCGTTCTTTGTTTCAGTGTTCAACCAGGTTGCTGACAGACACGCATTCAGTCGAATTCACCCGCAAGAGTTGGACTGTCTGCGCAAGCAGGGGGCTCGGGAGATCATGGCTCATATCGGAATGCCTCGCTGGAAGCTGCCTCTGGTGGCGCGAACCTTCATGAGCTTGATGAGGAAACATCGAAGCTCGATCCCACTGTTCAATAACATTGCAAATACCCTTGCCCATCTTGACGAGAGAGGACTGATTCTGGCGGTGGTATCTTCTAATTCCCAAGAAAATATCACGCAAATTTTGGGCTCCAGCTGTCGACATATCCGGGCCTTCGAGTGCGGCGTCTCCATTTTCGGCAAGGCGTCTCGCTTGCGCCGTGTCATGCGCAAATTCGACGTGGCGCCAGAAGACGTTATCTACATCGGCGACCAACCTACGGATGGTGAAGCAGCAGCGACTGCCGGTATCGCCTTTGGTGCGGTCGCCTGGGGATATGGAGCATATGATGCATTCCACAGTCTTCAGTCCCATGAGTGGTTCGCCGATGTGAGCGAATTACGGCGACTGGCAGGAAGTGATACGCACCTTGAGTCATCCGCAAGTTTATAGGCTTGACCATTGAGTGGCGATTTCAGCCGATTCCAACAATCAGCCTCTGGCCGAGAGCTGTCAGCGGTGAGGGGAAACTTTCGACCCAAGGCAGCCGTTGAGATCTATGTGTTGTCGCTTTATGTTATTCGTTTTCATGGAGGATTCTGACTGATGGCACGCGTGGGATTGATACTGACACCCGGTTTTGCGGACTGGGAATATGCTTTCATTGCAGGAACCGCATCCCCGTTCTACGGGATCGACGTTAGGTTTTTCGCCTCTACTACGGGGCAGTTCCGCTCGCAGGGTGGATTGGCAGTAACTGTGAATTGCAGCTTGCAACAATGCCTGGACTGGAAACCGGACGTTGTTGTCGTCATCGGTGGAATGATCTGGGAACGTGCAGATGCACCGGATATTCGGGACTTTCTTCATACTAGTCGTTCAAGTGGCGCGACAATTGCCGGTATCTGTGGGGGAACGCTGGCACTTGCGAGAGCCGGGCTTCTCGACACGGTTTCTCATACCTCGAACAGCGCTGACTTTTTACAACAGAATGCCGCAGGTTATGAAGGGTCCTCGCTTTATCGAAGCAGTCCAGTAGCTGTGGTTGCTGACCGCATCATAACTGCGCCAGGTCCTGCTCCCGTTAGCTTTACCTGCGCAGTGTTCGAAGCTGCCGGGTTAACTTCAGAGATCATTTCTCAGTTCAGGTCAATGTTGGCAGCGGAACATCGGTGACCGCTTCGTCCTGAAAAAACAGCCAACCAGGTGATGTGCTCGAGTGTCCGCTCTTGGCCGATTCTGTTGAAAAAGTCGGCTTCGGTTTCCACGGCAGAAAAGTACGCGCCTGAGATTGAAGTCTGTGTTTTGGGCAGAAGGTTCAGGACTCGGATTTCGCGTAGCAGCGCGCAAAATAGGCGTTTTCAGCGGTCAGTATGCAGGCCGTCTGGAAGAACCGACTTTTTCAACAGAATCGACCCATAGCGGACGCTCCAGCAGCCAGTCAGATGTGTCTACGAGACCAGAGGGCTATTCAACTTACTGGAAATTGTCTGCCCCCGACCTAGGCAACCTCATTGCGCACTTGACGGCAACTCTTATCCGGTATGGCGTGGCTTACAACCTCCTAACATCAGGCATTAGGTACTTTAAGGTCGAACAACAGCTCATCGGTTGCGCGATCAAAATGGTCGGTAAGGAAATCCAGCAATACACGCACGCGGGGAATCCGGTAACGATTGCCGTGTAATACCGCGTAGACGCCGGCCTCTCGGGCACAAAAGTCAGGTAACAGCACCTTCAGTCGTCCAGCACGGATATCGGCTGCCGCATCCCAAATGGTCTTGCGTGCGATGCCATGTCCAGCCAACGCCCATGCGCGCGCGAGGGCGCCGTCGTTGGTTTCCCATGCCTGGCTCATGGGAACGGTGTGGTTCCATTCCTGACCATCCACCACAAAGTGAAAGGTGTTCAATGGACCTGCAGACGTCACCAGCACGATGAACTTGTGGCTAGGCAAGTCAGTAGGGGTTTGGGGTTCACCGTATCGCGCCAGATAATCAGGCGAAGCGCACAGTACTCGCCAGTTGGGAGCCAACTGCCTGGCGATCATCGAGCTGTCATGCGGCTGTCCAAACCGGATTGCCAGATCGACATCGTCCTGCACCAGATTTGACACCGAGTCCGACAACGTCAGCGCGACGTACAGTTCCGGGTGCAATGTACTGAATGTCTCAAGCCAGTCATTTAAAAGATTGCGGCCAAAATCGGCAGATGCGGATATCCGTACCTTGCCACGCACCTCTGTTTGACTGGCTTGAAGCCCCGCTTCCGCCTCATCGATAGCCCGCAATGCGACCCAGCATTGCTGCAAATAAAACCGACCTTCTTCCGTGAGGCGCAACTGACGCGTTGTGCGATCAAACAACTTGGTGCGCAGCGCCGCCTCAAGCTTGATAAGTCGCGCGCTGGCCGCGGCCGGCGACAGCGCCAGTTTGCGCCCTGCGGCAGACAAGCTGCCGAGTGCTGCCGCTTCGACAAACAAACGCATGTCGCCCAATCGGTCAGTAGCCATATTCAATTCAAATTTGATGGTTCATCAAATGGTAGACCAATTATCAAATCCGTAGCAATTCATCACACTCACGTCTCCCATTCCTCTGAGCACAGGTCATGACCGGCAAATCGCAATTTGAAAATGGCTCTTTCACGACATCGGGCAATACCGGATACCTCGCTACTGGGCGTCTTCCATTGGCGGCCCTGTTGGCGCTGACAATGGGGAGCTTTATCGCCACCGCCAACGAAACGGTGCCAGCAGGACTTTTGCCGCAAATCGCCGAGGCATTTGGTGTGTCGCAAGCGTGGGCTGGTCAGATGGTGACCCTATGTGCACTGGGCTCAGGGTTAGCGGCTATTCCATTGACTCTCGCGTTGCAGGGCTGGCGTCGGCGCTTGGTGCTATTACTGGCTGTCGGGGTGTTTTGCGCCTGTAATGCGGTGACCGCTCTGTCGCCCTGGTTTTCATTGACGCTGGCTGCCCGCTTCATGGTGGGTATCGCAACCGGTCTGGCCTGGAGCCTGCTGGCCGGCTATGCCAGACGATTGGTCGCCCCACAGCAGCACGGTCGCGCAATGGCGCTGGCCATGCTCGGCATCCCTTTGGCACTAGCCCTAGGCGTACCGCTAGGTGCCTGGCTCGGCAAGCTGCTGGGATGGCGTTGTGTGTTCGGGACTCTCTCAGGACTCAGCCTTTTGCTGATGGCCTGGATATATCTGAAAGTGCCTGATTATCCCGGACAACGCTCCGATCGACGCGTGCCGCTACGCAGGGTCCTGCAAACCCCAGGCGTGCGGCCCGTGCTGGCGGTGGTCATGCTCTGGATCCTGGCCCACTACACCCTCTATACCTATATTGCTGCGTTCCTGGCTTCTGTTGGATTGGCCGATCAGATAGATCGGGGCCTCCTTTCATTCGGTATTGCGGCCTTGTTCGGTCTATGGATGATTGGCACGCTGATTGATGACAGGCTTCGGAGTCTGGTACTGCTCAGCCTGACAGCATTCATCCTGGTTTCGTTTGCCCTGGGCTTGGGTGACCTGCCCGTCAGTGCGATCTATATCGGCATCGTCCTGTGGGGGATGAGCTTCGGTGGTGCGCCAACCTTATTGCAAACCTCCTTGGCTGATGTTGCCAGTGACGGCGCCGATATTGCGCAATCAATGTTGGTGACCGTCTTCAATCTGGCGTTTGCAGGCAGTGGTGTGATCGGCGGCATTTTCCTGGAAACATGGGGGGCAGGTGCTATTCCCTGGGTAGCGCTGGCATTGTTGTTACCAGCGCTGTTGATTGTTTCGATAGCCAAGGGGCATGCTTTCAGGCGTTAACTACTGCCGAGGCGTTGAGGATTTATCAACCCTAAGAGGGTGGGCAGAGGTGATGCCACGACGGGATCGTGGCGAGCATGATGATGCACGGTCGGGTGGGAATTATCGAGTCGCGTTGAGTGGCTGCTTCTGGCCCGAAAGCTTCAAAAAAAGCCCGGACTTAGCCGGGCTCGTTAAAAAAAGTTCAGCGCGAATCCACCTCTTTCGCGATCTCGGCGGATGATTTTTCCCTGCGCCTCTGAAGCCAGCTATAGAACGCATGTACCGGATGGAGGACGGCGGTAAGCACGCCAAGCAGCAGGATGATGAAAATGATGATCAGCGGGATGCTTTCGTGCGAGAACATGGTGGGTTACTCCTGTATTCACTATGTCGGAACCCACAGGCTAGACGCATAGAACAATGTTTTTGATGAACGTATATTCATCCTCGGGTGCGTCAATTGTGCTACGGAGAGAGTCGCCAAACTGATTATGAATGTGCTTTGTACGGTGGCTGTGGCGAGGCCGAGATCTACTGCTTAAGCATCAAACTGCGCCATAGGATCACAGTTGGTGCAACAGGCACGACGTCCGTTTGCTGCGCTTCCTGTTTCGGCAACTCTAGTGTCGTCAACTCGCTCAGCCCGGATGAAGAATGCTGGTGTGCTAAAAGTTGCTCGGGCTCTTCGGTCGACTCATCGATAGGCGGCGTAGTCATTTGATCGAAACAACGACCTTGCCTTTGGCTCGTCCCTGCTCGACATACTTCAACGCCTCTGCCGTTGATTCAAAGGGGAAGGCGCGGTCAATCACCGGTTTGATGATGCCGGCCTCAATGAGCGCGGTTATTTGTTGCAGTTGGGTGCCGTTGGCCCGCATGAATACAAACCTGTAGTTGACGTCTTGCTTGCGGGCCTTGCGCCGAATACCGAGGCTCAGCAGGCGCATGATTTGCTTCAATGGCCAGGACAAATCTTGCTCCTGTGCGAACTGCGCAGTGGGTGGCCCTGAGATGGAAATGAGCTGGCCACCTGGCTTGAGCACCTTGAGTGACTTCTCCAGGACATCGGCGCCGAGACTGTTCAACACTACGTCGTAGTCGTGCAAGACACTTTCGAAGTTCTGCTGTTTGTAGTCGATCACCAGATCGGCCCCCAATGCCTTCACCCATTCGACATTCGCAGTGCTGGTGGTTGTAGCGACAAAGGCACCGAGGTGTTTGGCGAGCTGGATGGCGAGGGTGCCGACGCCGCCGGAGCCGGCGTGAATCAGCACTTTCTGACCCTTTTTCAGTTGGGCGGTTTCGACCAGCACTTGCCAGGCGGTCAGTGCAACCAAGGGGAGGGACGCGGCTTGTGCCATGCTGGTATTGGCAGGTTTCAGGGCGATCGCGTTCTCGTTCACGGCGATCAATTCGGCGAACGTGCCGATCCGCGCTTCCGGTGGGCGAGCGTACACTTCGTCTCCCGGTTTGAAGCGTGTCACCTTCGAGCCCACCTCAATCACGACGCCTGCCAGATCGTTACCCAGGATCAACGGAAATGAGTAGGGCAGGATCAGCTTGAATTCGCCTTTGCTGATCTTCGAATCCAGCACGTTGACGCTGCTGGCGTGTACCTCGATCAAAACGTCGTGGGCACTCACTGCGGGGGCGGGAGCTTCGCCAATCCGCCCGGGGTTCTTGCCATAGCGATCAATTAGAAATGCTTTCATCGTGGTGCGGCTCTTGTCGGTTGTAAGGAGGGTAGCCGGTGCGTTGCTGCGTTGCTGCGCCGCGTTGTCAGGCATCGAGGAACGCCTGCGCCTTGGCCACAAAGTCAACGTGGTGTTGGAAAATACCGCCGTGCCCGGCATCCTCATAAATCACCAGTTGTGCGTTGGGGATACGCTTTGCCAGTGCACTCGAGTTAACGCTGGGCACCATGATGTCGTTGTCGCCGTTGACGATCAGCGTCGGCGTCCGCAAGCGCCCGAGGTCTTGCGGCGGCTGTTTGCCCCACGCGGTGATGGCTTTCAACTGCCGCAGGAAAGCGCTGGGCGTCGGGCCCTTGTCGCGATTCTTTTTGCGTACTTTCAGGCGCTGTAAATACTGCAAGGCGGATCGACGGCCATTGGGCGTCGAAGTAAAAAACAGGTAGAACTTCGGATCGCGCAGGGTCAGCAAGCCTTTGAACATCAATGGCCATGTCACCGAGCCGACCTTGTCGATATCGCTGCCGCCGGCCGGTCCGGTGCCGGTCAGAATCAAACGCCGCACCAAATTAGGTGCCTTCAGGGCGATGTCCTGAGCGACGAAACCGCCGAGGGAGAAACCGAGCACATCAACGGTTTCCAACCCCAGCGCATGGATCAGCTGGATGGCATCGTCAGCCATTTCGCCGACGGTCAGTGGTGCGCTTCCACCAGAGCCGCCGATGCCGCGATAGTCGGTGGTAATGACGCGTCTGGTTTGTGCAAGGCCATCGATGATCGCGGGGTCGAAGTTGTCCAGCACCGCGCCCCAGTGGTTGAACAGTACTAGGGGCACACCGGTTGCGGGGCCGGTATCGCGATAGGCAAAGGGAATGCCGTTGACCGTGATCGTCTGGTTCGTCGCATTGATGAACGACGTCTGTGAACCCGAGGGCGTACTTGTCTGCGTTGAATTCATTGCTACTCCGGACAGCGGGTCGGATTCGATGCAGTGACTTGCGCCTGCATCGAATCTGGCGCTAATGCTCGCTACCAAAAAATCACTGTGGAGTCTGGTAGCGCTGGGCAACCGCAGACTGGCGGATTTGTCCCAGCAGGCCCTGACGTGCGCTCTGCAGCTCATCCCAGCGTTCCGCTTCGTGCAGCGGCGGGATGGTCACCGGTTCACGACGATCAAAACCGACCAGGGCGGCATCCACCAGATCGCCCACTTCCATGATTTCGCTCAAGGTGTTGATGTCGACGCCGGAGCGATCCCAGATCTCCGTGCGGGTGGCGGCGGGCAGCACGGCCTGCACGTAGACGCCCTGAGGCGAAAGTTCCAGGCTCAGGCCCTGGGAAAGGAACAGCACAAATGCCTTGGTCGCACCGTAGACCGTCATGCCGAACTCCGGCGCGAGGCCCACCACCGAACCGATGTTGATGATCGCGCCGTCGCCTGCCTTGGCCAGGCGTGGGGCGATGGCGCTGGCGAGTCGTACCAGCGCCGTGGTGTTGAGGGCGACCAGTTGCGCAACGCTGTCGGTGCTTTGGTCGATGAAGTTACCGGACAGCGCGGCGCCGGCGTTATTGACGAGGATGCCGATGCGGGCGTCGTCGCGCAGGCGGCTTTCAACGGTTGTCAGATCGCTGAGTTGGGTCAGGTCCGCCGCAATGACATCGACGGCGACGTCGTGTTCGCTGCGCAAGCGCGCTGCAAGCGCGTCCAGGCGCGCCTGATCGCGGGCGACCAGTACCAGATCGTGGCCGCGTTGCGCGAAGCGCTCGGCGTAGACCGCGCCAATGCCGGTGGAGGCGCCAGTGATGAGAACAGTAGGGCGAGTGCTCATGGGGTATCTCTCTTTCAGGATGTGTGAAATAGAAAGCGCGATCACTGATGGCTCAGCTTGCGGTAGCGCTCGATTCAGCCAGCGTCGGGTAGTCGATGTAGCCAGCCGCACCGCCGCCATAGAGGGTGGCGGGATTGAACGCGGACAATGGCGCGCCACGTTTGAGGCGCTCCACCAGATCCGGATTGCCAATGAACGGGCGACCGAAGGCGATCAGGTCGGCCTGGTCTTCAGCGAGCCTCGAAGTCGCCAGCTCCAGGTCATAGCCGTTGTTAGCGATGTAGGTGTTTTTGAAGCGCTGGCGCAGAGCGCCGAAATCGAAGGGCGCCACGTTGCGCGAGCCACCGGTCGCGCCTTCGACCACGTGCAGATAAACCACGTCGAGGGCGTCGAGTTGTTCAGCGACGTAATCGAATTGCGCCTGCGGATCGCTGCTGGATACGCCATTGGCCGGCGAAACCGGAGACAGGCGCACACCGGTGCGATCCGCGCCGATTTCATTGATGACGGCCGTCGTCACTTCGAGCAACAGACGTGCACGATTTTCAATCGAACCGCCGTAAGCATCGGTACGCAGATTGGCGCTGTCCTTGAGAAATTGATCCAGCAAATAGCCGTTTGCACCGTGAATCTCCACACCATCGAACCCAGCGGCGATAGCGTTGGACGCAGCCTGGCGGAAATCGGCGACGATCCCCGGCAGTTCGCTGATGTCCAGTGCGCGCGGCTCGGAGACGTCTTCAAAACGGTTGTTGACGAACACTTTGGTGGCGGCGCGCAGTGCAGAAGGGGCCACAGGAGCAGCGCCGTTTTCTTGCAGATCAACATGCGACACACGGCCGACATGCCACAGTTGCAGGAAGATTTTTCCGCCCTTGGCGTGGACGGCATCGGTCACGGTGCGCCAGCCGTCTATCTGCGCCTGCGTGTAGATCCCCGGGGTGTCCTGATAACCCTGGCCCTGGCGGGAAATCTGCGTGGCTTCGCTGATCAGCAGGCCGGCGCTGGCGCGTTGGCTGTAATAGGTGGCCGCGAACTCGCTGGGGACGAAGCCCTGGCCTGCGCGGTTGCGTGTCAGCGGCGCGAGGACGACCCGGTTCGACAGCGTTAGGCTGCCAAGGGTGTAAGGGGTGAACAGATTCTGATTGGTCATCTGGTATTTCTTCCGTGCCCGTTGATGGAGATCGGTGTTGCGTGTAATTAGGATGATGATCGAAATCTAAACTGTCAACGGTTTTGATTATGACCAGCATCTATGTATGATTGGACGCATGATTTCCCGGTAAACACGAGGTATTGCACGTGAGAGTGACCAAGGCCCAGGCGCAGGCCAATCGAGAGCACATCGTTGAAACGGCCTCAGAGCTGTTCCGTGAGCGCGGCTTTGACGGCGTCGGTGTGGCGGATCTCATGGCGGCTGCCGGTTTCACCCATGGAGGCTTCTACAAGCACTTCGGGTCGAAGGCCGACCTGATGGCCGAAGCCTCGGCCTGCAGTCTTGCCAAATCGCTGACAGGCGCCCAAGCGCTCGATGTTCCGGGCTTCATCAACGTCTATGTGACCCGAGAACATCGGGACGGACGTGGCAGCGGTTGCACTATGGCTGCGTTGTGCGGCGACGCGGCGCGTCAATCGGATGATGTGAAAACGACATTTGCCGAAGGCATTGAACACACCCTGCAAACGCTGGGAGAGAAATATCCGACGGGACCGGATGCCGAGGCGGGAGAGGGGAGAAAGAAAATGATCGACCTGCTGTCTCGTGCTGTCGGCGCGATTATTTTGTCGCGTGCCTGTCCGGATGATTCTGCACTCGCGGATGAGATCCTTGAGGTTTGTCGCGCTGAAATGTTGGCTTCGTTGCCGGTCGATGAAGTTGAACCGGTGTTGAAGGAAGATTAATTCAAAGCGTGAACGGCCTATTCGCGCGATCAAAATACGCTACACAGTTTTTTGACCCATTTGATTTGAGCGGGATTTGTTGTGTTGCGGAATGGGAGGGTTGCGCAAATGACCCAAAAGATGCGGAAACGATCTAGAAAGGACGGAATAAAAATTGCGGATCCCAGAAACGACAAAGCCCCGAAAAATCAGGGCTTTGTCGTATAAAGATGGCGGAGGCGATGGGATTCGAACTCATGGACCTGTTACAGTCGACGGTTTTCAAGTCCGCTATTTAAAGCCGCTAAATTCGCGGCGTGTAGCATTTTTTCGTTCCATTACTTTCAATTTTCGACATCGCTAAGATGGCTAGCTGATTTGAGTGACCAACCAGGGAGGGGTGATATGAAGCCAGCAATCAATGCGGTGATCATTTATGCGAAGGATGTCGCGAAGACTTCTGATTTCTACACTCGGCATTTTGGGTTTTCCGCATTGCCGGAACTCAACGGCATCACGGAACTGACTTCGCCAGCAGGTGGCGCCAAGCTACTTCTGCACAAGGCGGCCAAAGGCCTAAAGAACGGTCAGGCGTGCGTGAAAATCGTTTTTGATGTGGATGACGTTCAGGCTTTCAAGGAGACCTCTGCAGAAAAGGGACTGCTTTTTGGCCCGACACACGAGGCAGAGGGGTACAGTTTTTCCAATGCCAAAGATCCAGACCAAAATAATGTCAGCATTTCCAGTCGTGCATTCAGATCGTGACCTGATTCAAAACCACTTGGCTGCACTCATCCATTCCGCTGGTTGCCGTTGGGCACGGAGGGGAGTGCATGCGGGTGGTGTCGGAGGGGAAGGGGTTGCCCAAGGCGAAGTCAGTTGTTAAAACGGCTGCCCACTTACTGCCAAGGATTGCCTGCTATGCGTTTTTTGATTCTCAGTGCTTCAATACTTTTCGTAGGTTCGGTACTGGCGGACCCAGATCCAGGCAAAAATCCCTACGAAGTCAGCGACGCGAACTGCACTGCCGAGCACCTCAAAACACTGCCCGATGATGCTGCACGCAAGGAGCTGGTGAGCAAGTGCCTGCGTAGAGGCGAATTCAAGTCTTCTCCGCCCAAAAGTTGGTGAGGCGTTAAGAGGGCGCATGGAGGGGGCGTCCGCATCGGGGTGTGATCTGGCAAGAGCGCCACCTGCTCGCAAGTTCCGTTCTCTGGCGCCCTCACTTGCGAGCTTTCAGATCACACCCCGATGCGCTCTCATAGAGAGGATCGGGCATTTAACGACAGGCTGTCGTGGCGCTGGTTGGTCAGTCGTAAATGCCGTAGCTGAATTCTTCTTCTTCGCAGTCCACCAATATCTTGGCTGAACCGAAGTAGAGGGCAGCCAGCAGCTTTTCAAACTTGCTCCTGAACCGCAGGGTTTGGCCAATCTTCTCGTTGTCGATCTTGTCTGCGTAGACGGTGCCGACTTCGCGCCCCTTTTCGTCACGATCCTTACCGCGTCTATCGAATGAGATGTGAATGGCGTTATCGAGGCTGTACTCGTCTCGCTCGCGGCTGCTGTAGAGCGAAGAATCATCCTTGGGCTTCTTGTCGAAGTAGATGTGCAGGCCGCCGTAATCGGACCCTTTGAAGCGTATATTTTCCTAGGTGCCGATCCGGCATTACCCAGTGAGGATTCAGCTACCTTCGGCCCTGGACCTTTTCTGCTGCATCACCTGTACGGCAGGCCATCCGAGATGATCGTTTTTGGCGGCCCTTGGCTCGTAAGCGTCTGCTCAACACATCTTGTGATGTTAAACAGGCACCCGTCCATGCTGCCCCGGCAGCTTTGCAATTTTTGCTCGCCTGATGCATCGGGAGGCGCAGAGCCCCCCCTTCAAAGCCCTGCTCTAGAGATTGCTTTCCGATTGCGTCGGCGGGGACATTTAGGTATTCAAAAACTTGCCGATAACGGTTTGATATCTGAACCAAGGAGTTGTTTTTGAACATCCGATTGCTGGCCCTTTTTTCTGCGCTGTTGCTGAGTGGCTGTGGTTCTACTAATTACGAGCAGCCTATACAAGAGCAGCCCTACGATCAGGCAACCTCCGCAAGGATCCGTCTTTTCGGAAACAACGGTTTGCCCGTCGCAATCAATCCTGGGCAAGACTGCGCTTCGAGCAAAGAACCTCTTTTTGCCTACGGCTATACCGTTGCAGATAAGGTCAATTCCACCGTAGGACAACACACCAAACGAAGTATAGGAATGCCTGCGTCATGGAGGAGCGATCATCTGAGCTATGGCGAGTCGTACTCAGAGTTTGTTATCCCCGCAGGAGCCCCTTCTGTGGTCTTGATGAAAATGGTCACCGACCAAGCGTTTTGTGTGCCACCTACCCGAGTATTTACTCCTGAGGCAGGTAAAGATTATGAGGCATACCTTGACCGGCATGACGGGAAATGCGGCGGAGTGATTCGACTGCTCTCCGGTTTAGAGACGCCCGGCCCTATCGCAGAAGTCCCGTCGAGTAGTTGCGCAAAAAAATAGATATCCTCCCTGAGTTTCGGCCGCTTCTCGCCTCAAGCTCAGGTAGGCACCCACTGATGCGGCAGCAACTGATCGATCTCACTCGCCTGCTGCGTCGGCAGCCGCGTCAGTACATCTTTGAGATAGGCATACGGATCATGCCCATTCATGCGTGCCGACTGGATCAAGCTCATGATCGCGGCGGCCCGCTTACCGCTGCGTAGTGATCCGGCAAACAACCAGTTGGAGCGGCCGAGTGCCCACGGCCGTATCTGGTTTTCGACTGGATTATTATCTATGGGCACAGCACCGTCCTCGATATATCGAGCCAGTGCGCCCCAGCGCTTAAGGCTGTAATCCAGAGCTTTGGCGATAGCCGATCCTTCGGGCACAAGATCGCGCTGGGCCAGCATCCAGGTATGTAATGCATTGAGTATCGGCGCCGCTTTTTCCTGACGTATTCTCCAGCGATCTTCTTCGGTCATATCCCGCGCTTGCCGTTCGACTTCGTACAACCCGCCAATCGAATGAAGCGCCTGTTCGGCCAGTTGGCTTTTGTTGGTCGCATGCAGATCGAAGAACTTGCGGCGGGCATGCGCCATGCAGCCGATTTCCGTGATGCCTTGCTGGAAGCTTGCCTTGTAGCCGGCGAAATCATCGCACACCAGCTTGCCGATCCACTGGCCAAGGAAGTTACGCGCATGTTCGCCCGCACGGCTCGGGCTGAAGTCATAAACCACTGCCTTGAGCGGCGAAAAAAGGCGTAGAGCAGTAAGCCCAGATGTAAGCACGGTGGGTCTTCTTCTGGCCCGGCGCGAGCATCTGCACTGGCGTTTCGTCAGCGTGGATCACGCCTTGGGCAAGTACCGTTTCACGTAACGCATCGACCAGCGGCTGGAGCTGCACCCCGGTTTGGCCGACCCATTGCGCCAGTGTCGAGCGAGCAATAGCCAAGCCGGCACGACCAAAGATTTTCTCTTGCCGATACAGCGGCAAGTGGTCAGCGAACTTCGCTACCATTACGTGGGCGAGAAGGCCTGCGGTGGGTATTCCCTTATCGATAACCTGGGCCGGAACAGGCGCCTGGATCAGCGTTTCGCACTCGCGACAGGCCCATTTCCCCCGTACGTGTTGCTCGACCGTGAACACGCCCGGCGTGTAATCCAGCTTCTCGCTGATGTCTTCTCCGACGCGCTGAAGCTGGCAGCCGCACGCGCACTGGGTGTTGTCTGGTTCGTGGCGGATCACGGTGCGCGGAAACTGCGGTGGCAAGGCTCCACGCTTGGGCTGCTGACGCAGTTCGGCCGGAGCAGCAGGCGGGTTGACCGACTTCAACTCAGCCTCGATAGCTGCGATATCAGTATCCAGGAGGTCGTCGAGCAGGCTGCCTTGGTCAGGGCTCAGCTGTTCGCTGCGCTTGGCGAACTTGTGCCGTTTGAGCAGTGCGATTTCGTGGGTGAGCTGTTCGTTGACCGTTTCGATTCGCTGGATCTTCTTGCCCATCGTGTCGACCTGCGACAGCAACTGCGCAGCGAATGCACGCAGTTGATCGGGGGTCAGTTGATCGAGATTGGGCGAGGAAGTCATGCCCTGGATTTTACCAAAGCAGATCGCTGGCGGCAGTAGTCCAAGGTGCTAATTACAGCTTCTTAAAGCAGTGTGATTGCACCGCCAGCTCCAACGCGTTGCCAAGGTAGGCCGAGAACCAAGGCCTGAAGTTGTTCGTTATCCAGCTCCATTTCGCAGCCTTGTCGAATGCCAGGCCAATGAAACTTGCCTTGGTTCAACCGACGCGCAGCGAGCCAGACGCCAATCCCGTCATGCACCAGAACTTTCATGCGGGTAGCACGACGATTGGCAAACAGATAAGCGCAGTGCGGCTTCGCCGCGCCGAACACCCCAATCACTCTGGCCAGCGCAGTTTCAGTGCCGGCACGCATGTCCATGGGTTCGGTGGCGAGCCAGATGGCATCGATGCGAATCATTGCGTGAGCCCAAGGACAAAGCGGGCACACCCTTCAGGATCAGAGGTTGGCCATTTCACTGTGATCGATTGATCGCCAAACGGCAGATCGATGACCGCCGACGTTTCAGTCGGCCGTTTTGGCGTAGATTTCACTGGAATAAAAGCAGGTAGCACCGCTGGGGGCTGATCCCGGTGCAGCGGCATCCACTTTCGAATTACGTTGGCGTTGATGCCATGGCTGATGGCGACGCCGGAGATGGTCGCGCCCGGTTGCAGGCATTCCTGAACAACCTGGGCTTTGAACGATTTGGGATAAGAGCTTCGTTGGCGTATGGAATTCCTGACGTTAAGGGCGATAGCGTCCGCTTAAAAATATGCGGACACCATCGTCCTTAATGCTGGAGTTCGGAAGGTGTGTTCGCCGGCCCCTTACGTTTGATTGTCTCGCATAGCCTTTCGAGCCGCTAAGAGTGCCAGCCATACAAAGGATGACATCCATACATAGAATCCATAGGTGTATCCAGTTATGGTTATTCTTCCGCCGCCATCATTCCACATACTCGTATACGCGAATGATGAAAGACCCAAGAGTATGGCGCACAGGGAGAACAAAAGACTCCGCCTTGCGCTCTTCTGTGAAAAAAATGCCGCGATAAAAAAGATGTTGGCCAGCCAGGCAGCGCTACCATCCAGTAGCGCAAGAAAGCCGACACGCAAGACGTCATAGCCGTAGGTAACGCTTTCACGTTCCCATACTTCATTTCGCTCATTGATGGCTGGCAGCATGAGACTGAAAGCAAAAAGAGCCAGGCTCAAATCTCGCGGTTCTAAACGGAGTGGACGTAATTTCATCAGCTCTCCCTGCTGTAAAAAACTATCGAATAACGCACAGGCGAGTGGCGAGACGATTTCTGAGGTGAACTTTCTCATCTTGATCAGCCCAATGCTACGGTCTCTGCTTCAGAACGAGGACAAATCATGCGGATTTTGATACCCGGGGTCTGATGGGCTTGTCTGTACTCTAGGTCTCGTCGGTACCTAGCCTTCCCAAGCAATACATAACGGTAGAGCAAACAACTGTCTGATTAATGGCTAACCCAAGTGCTACCCAGCCAAATGCCAATAGAACAGCGATAATTGAGCCTGATCGCTTGCCATAAAAGATGGCAACAGCGCCGATTAACGCTGCTTGCTCACGAGGTCAAGCTCACGCATCAAACTGCGTACTTTGAACCTCCCCAGTTGTTCCGAAAGACGGTGTTGACGGTTACGCCGTGAAGTACGAAGACGGCTACACCAGCTGGAGCCCTAAAGATATTTTCGAGAAGGCTTACATCGGCATTGGCCATGTTCGGCAGCTCCCGCCGCATGTGCAGCGGATGGTTGGCGAGAAGGCGCAGAACGATGATCGCCTCGCGAAACTGACCGTTTTCCTGAAAACCCAGGGCTTCCGTGAGCTGAGCGCCAAGTCGAAAGAGCTGCTGACTGCGCAGGCCAGCGCCATGGGCGAGCTGTCCGAAATCCTGGCTGAGCGTATCGCTCTCTGATGGGGTGATGCATGACCAACGTAACGCGCCTGCATCACGCATTGCCACTGAGTCCCGCCATCAACCAGGCGATCACTGAACTGGATAGCGCCATCGCCAAAGCGATTGACGCAGCCAAGGCTGCGGGCCTCTCAGGGGCTGGTTGTATCACTGCTGCATGGGCATGCACACGGACAAACGCACATCATGGTGAGCCAATGACCGCAGATATTCACGACATCGCGGACCAGCGACCGCACCTGACAGTGGTGGCAAGTGACGCCGTCCACGTGCTGCCCTGTGACCTGGTGCGATCAGTGATCACTGGAGACAAACCATCCGCCATCCTGACCGAACCAGTAGTGCGCCGGATCATTGAAGAGTGGCTACAGCAGGTGACGGCATGACCGCCAAGCTTATTGATTTCAAGCGTGAGGATTGGCGCGACGCCGCCAAGACGCTCCGCAAGATTGCTGATGACCTCGATGCCGGTGTGCATCCGGATTGTACTGTTGGCGCCTTAACCCTGATTGGCCCAAAAGGCGAGGTCACTGTGTTCGGGCTGGGGCCAAAGTGTGACGACCTGCAGTGCCTGGGTGCTATGCGCCTGGGTGAGCAGAAGCTGATTGATGTGCTGCTGGATAGCGGGGAAGGGTAGGTGTGCCGCAGGGTTAATGCGGCACGGGTAGGCGGTTACTTAGGCGGATAGGTAACCTTGGCGCTGACTAGCAACTGGTTATTGATCGTAACGCAGTCGCGTGCCGCCTCCACCTTACTATCTGTTGACGCTAGTGGTTTGCATTGTAAGAAGACGGTTTTGTCTTTGTAAGGGACAGTGACCCCTGCTGTGGTTTGGCTTACTGGCACTTGCATGAATCGCTGATTCCATGGGCCAAAGTATATTTCAGGCTCGCCGTCACTAAAAAATCCAGATGCTGCAGTGGCACATAGGGAGCCTTCCATTCGCTCGCCATCGATGATGTTTGCATCGGTGTAACAGGCGATTCTTCCACGTTCCGTGGCGATCTCTACAGGGCCCTTGTTGGTCCACGTTGCCTTGGGCGTTGCAGCACAGCCAAGGAGAGTTGCGGCTGCGAGCGTGCAGGCTGCGAGAGATCTGATTTGCGTGCGAGACATGAAATTGAGCTTCCTTACTATTCAAAAGACGCGCACCAATAGGCCCGCGCCTTGTAGCCGGTGAGATCTGCCAATTCTTCGTCCGAGAGAATTTCTGTTTCCATGTTGATGCTCCATGCCGCGCGTGGCGGCAGAAGGTGGGGAGGGTTACGCCGAGCGTTTGCCGTTGGCATCGAGGCTGTAATAGTTTCGGCAGTTGCAACGTGGACAGACCAAGTCGCGCATGCCGCTGATAGTGGTGTTCGGCACGCTTATGCGGTCGGTGTGCAGATGTTTGTTACGGCAGCGGGTGCATTGAACTTTCTGTTTTTCGGGCATGAGTGCTCCTTACCCGCCGTTCACCGGCAGGCCGTATATATAGCTTTGAAGGTCTAAATTGGTTGGTGTATCGTTTCAGCTGTTCACCCAGCCACATGACTCTTTACCGGCCCACGGATGGCGAGGTCATGTGTGCAGGGCGAACACTATTTCTTGCCCGCCGTTCACCGGCAGGTTGGTAGGTGGAAGAGGGGTTAGGCTTTTGCGTTAGAAGCCAATTCGCAGTCGGCAGCCAGTTTCAGAAGGTTGCGGGTGTGTAGTGGTCTAATGAAACCGGACACCCATTTAGGTGAGAATGCTCGCCAGATCGAGGTGTCAGATGACCAAACAACGCCGTTCCTTTTCTGCTGAATTCAAACGCGAGGCTGCCGACCTCGTGCTCAAGCAAAACTACAGCTACATCGAAGCCAGCCGTTCACTCGGCGTCGGCGAGTCGGCCCTGCGCCGCTGGGTTGATCAGGTTCAGCAGGAGCGCCAAGGTGTTACGCCGCAGAGCAAAGCATTGACCCCGGAACAACAGAAAATTCAGGAGCTGGAAGCCCGGATTGCCCGTCTTGAACGGGAAAAATCCATATTAAAAAAGGCTACCGCGCTCTTGATGTCGGAAGATCACGAGCGTACGCGCTGATCAATCAGCTGAGCGTCCATGAGCCGGTTGATTGGCTGTGCAAGCTGTTTGAAGTCACCCGCTCGTGCTACTACGCCCAGCGCCTTAGGCGCCGCACGCCCGATGTTGAACGGCTTCGGTTGCGCAGCCGGGTGAGCGAGTTGTTCACGCAAAGTCGTAGCGCTGCCGGCAGCCGCAGCATCTTGTCGCTGATGCTTGAAGACGGTGAGCAGCTTGGTCGGTTCAAAGTGCGCAGCTTGATGCGCGAGCTTGATTTAGTCAGTAAACAACCCGGATCACATGCCTACAAACGAGCGACGGTAGAGCGACTCGATATACCGAACATCTTGAATCGGGAGTTCGATGTCCCGGCCCCCAACCAAGTGTGGTGCGGCGACATCACCTACATTTGGGCCCAGGGGAAATGGCATTACCTGGCTGTCGTGCTGGATCTTTGCACGCGCCGGGTGGTGGGCTGGGCGTTATCGGAAAAGCCGGACGCCGATCTGGTGATCAAGGCGTTGGATATGGCCTACGAGCAACGTGGCAGACCTTCTGGCCTGCTATTCCATTCGGATCAAGGGTCGCAGTATGCAAGTCGATTATTTCGTCAGCGATTGTGGCGTTATCGCATGCGCCAGAGCATGAGTCGCCGGGGGGAATTGCTGGGACAACGCGCCAATGGAGCGCGTGTTCCGCAGCTTGAAAACGGAATGGATACCGACCACGGGCTACAGAACGGCTCAAGAAGCCCAGCGCGATATCAGCCACTTCTTGATGCATCGGTACAACTGGGTTCGACCCCATCAATTCAACGGCGGGCTGGCGCTAGCTCGCGCCGAAGAAAAACTTAACGTCGTGTCCGGGATTAGTTGACCACTACACTAAAGCTGCCTAGCGGCCAATCTCAAAAGCACCCTTCACTTTTTGGTCGAGCTATTTAATTTAGGGGGCGGAGAGGTGGGGTTGCGGAAATGGCCGAAAAGATGCGGAAACGATCCATATAGAGAGGAGCAGAAATGCTGAATGCCAGAAACGACAAAGCCCTGAATAATCAGGGCTTTGTCGTATAAAGATGGCGGAGGCGATGGGATTCGAACTCATGGACCTGTTACAGTCGACGGTTTTCAAGACCGTTGCCTTAAACCACTCGGCCACACCTCCGTTTGCGTTGCGGGCGCCATAATACCTGAATGAAACACACTGTCAAACTCTCTGCATAGCTTGTTACAGAGCGTCTGTTATGATCTTTGCGACTGAACGTTTCAAACCAACAGGAGTGTCGCCATGCGCGAACAGGATTACGCAGTTAATAACAGCGTGCAGGCTGAGCAGCTAGAGGTTAGCCGCGTCCTGCGCAACACTTACGGCCTACTCGCCCTCACCCTCGCATTCAGCGGCGTGATGGCGTTTGTCGCACAGCAGATGCGTGTCGGTTACCCGAACGTCTTCGTCGTGCTGATCGGCTTCTACGGCCTTTTCTTCCTCACCAACAAACTCCGTGACTCGGCGTGGGGCCTGGTTTCTGCGTTCGCGCTGACCGGTTTCATGGGTTTCCTGCTCGGCCCGATCCTCAACCGTTACCTGGGCATGCAGGGCGGCGCGGAAGTGGTCAGCTCGGCCTTCGCGATGACCGCGCTGGTGTTCGGCGGCCTGTCGGCTTATGTACTGATCACCCGTAAGGACATGAGCTTCCTCGGCGGTTTCATCACAGCCGGTTTCTTCGTGCTGCTGGGTGCGACGCTGGCGAGCTTCTTCTTCCAGATCAGCGGTCTGCAACTGGCGATCAGCGCAGGTTTCGTGCTGTTCTCCTCGGTCTGCATTCTGTTCCAGACCAGCGCCATCATTCACGGCGGCGAGCGTAACTACATCATGGCGACCATCAGCCTGTATGTATCGATCTACAACCTGTTCGTCAGCTTGCTGCAGCTGTTCGGCATCATGGGCCGCGATGATTGATCGCCAGCCTTGAGTAAAAAACCCGCTTCGGCGGGTTTTTTTTGTCTGGGAATCAGGGCGCCCAAGGCTATTCGGTAATGACAATACTGCCATCGGCCTGCTGCCGATAAATGGTGTAGGGCAGGAGCATGGTGTCGAGAGCGCCGGAAATGACTACGTCGATCAGCACAAAAGGCGTGCCATTGTCGTACTTGTACTCATCGATGCCTGGGCCTGGAGTCGCATGCAGGCGGCAAAAGTCATAAGTCACGCCGCTATAGATCCGTGGAACCGCACCGCAGTAGGTTTTCTGTTCCTTGAGGCTCTTTGCCGCTGCCTCGTCACTACGCACCACTGTCTGGAACGTACCGCAGCCTGCGAGCATCACCGCCGCCAGTAACATGGCCTGAGTTTTCATACCGCCAATCCTTCGCCGGAAAAACACCAATCTACGCTTCTGCGAACCAAACAGCACTCACGCCATCGGTGGCAGCCGGCGCTTGATCGGGGTTTTCTTGACGATGGCGGTGTTGGTTTCAGCGTGGGTGTTGAGGCGGTCGAGGAGGGTGTCCAGTTGTTCCATCGAGCGCACATGCAAGCGGGCGATGAAGCAGTCGTCGCCGGTGACTTTGTCGCACTCGGTGAATTCGGGAATCGCCTGAATCTGCCGTTCCACTTCCTGCAATTGCCCCGGCAACGGGCGGATGCGGACGATGGCCTGGAGTTGGTAGCCGAAGCATTTAGGGTCGATTTCGACGGTATAGCCCTTGAGTACGCCGCGTTCTTCGAGGCGGCGCAGGCGCTCGGCAACGCTGGGCGAGGACAGGCCGCTGATCTGTGCCAGGGCTTTGAGCGAGCGGCGGGAGTCTTCCATCAATGCGCTGATCAGCACTTGGTCGATGTCGTCGGTCATGGGAATCCCCTGTTAGGCAATCGGCTGGATAAGCCTTGATAAAAAAGGCAGATGCCGAGTTTAGCCTGCTTTTTGCTCTGGAGAAGCCCCTCGGCGGATTGGCATACTTTGGCCTCAAACACAGGAGGTTGATGATGGACAGAACACTACGTCGCGGCTCATTCGAGATGACCGCCGCCATGCTGATTTCCGGGACCATTGGCTGGTTCGTGCTGGTGTCCGGGCAACCGGTGCTGGACGTGGTGTTCTGGCGCTGCGTGTTCGGTGCCGCCACCTTGTTGCTGATCTGCGCGGCGTTCGGCTTTCTGCGCCCTGGCATTTTGACGTCCACTACCTTCTTGCTGGCCGTACTGAGCGGTGTGGCGATTGTCGGTAACTGGGTGCTGTTGTTCGCGTCCTATTCTCGCGCCTCGATTGCCATCGGCACGGCGGTTTATAACGTCCAGCCGTTCATGTTGGTGGGGCTGGCCGCGCTGTTTCTCGGGGAGAAAATCACCCTGCAAAAACTGTTCTGGCTGGGCATTTCGTTTCTCGGGATGCTGGCGATTGTCAGCGCACATGGCGAGCAAGGCGAGGGTGGCAACGATTACCTGATGGGGATCGCTCTGGCCTTGGGTGCTGCCTTCCTGTACGCGATTGCCGCATTGATCATCAAACGCCTGACCGGCACGCCACCGCATCTGATCGCGTTGATCCAGGTCTGCACCGGCGTGCTGTTGCTCGCGCCTTTTGCGCACTTCTCGGCGATGCCACAAACGCCCAGTGCCTGGGCCAGTCTGGTGACCCTGGGTATCGTGCATACCGGCTTGATGTATGTGCTGCTCTACGGAGCAATTCAAAAGCTGCCGACCGCCCTGACCGGCGCGTTATCGTTCATCTATCCGATTGCGGCGATTTTCGTGGACTGGTTTGCCTTTGGCCATCGCCTGGAGCCGTTGCAATGGATCGGTGTCGCCGCGATTCTGCTGGCCGCCGCCGGCATGCAACAGGGTTGGGGCCTGAAGCAGCGGCGGGTGGCTACACAATAAACGGCCTCTCAGATGTTCCAGCGCGGTGCGGTTTTCGCCAGACGCTGGCGCATCTCGCCGATGTTCGCGGCCAATTGTCGGGTCAGCAATCGGTAGCCATCCAGCGGACTGTAGACCGGCATATCAAGCGTAGAGTCCAATGGCGGTTCGGCTGGCCGGCTGAGCCGTTGTGAAGCGCCCGATTTCAATGCCCGAGCCATACCGATCAGTTGCACCCGGATCTGTCGGTGCTCGGTTTTCAATGCCGATTGCAGATGGGCCATTGCCTCAGGGTCATCGGCATTCGGCCGGCTATTGCCGAGGATCTCCAGGATGCTGACGCACATCCGCAGATTGCGCTGAATCGCATCGAGTTCGGTCATGGAAACCCGCACTTCCTTGGACACCGAGGGCATCAGTGAGCGCAGTTGCACCATGACTGCGTTCAAGCGATTCATGAGCTTCAGGTGCTCGTCAGCGGCGACGGACTCGCCGTTGATGATACGGCCGTAGATTGCCGCGCAGTCGCGCAATGCATCGGCCAGGTTGTAGCGCCAGGAGTACACCGCGTACAGCGGCAGGGCGAAGGAGAAAGCCAGTGCCAGGGCGATGCCGATCAGAATATCCACCCCGCGCCACAGGCCATCGGTGACCGGGTTGTCACCGTGCCCCGCAACGATAAACACGGTGATCGCCGACAGCAGCGCCGTATAACCACCCTTGCCGATGGCGTGGTACGAGAAAAATCCGCACACCACCGACATTGCGAAATAGGTCAGCCACGGCATCCCGAGCCAGGCCTGTTGCGCCACCAGCAACAAGCCGACACCGGCCCCGATCAAGGTGCCGATGGCTCGCTCGGCGGCTTTTTTGCCGATATTACCGTGGTGCTGCAAGCCGCCGATCACCACCAGCATGGTCACCGACGCCCATTCGCCGTGGGGCAGATGGATGCCAGTGGTCAGCAGAATCGTCGCCAGCAACCCCAACGAAACCCGCACCGCATGGATCAGTTTGGCGTGGCGGTAGCGCCGGTACGGGTCCAGCAATGGACGCAGTATTCGGCGCAACAGCGGTGGCAGTCGAAGGCCTTTGATGATGCTCAGGTCTGGTGTCCTCAGAAAATTTTGGTGCCCTCAGAAAATATAGTCGGTGGTCAGGAAGCTCGAGTTCCGGCCGCTGATGATCTCGCTGAGAAGCTCTTTGCTGCTTTCCTGGAACTTGGTCGCCACCAGGGTCCGGATCGAAAATACCCGCAGCGCATCATGCACCGATAACGTGCCCTCGGCGGAGTTCTTGCGGCCGTTGAACGGGTAGGTGTCCGGGCCGCGTTGGCACTGGGCGTTGAGGTTGATCCGGCCGACCTGGTTGGCGAAGGTGTCCACCAGCCTGCCGACCGCCACCGGGTTGGTGCCGAAGATGCTCAGTTGCTGGCCGAAGTCAGATTCCAGGACGTAATCGATCACGGTGTCCAGATGACGGTAAGGCACGATCGGCACGACCGGGCCGAACTGTTCTTCCTGATAGACGCGCATCTGCGGTGTCACCGGGTACAACACGGCCGGGTAGAAGAACGACGCGCGGGACTCACCACCATTGGGGTTGACCACGGCGGCGCCTTTGCTGACCGCGTCCGCCACCAGCGAATGCAGATAATCGACTTTGCTCGCCTCCGGCAGCGGTGTCAGGGCCACGCCACTGTCCCACGGCATGCCGGGTTTCAGGGAGGCGAGCTTGGCGTTGAATTTCTCGATGAACGCCTCGACCACGTCTTCATGGACGAAGAGGATTTTCAGCGCGGTGCAGCGCTGACCGTTGAACGACAGGGAGCCGGTGACGGCTTCGCTGACCGCGTTGTCCAGATCCACCTCAGGCAACACGATGCCGGGGTTCTTTGCATCCAGGCCCAGTGCCGCACGCAAGCGGTGAGGCCTTGGGTGGAGCTTTTTCAGGTCGCTGGCAGCCTTGTTGGTGCCGATAAACGCAAAGATATCGATCTTGCCGCTGGCCATCAGTGCGCTGACGGTCTCGCGGCCACTGCCGTAAATGACGTTGATTACCCCGGCCGGGAAGCTGTCGCGAAAGGCTTCCAGCAGCGGACGAATCAACAGCACCCCAAGCTTGGCCGGCTTGAACACCACGGTGTTGCCCATGATCAGCGCCGGAATCAGCGTGGTGAAAGTCTCGTTCAGCGGATAGTTGTAAGGCCCCATGCACAACGCCACGCCCATCGGAACGCGGCGGATCTGGCCGAGGGTGTCCTGTTCCAGTTCGAATCGGCTGGAGCGGCGGTCGAGTTCCTTGAGGGCGTTGATGGTGTCGACGATGTAGTCGCAGGTGCGGTCGAACTCTTTCTCCGAATCCTTGAGGTTTTTGCCGATCTCCCACATCAGCAACTTGACCACCGCCTCGCGCTGTTCGCGCATACGACCGAGGAAGGTCTCGACATGCTGGATACGCTCGGCCACGCGCATGGTCGGCCACAAACCCTGGCCCCGGTCATAGGCACGGACAGCCGCGTCGAGCGCGGTCAGGGCGGTGTCGGCATCGAGCAGCGGCGTGCTGCCGAGAATCACTTGTTCATCGCCATTCGCGCCGCTCAGGTATACCGGGCTGCGCACCTGGGCGAGGGGGCCGGACCAGGTTTTCAGTTCACCGTCGACCAGGTATTCGCGCTGTTCGGTCTGGCCGTTGAGGCGATACTTTTCCGGGATGCCGTCGGCGGTGGGAAACAGGTTGCCAAGGATCGATGCTGTGGTCATGTCGCTACCCCGTCTGGATTGGGTGATGCACTGATGAATCGTTTTAGCAGACCTCGGCCTGGCTTGTCATGGCTCATCTTATGGTTTTTTTGACTCGACGTTGTGGATCGAGAATCTGTCGGCCCATCTGCTCATGAAAGCGCCTGTAGCCGTTGCGATCTTTTGTCCTTGAAAACACACAAGTAACGATCCCCCGGTTAAACTTCGTGCTCTTTCTCAAAGGAGTTCATATGAGTTACTACCAGCCGGGCATCCTCGCCACCCCAGTTCCGCCTCAAGCTCGTCATATGTTCTTCGACCTCGAATCCGCCGAGGCACTGCCGGCAGCGCTGGATAACCTGACGCGCCTGGTGGACGGAAAATCGGCGGTGGTGGGTTTCGGCGAGTCCCTGGTCAAGGCGCTGCACGCGCAGATCGACGGCTTGCGCGCCTTTCCTGCGCTGGTTGGTGTCGGCGTCGACAACCCGTCGACCCAACACGCGCTCTGGTGCTGGCTGCACGGTGTTGACCGTGGCGAATTGCTCAATCGCAGCCACGCGATCGAAGCCGCGCTGGCACCGGCCCTGCGTCTGGTGCAGATGAACGAAACCTTCCGCCACATGACCGGCAATGACCTGACCGGTTACGAAGACGGCACCGAAAACCCTCACGACGAAGCCGCTGTCGCCGCCGCGCTGCTGGGCGAGGGGGCTGAGGGGCTGGTCGGTGGCAGCTTCGCCGCGATCCAGCAATGGCAGCATGACTTGAAAGGCTTCCACGCGATGCCGTCCCATGAGCAGGACAACATCATGGGTCGGCGCCTGAGCGACAACGAAGAACTCGACGACGCGCCGATCTCCGCCCACGTCAAACGCACCGCACAGGAAAGCTTCGCACCTGAAGCCTTCGTGGTCCGTCGCTCGATGCCGTGGATCGAAGGCGATCGCGCCGGCCTGATGTTCCTGGCGTTCGGTTTTTCCCTCGATGCATTCGAAGCCCAACTGCGGCGCATGAGCGGTCTGGAAGACGGCATCACCGACGGTTTGTACCGCATCAGCCGACCGATCACTGGCGGCTACTACTGGTGCCCGCCGCTCAAGGACGGTCGCCTCGACCTGCGCGCATTGCGTGTCGGCTAAATAGCGGATCGCGTACAAGGAGCGAGGCTTGCCCGCGAAGGCGGTGTGTCAGGTAAAACGCTTTCGCGGGTAAGCCTCGCTCCTACAAAAAACCATCAAAAGGATTTGCTGACACTCGCCACCAGGGTTGCGCTGCACACATCGTCGAACCCCCAGTTGCTGATGCATTGGCTTTTCGACAAATCGGTGTCGATGTAACTCAACCCCAGCAGCACCCCGGCCACTTCGTGGGTCAGCTTCGCCTCCCACTCGTGGTAAGCCTCCTCGCCATGCCCCGAGGCCGAATACAGGCGCGGGTCTTTGAAGTCCATTTCGCCGTATCGCAGTTTCAGCCCCAGTCCATAGGGCAATTCGGTTTCGTAGCCAACGTAGCGGTACAACGTGCTCTGTTTGCTGTCGATGCCTGGTGCATCGGCGGAGTAATAGGCCGCGAGTTTCACGCCATAGACGTCGAGAATCCCGTAGACCTCGCTCTGATTGAACTGGCTCTCTTTTGGATACGCGTATTTGAGATAGCCGACATCCAGGCTGATGGCGTCGGTCGCCTGCCACAGCCAACCACCGTAGTAGTCGACTTCCTGGCGGGTTTTCAGGCCACCGCCGAAATCGACGTTCGAACTCCAGGCGCCCAGGTACAGGCCGCTGCTGTGGGCCAGGGTCACACCGGCTTGTGCGGCGGGGTCGTTCTGGGTTTGCGAAATACCGCGAGTGCGATAGTCGCTGGCCAGGGTCAGGTCGACCAGCACGGCGAAGTCGTCATTCAAGGGCAGGGCCTGGCTGCCCAGGGGCAACAGGCTGAAGGATGCGAGGGCGACCAGGGTGAATGCTTTCATGGTGCAGTGCCTTTGTTGTGATTGTTATGGGCAGATTTGAGACAAAGCTGCTCCAGACCCCAGCGATGAACGCGGAGTTGGGCAGCGTGTACAGGCGATTTTTCTCAGAGTGTCGGGGCGTAGACTTCGCGACCGGCGAACCAGGTTTGCAGCACTTGGGTGTCGTGCAGGGCTTTCTCATCGACGCTGAACACGTCGCGGTCCAGCACGATGAAATCGGCTTGCTTGCCGGGGCTCAGCGAGCCGATTTGCTTCTCTAGACCGATAGTGCGGGCGGCGTTGAGGGTGTAGGCGTAGAACATCGTTTCCCGGTCGATGCGTTCGTCGGCGTTCAAGACACCCAACGGACCGTTTCGGGTGATCGCCTGGGCCATGGCGTTCCACGGATTGGGCGAAGACACCGGCCAGTCGCTGGCTCCGGCGATCGTCGCGCCCTGTTTGAGCAGCGAGTGCGCCGGGTACTGATAGCGGAAGGCGAGGGCGCTGACGTAAGGCTTGATCATGTCCAGGGTGTAATCGTCGGCGGAGGCCCAGAGCAACTGCATGGAGGCGATGACGTTGAGCGGTTTGAACCGCGCAAACTCTTTCGGGTTGACCATTTGCAAATGGGTGATCGAGTGAGTCACGCCGCTCTGGCGATCCTTGCGCGCCTGGGCGATGCCGTTCAGGGATTCGCGTACCGCGCGGTCGCCGATGGCGTGGATGTGCACCCGCCAGCCGCGTTGATCGATGGCACTGACCAGTTCGCCGAAGTGCTTCGGATCGATCAGCAACTCGCCCTGTTTTTGCGAGTTGGTGTAAGGATCGATCATCGCCGCGCTCTGGGCCGGGTATTCGATCACGC
This sequence comes from Pseudomonas sp. 008, assembly GCF_016861935.1. Taxonomy (NCBI): domain Bacteria; kingdom Pseudomonadati; phylum Pseudomonadota; class Gammaproteobacteria; order Pseudomonadales; family Pseudomonadaceae; genus Pseudomonas; species Pseudomonas sp. 008. The sequence goes on along the minus strand of NZ_BOMA01000018.1, from coordinate 2,031 downwards.
CGTCGGCAAAGATTTTGATACCGGGCAGGGTCAGGTTGGGGATGCCCTGGAATTGCTGGCGGACCTTGTCCAGCGTGTCGAGATCGGCCGGTACGCTTTTCGGATTGGCCACCAGCAGGGCCGCGACGTGGGCGGTCATGCCACCGCTTTGCGACAGCGCTTTGTACACCGGCAGTACGCCGACGGTTTTCTCCGTGGGTATAAGGGCAAACACCGGCTCGCCGGGGGCGGCGTTGGCAGCGGGGTCCATCCAGGCCGTAATGCCCAGGCTGTTGTTGTAGCGCACGGCGGTTTGCGCGGCGCGCAGCATGTCGGCGGCACTGGGCGCGGGCATTTTTAACGCAACCCGATCCCAACCGGCGTCCACCAGAAAACCGTTGGGGCTACCATCGGCAAGCTTGCCTATGGTGTCGAGTTCGGCGGCCGGCAGGTTTTGCAGCAGGATGGCGTCGATGCCCGCGCGTTCGAGCATGACGTTGTTGGCCCAGGCGGTGTGGTGGTCGCTGCCGGTGAACACCACGGGCACCTTGGCCCATTCGCCGCTGTTGAATTTCTTGCCGAGGGCCTCGGCCTGGGCCCAATACGCCGAACTCATGCCGGCCACGCTCAGCACATCACCGTGTTTCGCCTTGCCGTCATCACGCCAACCGCGCAGGCGTTTTTCCAGCTCATCGAGGTCGACCACCTCATCTTCCATGTTGGCCGAGGCCATTTCCAGACCGCCGAAAATCGCGTGGGAATGGCTGTCGATCAGGCCGGGCATCAACGTCTTGCCGGCGAGGTCGATCACTTTCGTTCCCGGTTCGATCAAGGTTTTGATCTGCTCGTTGCTGCCGACTTTCAGCACTTTTCCGTCCTGCACGGCCAGGGCCTGCACCTTGGGCTGGCTGCGGTCGGCGGTGAATATCTTGCCGTTGATCAGCACCAGATCAGTCGCTGCCATGGCTTCCATCGAGGCAAAAGCCACAGCGGCCATCAATAGATTCGGGAGGAATCTTTTCATTGAATGTTTCCTTGTTATTGCGTCTGATGGCCAGATTAGTGGCTGCTTATGCTCAACAGAACGCCTCACTCACGAAAAACGTTTTTGCCGGAATGGAAAAAGAATGGACAAGCTGGGTGCGTTGAAAATGTTCGTGGTCACGGCGCAACTGGGCAGTTTCAGCCGCGCGGCCGAGCAACTGGGCAAGACCCCGTCGGCCCTGACCAAAGCGGTCAATCACCTGGAGGCCGAGCTCGGTGCCCGGCTGTTCGAGCGCAGCACCCGGCGGATTCTGCTGACGGAAGTGGGGCGGCTCTACCTGGAAACCGCGCGTCAAGTGTTGCAGCGGTTGGACGAGGCCGGCGAGGAAATCGAGCAGTTGCAGCATGGCCTGCGCGGCAATCTGAAAATCACCGCGCCACTGGCCTATGGGCAAGCCTTTCTCGATCAGGTGTGTGGCGGTTTTCTGGAGCAGTATCCGCAGATCAATCTGCAAGTGGACCTGTGCGATGAGTTCGTCAATCTGCTGGAAAGCGGCTACGACCTGGCCCTGCGCGAAGGCCATGACGACCTGCCGGGGCTGATCGCCCGCGTCGTTGGCAGCAATCGTCTGGCGTTGTGTGGCAGTCCGGCCTATCTGGCGCGCAAGGCGTTGCCGGTCACCCCGCAAACCCTCGATGAGCACGAATGGTTGCTGTATCGCCATCCCTTGCTCAGCCGCGAATTCTGGTGGGCCGAGCGCGATGGGCAGCGCTTGAGCCTGCCGCAACCCCAGGCGCCACGGCTGCGCAGCGACAATTACGACTTGCTGCTGGCCAATGCGCTGGCCGGACGCGGGTTGTTGCACACGCCGCTATGGAGCGCTGCGCCGTATCTGGCCGACGGTCGACTGGTGCGGGTGATGGCGGACTACGACATCGATCCCGACAGCTTTGGCCCGCACATTCTGGCGGTGTACCCGAGCCATCGGCGAGCGACCGCTAAAGTCGTGGCTTTTATCGATTACATCGCAGGGTTTCTGGCCTCTCCTGTAGGAGCTGTCGAGTGAA
>NZ_BOMA01000017.1:0-155078 GCF_016861935.1 Pseudomonas sp. 008 | reverse complement strand
GCAGAAAAAGTCTACTTCGCTAGCAACACAAAATTGCACAGTTATTTTCGAGTCAGGACACTAGAATAGGTCCAACTTTTTTGGAGCCAGAGCCTTTATGCCAGATCCGGTTGACGCCCCTGGGCTGTCAGATTTACCACTGGACGGTTTGGTGGCGTGTCATGAGTGCGACTTGCTGATGCGCAAGCCTGAACTCGCCCATGGTGAGAAGGCCATTTGTCCACGCTGCGGTTATGAGCTGTATGCCCATCGGCACAATGTCGTGCAGCGCAGTCTCGCCTTGGTCATTGCCGCACTGTTGTTGTATATCCCCGCGAACTTTTTACCCATCATGCAGCTCCATCTACTCGGGCAGTCATCGAATGACACTGTCTGGAGCGGTGTTCTCGGTTTGTTCGATACCGGTATGCAGGGCGTAGCAGCAGTCGTATTTCTCTGCAGCATGGGGATTCCGCTGCTCAAGCTGCTCTGCCAATTGGTGGTGCTGCTGAGTATCCGATTCAATATCGGACGCAGCTACGGTTTGCTGCTCTACCGCATTTATCACCATCTTCGGGATTGGGGGATGCTTGAGGTTTACCTCATGGGCGTGCTGGTCGCGATCGTCAAATTGGCCGATATGGCGGCGATTACCGTAGGTCTTGGTCTGGCGTGCTTTATCAGTTTGTTGTTGGTCCAGGTCTGGCTGGAAGTGGTGATGTCGCCGCACCAGATCTGGCAGGCATTATCAGGAGAAGATGCCCATGCGGGCGATTGATGCGGGCATTCTGATTTGTGCCGAATGCCACGAGTTGAACAAGCAGGAAGCCGGCACTGACGAGCAGGTCTGCACCCGCTGTGGTGCGTTGGTTCATGCGCGCCGACCGAACAGCCTGATGCGTACCTGGGCGCTGCTGGTCACTGCTGCGATTATTTATATCCCGGCCAATGTGCTGCCGATCATGACCGTCAGTTCCCTGGGGCAGGGCGATCCGAGCACCATCATGTCCGGCGTGATCCAACTGGTTCAGCACGGCATGATTCCAATCGCGGCTGTGGTTTTTATCGCCAGTATTCTGGTTCCTACGTTCAAACTGGTGGGCATCGGGTTGCTGCTGTTTTCGGTGCAGCGGCGCCAGCCACTCTCCGCACGCCAACGTATATGGATGTACCGCTTTATCGAGTTCATCGGCCGCTGGTCGATGCTCGATATTTTTGTGATCGCCATCCTGGTGGCGGTTGTGAATTTCGGACGGCTTGCCAGCGTCGAAGCCAATCTTGGCGCCATCGCCTTCGCCAGTGTGGTGATTCTGACGATGCTTGCCGCAGTAACTTTCGATCCCCGACTGATTTGGGATAACACGGAGTCGGACGACGACCATGACTGATTTGCCTACAGCGAAAACCCGACCGGCCTCTAACTGGTCTGCCATTTGGGTATTGCCCCTGATCGCCTTGCTCATTGGCGGTTGGCTCGCCTGGCGTGCCTATAGCGAGACAGGCATTGAGATCCATGTGCGCTTCGAAAGCGGCGAAGGTATTCAGGCCAACAAGACCGAAGTCGTTTACAAAGGTATGTCGGTCGGTAAGGTGAAAGCCCTCACACTTGATGACGAAGGCAACGCCAAAGGCGTGATCGCCACCATCGAGATGAATAAGGACGTGGAGCAATACCTCAGAACCAGCACGCGTTTCTGGCTGGTCAAGCCGAGCGTAACCCTGGCCGGTATTACGGGCCTGGAGACGCTGGTCTCGGGTAACTATGTGGCTGTCAGCCCGGGAGAGGGCGAACCGACCCGCAAGTTCAAGGCCCTGGCCGAAGAGCCGCCGCTGTCGGACGCCAAGCCTGGTCTGCACCTGACCATCAAGGCTGATCGTCTTGGTTCGCTGAATCGCGGCAGCCCGGTGTTCTACAAGCAGATCCAGGTCGGTCAGATCAAAAGCTATTTGCTGTCCGCGGACCAGAACACCGTTGAACTCAAAGTCTTCATCGAGCCGACCTATGCCAGCCTGGTACGCAAACACACGCGTTTCTGGAATGCCAGCGGCATCAGCATCGATGCCAACCTGTCCGGTGTGAAAGTGCGTAGCGAGTCCCTCGCCAGCATAGTCGCTGGTGGTATTGCATTTGCTACACCGGAAAACCGTAAGGACAGCCCGCCCACCGACCCAAGCCTGCCGTTCCGTCTCTATGAAGACTTCGATGCAGCCGCCGCCGGTATTCGGGTCAAGGTCAAACTTAGCGATTTCGAAGGCCTGCAGGCCGGTCGTACACCGGTGATGTACAAAGGCATTCAGGTCGGCAATCTGAAGGCGCTCAAGATTGACCCGGACCTCTCCAGTGCAACCGCCGAGCTGACGCTCGACCCATTGGCTGAGGATTACCTGGTCACCGGCACGCAGTTCTGGGTGGTCAAACCATCGATTTCGCTGGCTGGTATCACCGGTCTGGAAGCATTGGTCAAAGGTAACTACATTGCCGTGCGCCCTGGCGACAAGGGGGGCGCACCGCAGCGCGAGTTCGAAGCACGGGCCAAGGCGCCGCCGCTGGATCTGCGTTCGCCGGGCCTGCATCTGGTGCTGTTCACCGAAAACCTAGGCTCACTGGAAGTCGGCAGTCCGATTCTCTACAAGCAGGTCAAGGTGGGTTCGGTGCAGAGCTACCAGTTCTCTCGCACTAAAAAACAGCTGGTGATCGGTGTGCACATCGAGAAGGAGTACGAGGGGCTGGTCAACGCCTCGACGCGCTTCTGGAATGCCAGCGGTATTACGCTGACAGGTGGGCTGACCGGTGGCATCCAGGTCAAAAGTGAGTCGTTGCAAAGCCTGATGGCTGGCGGCATTGCTTTCGAAACCCCAGAAGCCAAAGCGCCGTTGCGGAAGCGCATTCCACGTTTCCGTCTGTTCGCCAGTCATGAAGAGGCAAACCAGAAAGGCGCCGTGGTGACCATCAAGGTCGATCGCGCCGATGGTCTGCGCACGGGCACGCCGATCCGGTTCAAAGGCCTCGACGTCGGCAAGGTCGAAGACGTTGACCTCAGCGACGACCTGCAATCGGTGCTGCTGACTGCGCGAATCACGGAAGTGCCGGAGCGTATCGCTCGGGTGGGCAGTCAGTTCTGGGTGGTCAAACCTGAATTGGGTCTGATCAAGACGTCCAACCTTGAGACACTGGTGACCGGGCAGTACATCGAAGTGCAACCGGCGCCGAAGAATCTCGGTCCGCAAAAGGACTTCGTAGCGCTGACCAATCCTCCGGAAACCGCCAAGGAAGAGGCCGGTTTGAGCCTGGTATTGAGTGCTGCTCGTCGAGGTTCGCTGAAGACCGGTGTACCCGTCACCTATCGCGAAATCACGGTAGGCAAGGTGACTGGCTATGAATTGGGGCAGACGGCGGATCGAGTGTTGGTACACATCCTGATCGAGCCGAAGTACGCGCCATTGGTACGCAGTGGCACGCGGTTCTGGAACACCAGTGGTTTTGGTTTTGACTACGGCTTGTTCAAAGGCGCAACCATACGCACCGAATCGCTGGAGACGCTGATCCAGGGCGGTATCGCCTTTGCCACACCGGATGGCGACCGCATGGGTGTCCCGGCGCGGCCTGAACAAACGTTCCCGCTGTTCGACAAGTTTGAAGATGAATGGCTGACTTGGGCGCCGAAGATTTCTATCGGTAAGTAACCCGAGGTTAATTTGGCGTTTATCAGGACGTCTTCGCGGGCAAGCCCGCGAAGACGGTCTACCAGACGCCGACGTCTCCGGTGGCTTATCATTAGCCCCCTAACGACGCCCACCCAAGGTTCCCCCGGCATGCTGGCTATTTTCCTCGAAACCCTGAACATCACTGCGCCGGTGTTTGCCATGCTGTTTCTGGGTGTGCTGCTCAAGCGCATCGACTGGATCAACGACAACTTCATCCATACTGCGTCGGCCCTGGTGTTCAATGTCACCATGCCGGCGTTGCTGTTTCTGGGCATCTTGCATGCCGACCTGCACGCTGCGTTGCAACCGGCGCTGCTGATCTATTTCTCGGTCGCGACCCTGATGTGCTTTGCAATTGCCTGGGGTTGGGCGATCTGGAAATGCCCGCGGGAAGATCGGGGTATTTACACCCAAGGCGCGTTTCGCGGCAATAACGGGGTAATCGGCCTGGCCCTGGCGGCGAGCATGTACGGCGACTATGGCATTTCCCTTGGGGCGATTCTCGCGGCGCTGGTGATCCTGTTTTACAACACGCTCTCAACCATTGTGCTGGCGGTCTACAGCCCGGTGATCAAGTCTGATCCGTGGAGCATCTGCAAAAGTGTGATGGCCAATCCGCTGGTCATCAGTGTGATTGCAGCCGCACCATTTGCCTGGTTCCAGATCGGCTTGCCGGGATGGCTGGAGAGGTCCGGTCAATATTTGGCGCAAACCACCTTGCCATTGGCATTGATCTGCATCGGTGGCACGTTGTCGCTGGCGGCAATGCGCAAAAGCGGCACGATGGCGCTGAGTTCAAGTCTGGTGAAGATGATCGGCCTGCCGGTGCTGGCGACACTCGGCGCCTGGCTCTGGGGCTTTCGTGGGGCGGAGTTGGGGATTCTGTTTCTGTACTTCGGCAGCCCGACCGCCGCGGCCAGTTTCGTCATGGCCCGGCAGGCCAATGGCAATCATGAACTGGCGGCGGCGATCATCGTGATTACTACACTGATGGCGGCGGTCACCACCAACATCGGGATCTTTTTGTTGCAGTGGGGTGGGTGGATTTAGCCTCGGGATTTGCGGCGTTCTTCAGGTCGCCTACTCCGGCTTCTGATAGGTGTCGATCACTTCCTGCGCCGCCCGAAATGCATCGATCGCCGCCGGCACACCGGCATACACCGCGCAATGCAGCAGCGCTTCGCGAATCTCTTCCACCGTGCAGCCGTTGTTCAATGCACCGCGCACATGGCCTTTCAATTCTTGCGGGCACTTCAACGCGGTCAGCGCAGCGAGAGTGATCAGGCTGCGGGTTTTCAGCGACAAACCTTCACGGTTCCACACGCCGCCCCAGGCATGCTCATTGACGAAGTCCTGCAACGGCTGGGTGAATTCGGTGGCGTTGCCCAGGGCGCGGTCGACGAACGCGTCGCCCATCACTTGGCGGCGGATTTCAACCCCAGGCTTCTTATCAGTGCTCATGGCAATTCCCTCTTGTGGTGTTGGCGACGCCAGGCGCGAAGCGAGGTGAACAGCAAAAACGCCACCAGCGCCGGCAGGACGAAAAACAGCATCAGGTGTTCAAGCTTGCCGGCCAGCGGCATGCCCGTGGTGAACGACACCACGTGCAGCCCATAGGCCAGGTACAGGCCCAAAAACAGCAGGCCTTCGGCGCGGGTCACCCGGTAGCCGGAATAGAACACCGGCAGGCACAGCACCGCGACTCCGAGCATCACCGGCAAATCGAAATCCAGCGCGTTGGGCGAGACCGACAGTGGTGATGGCGCGATCAATGCGGTCAGCCCGAGCACGCCCAAGAGGTTGAACAGGTTGCTGCCGATCACGTTGCCCACCGCGATGTCCCGCTGACCGCGCAGCGCGGCGATCAACGAAGTGGCCAGTTCCGGCAGGGAGGTGCTGACGGCGACGATGGTCAGGCCGATGATCCGCTCCGACAACCCCAGGTCGGTCGCGACTGCCACCGCGGCGCCGAGCAGCAAGTGCCCGGCGAACACCAGCATTGCCAACCCGGCGACAATCATCAGCAGACTGCTGAACCACGGTGCCTGCGGCGCTTCATGAGCCCCCGATGGCGGACGGGACGAGTGCCGTGACTGACGCAGTAGCAAGCCCAGATACAGCGCCAGCGCTGTCAGCAGGATCACGCCGTCGACCCGAGTCAGTTCTTCATTCCACGCCAGTACGGACACCAGCAGGCTGGCGCCGATCATCAGTGGAATATCCAGGCGCACCAATTGCCGTGAAACCCGTAGCGGAATAATCAGTGCGGAGAGCCCGAGGGTGACGAGGATGTTGAAGATGCTGCTGCCGATCACGCTGCCGACGGCGATGTCGGCGTTTTGCGCCAAGGTGGCTTGCAGGCTGACCGCCATCTGCGGCGCGCTGCTACCGAGGGCCACGATGGTCAGGCCGATGATCAGTGGCCGCACATGCAGGCGCGCGGCCAGGCGTACCGCGGCGCGCACCATCAGTTCGGCGCCGGCGATCAGTAAAAACAGACCGCAGAGCAATTCAATCACGCTGATCAGGGGTAAATCGGCCAGTCCGAAAATAGTCAGCGCTCCATCTATCAGTCGTCGAGGGCTTGCACGCGAACCTTCGCGGTGCCACTGCGCAGCATGCCCAACTGTTCGGCCGCTTCACGGGACACGTCGATCAGGCGCCCGCGAGAATACGGCCCGCGGTCGTTGATGCGTACCACGCAGGATCTGTCGTTATTCAGGTTGGTAATCTTCACCCGGGTGCCGAATGGCAACTGGCGATGGGCGGCGGTCAGGCCATGCTGGTTGAAGCGCTCACCGCTGGCGGTGCGTTTGCCATGGTGCTTGGCGCCGTAATACGAAGCCGTGCCGGTCTTGTCGTAGCCGTGTGGATCGATGGTGTCGGTACTGGCACAACCGGCCAGTAGAGAGAGCAGGGCGCAAGCGCTGAGCAGACGTTTCATTTGGACGGCTCCCAAAATAAGTGTGGCGAGGGAGCTTGCTCTCGCTCGACCAAGAAACGGTCGCAAAATCGGCTGATGCATTCTCGCTGAAAGAGTGCGGTTGCCGATTTGGGCCTGCTTCGCAGACCAGCGGGAGCAAGCTTCCTCGCCACAAGGAATGGAGCCAATATTGAGAGCTGGCTCCATTCTCATCAGCCTTCGAGCTTGCTTTTAAGCAGTTCGTTGACCTGTTGCGGGTTGGCCTTGCCTTTGGAGGCTTTCATGGCCTGGCCGACGAAGAAGCCGAACATCTTGCCGCGTTTGGCTTCGTCTGCCGCGCGGTACTGTTCGACCTGTTCAGCGTTGGCCGCGAGCATTTCGTCCAGTACTGCCGAGATCGCGCCGGTGTCGGTCACTTGCTTGAGGCCGCGCTTGTCGATGATTTCGTCCGCGCTGCCTTCGCCGTTGGCCATGGCTTCAAACACCACTTTGGCGATCTTGCCGGAGATAGTGTTGTCCTTGATGCGCAACAGCATGCCGCCCAGTTGCTCGGCCGAAACCGGCGACTGCTCGATATCCAGGCCTTGCTTGTTCAACAGACTGCCCAGTTCAACCATGACCCAGTTGGCCGCCAGTTTGGCGTCGCCACTGATGCTCACGACTTTCTCGAAGTAATCGGCTTGTTCGCGGCTGGTGGCCAGGACGCTGGCGTCATACACCGACAAACCGAACTGCTGCTGGAAACGCTCGCGTTTCTGCGGCGGCAGTTCCGGCAGGGTGGCGCGCACCTCGTTGAGGAACGAGTCCTCGATGACCACCGGCAGCAGGTCCGGATCGGGGAAGTAACGGTAGTCGTTAGCTTCCTCTTTGCTGCGCATCGGACGGGTTTCGTCTTTGTTCGGATCGTACAGGCGAGTCTGCTGGATCACCTTGCCGCCGTCCTCGATCAGCTCGATCTGGCGTTGTACTTCGCTGTTGATCGCCTTCTCGATGAAGCGGAACGAGTTGACGTTCTTGATCTCGCAGCGTGTACCGAACTCGGCCTGGCCTTTCGGACGGATCGACACGTTGCAGTCGCAACGCAGCGAGCCTTCGGCCATGTTGCCGTCGCAGATGCCCAGGTAGCGTACCAGCGCGTGGATCGCCTTGACGTAAGCCACGGCTTCCTTGGCGCTGCGCATGTCTGGCTCGGAAACGATTTCCAGCAGCGGCGTGCCGGCACGGTTCAGGTCGATGCCGGTGGCGCCGCTGAATTCTTCGTGCAGGCTTTTACCGGCGTCTTCTTCCAGGTGTGCGCGAGTGATGCCGACGCGTTTGACCGTGCCGTCTTCGAGGGCGATGTCCAGGTGGCCCTTGCCGACGATCGGCAATTCCATCTGGCTGATCTGGTAGCCCTTGGGCAGGTCCGGGTAGAAGTAGTTTTTGCGGGCGAACACGTTGTGCTGACCGATCTCGGCATCGATGGCCAGGCCGAACATCACCGCCATGCGCACCGCTTCCTGGTTCAGCACCGGCAATACGCCGGGCATGCCGAGGTCAACCAGACTGGCCTGGGTGTTCGGCTCGGAACCGAACGTGGTGGAACTACCGGAAAAGATTTTCGACCGGGTGGTGAGCTGGGTATGAATCTCCAGCCCGATCACGACTTCCCATTGCATGTGTTTCTCCTCAGAAGCCGGTTGGGGTGCGGGTGTGCCAGTCAGTGTTTTGCTGATACTGATGGGCAACGTTCAACAGGCGACCTTCCTGGAAATACGGGGCGAGCAGTTGCACGCCGACCGGCAGGCCATCGACAAAACCTGCAGGCATGGACAGGCCCGGCAGACCGGCGAGGTTGGCGGTGATGGTGTAGACATCTTCCAGGTACTCAGAGACCGGGTCGTTGTTCTTGGCGCCGAGCTTCCAGGCCGGGTTCGGCGTGGTGGGGCCGAGGATGATATCGACCTCATTGAAGGCGGCCATGAAGTCGTTCTTGATCAAGCGACGGATCTTCTGGGCCTTCAGGTAGTAGGCGTCGTAGTAACCGGCCGACAGCGCATAGGCGCCGACCATGATCCGGCGCTGCACTTCCGGGCCGAAACCTTCGCCACGGGAACGCTTGTACAGGTCTTCCAGATTTTTCGGGTCTTCGCAGCGATAGCCGAAACGCACACCGTCGAAACGCGACAGGTTGGAGGATGCTTCTGCCGGAGCGATCACGTAGTACGCAGGAATCGCGTGCTGCATGTTCGGCAGGCTGATTTCCTTGACCACGGCGCCGAGCTTTTTCAGCTCTTCAACGCTGGCCATGACCAGGTCGGCGATGCGTGGGTCCAGGCCGGCGCTGAAGTATTCCTTCGGCACGCCGATGCGCAGGCCTTGCAGCGAACCGTTGAGGCCGGCGCTGTAATCAGGCACGGGCTCGTCGATGCTGGTGGAGTCCTGCGGGTCGAAACCGGCCATGCCTTGCAGCAGGATCGCGCAGTCTTCGGCGGTACGGGCCAGCGGGCCGCCCTGATCGAGGCTGGACGCGTAGGCGATCATGCCCCAGCGCGAAACACGACCGTACGTCGGTTTCAGGCCGGTGAGGTTGGTAAAGGCTGCCGGTTGTCGGATCGAACCGCCAGTGTCGGTGGCTGTCGCTGCTGGCAACAGACGAGCGGCTACCGCAGCCGCCGAACCACCGGACGAACCACCTGGAACACATTCCAGGTTCCACGGGTTTTTCACCGGGCCGTAGTAGCTCGACTCGTTGGCCGACCCCATGGCGAATTCGTCCATGTTGGTCTTGCCCAGGGTCACGGTCCCGGCAGCGGCCAGTTTGGCGACCACGGTGGCGTCATACGGTGCCTTGAAGTTGTCGAGCATCTTCGAGCCGCAGCTGGTGCGGATGCCCTGGGTGCAGAACAGGTCTTTGTGGGCGATCGGCGCGCCGAGCAGGGCGCCGCTCTCACCGTTGGCGCGACGAGCGTCAGCGGCTTTCGCCTGCTGCAGCGCCAGGTCTTCGGTGAGGCTGATGAAACTGTTGAGCTGCGGGTCGAGCTGGGCGATGCGCGCCAGCAGGACTTTGGTCAGCTCTTCGGAGGAAAACTTTTTGTCGGCGAGTCCGCGGGCGATCTCGGCCAGAGTCAATTGATGCATTGCAGGCTCTTTCCCTTTAGTCGATGACTTTCGGAACCAGGTACAGGCCGTTTTCGACCGCTGGTGCGATGGACTGATAGGCCTCGCGATGATTGGTCTCGGTCACTACGTCTGCACGCAGGCGCTGGCTGGCTTCCAGTGGATGGGCCAGCGGCTCGATACCGTCGGTATTGACCGCTTGCATTTCGTCGACCAGCCCGAGAATGCTGTTCAGGGCCGAAGTGATGTGTGGAAGATCGGCATCATTGAGGCCAAGGCAGGCCAGATGAGCGATTTTTTCCACGTCGGAGCGTTCAAGCGCCATGGGATTCTCCAGTGGAAAACAAAACGGACCGCGTCCGTGTGTTAGATTGTCGGAACACTACCGCATATCTACGGTCTCAAGGCCGCGATTGTGGTGCTTGGTGCACAGAAAAGCAGCCAATTTAACATATTGGCGCCTTGCCCAAAATCCCTGTCGTTGTTAGAGTTTGCCGCACTTTTTTACCCACGCGTTGCCTAGGGTCCCTTTCCCATGTTCAAGAAACTGCGTGGCATGTTTTCCAGCGATCTTTCCATTGACCTGGGCACTGCCAACACCCTTATTTACGTGCGCGAGCGCGGTATCGTCCTGAATGAGCCATCGGTTGTGGCTATTCGGACACACGGTAACCAGAAAAGTGTCGTTGCTGTCGGCACCGAGGCCAAGCGCATGCTCGGTCGTACGCCGGGCAATATTGCAGCCATTCGTCCGATGAAGGACGGCGTGATCGCCGACTTCAGCGTTTGCGAAAAAATGCTGCAGTACTTTATCAACAAGGTTCACGAAAACAGCTTTTTGCAGCCTAGCCCTCGTGTGCTGATCTGCGTTCCATGCAAATCCACCCAGGTTGAGCGTCGTGCCATCCGTGAGTCGGCCCTCGGTGCCGGCGCCCGTGAAGTGTTCCTGATCGAAGAGCCAATGGCTGCTGCGATCGGTGCCGGCCTGCCGGTTGAAGAAGCTCGCGGTTCGATGGTTGTCGATATCGGTGGCGGTACCACTGAAATCGCGCTGATCTCCCTTAACGGTGTGGTCTATGCCGAATCCGTACGGGTTGGCGGCGACCGCTTCGACGAAGCGATCATCACCTACGTGCGTCGCAACTACGGCAGCCTGATCGGCGAATCCACTGCCGAGCGCATCAAACAGGAAATCGGTACGGCCTACCCGGGCGGCGAAGTTCGTGAAGTCGACGTTCGTGGCCGTAACCTGGCCGAAGGCGTTCCACGCGCATTCACCCTGAACTCCAACGAAGTGCTGGAAGCTCTGCAAGAGTCGCTGGCCACCATCGTTCAGGCAGTGAAAAGTGCGCTGGAGCAATCGCCTCCGGAGCTGGCTTCCGATATCGCCGAGCGTGGTCTGGTACTGACCGGTGGTGGCGCTTTGCTGCGCGACCTCGACAAGTTGCTGGCCCAGGAAACCGGTCTGCCGGTGATCGTCGCCGAAGACCCGCTGACCTGCGTTGCTCGCGGCGGTGGCCGTGCATTGGAAATGATGGATAAACACACCATGGACCTGCTGTCGAGCGAGTGATCTCGCCCGATGCATCTATGCTGGTGAGCCCGCAGGCAGCACTTTGCAGTGCTGCCTGTTGGCGTTTATCTTCTGTCAGTCTGCATCCAGGCCGGTTTGATGCCGTATGAATAAAGAGAACATTTGCCTGGGAGGAGCGGCTTATTAAACCGCTTTTCACCAAAGGCCCCTCACTGGGCGTGCGCTTGTTGGTGCTGGTCGTGCTATCGGTCGCGCTGATGGTGGTCGATGCCCGCTTCACACTGCTCAAGCCAGTGCGTAGCCAAATGTCGCTGGTGCTGATGCAGTCTTACTGGATCACCGACCTGCCACAGCGGCTATGGCAAGGTGTGGCCAGCCAATTCGGCAGCCGGACCGAGCTGGTCGCCGAAAACGAAAAACTCAAAACCGAAAACCTGCTGTTGCAGGGTCGCATGCAAAAGCTTGCCGCCCTCACCGAGCAGAACGTTCGGCTGCGCGAGTTGCTCAACTCTTCCGCGCTGGTCAACGAGAAGGTCGAAGTAGCCGAGTTGATCGGCATGGACCCCAACCCCTTTACCCATCGCATCATCATCAATAAAGGTGAGCGCGACGGTGTGATCCTCGGTCAGCCGGTGCTCGATGCCCGTGGCCTGATGGGGCAGGTGGTCGAGTTGATGCCGTACACCTCTCGCGTACTGTTGCTGACCGACACCACCCACAGCATTCCGGTGCAGGTGAACCGTAACGGTCTGCGGGCGATTGCCAGCGGCACCGGCAACCCGGAACGCCTTGAGCTGCGTCATGTGGCCGATACCGCCGACATTAAAGAAGGCGATCTGCTGGTCAGCTCCGGCCTCGGTCAGCGTTTCCCGGCGGGTTACCCGGTGGCGACAGTCAAGGAAGTAATCCACGATTCCGGTCAACCGTTCGCCATCGTGCGTGCGGTGCCGACTGCCGCGCTGAACCGCAGTCGTTATTTGCTGTTGGTGTTCAGTGATGGTCGCACAGCCGAGGAGCGCGCCAACGAAGCCGCCCAGGCTCAAGAGGCTCTGGACCGGCAGGGTGGCGGCCCGATCATTCCTGCAACTGTGCCGAAACCGGCCGCGTCGGTGGTACCGGCTGCCGCTGCAACTCCGGCTGCCGCACCTGCCGCACCTGCCGCCGCGACCCCAGTCAAACCTGCCGCGTCCCATCCTGCTGCCGCCAAGCCACCCGCGACGGCGACAGCCGCTAAACCCAAACCCGCAGCCGTGAAGCCTGCTGCCAAACCGCCTGTCGCTGCGCCGGCCACCACTGGGGGAACAGAATAATGGGCGGTGCAACTTCCTCCCGAAACGGCTGGATGGTCTGGCTGACGTTCGCCATCGGCATGTTGCTCAGCGTTTCACCGCTGCCGCAATTCATGGAAATCCTGCGTCCTTTGTGGCTGGCCTTGCTGTTGGCCTTCTGGGCGTTGGCCCTGCCGCATAAAGTCGGCATGGTCACCGCCTGGTGCCTGGGGTTGGCCGAAGACGTGCTGTATGGCACGTTGCTGGGCCAGAACGCGTTGATCCTCACGCTCATTACGTTCCTGGTGCTGTCGCTGCAACAGCGCCTGCGCATGTTCCCGATGTGGCAACAGAGCCTGGTGATCCTGGTGATCTTCGGCCTCGCCCAACTGGTTCAGTTGTGGCTGAGCGCCCTGACCGGTAATCGTCAGCCGACCCTGGCGCTGGTGTTGCCGGCACTGGTCAGTGCGTTGCTCTGGCCTTGGATCAGCTTCGGTTTGCGCGGTTTGCGTCGACGCTACAAAATCAATTAATTCGGTCAGGCATGTGCTCGCACCCGGTGCCCTGTCTCGCCAAAAAGGAACAGTATTCGTGAGACAGGGCACTAGACAGGGAGATGTCTTGATGAAACAGCTGTACCTCGCCTCAGGCTCGCCGCGTCGGCGTGAACTGCTCACGCAGATCGGCGTGCCGTTCACCGCCATCAGCGCGGACATCGACGAAACCCCTTTCCCTGAAGAGTCCCCATCGGCCTATGTCGAGCGTCTGGCGCGCGGCAAGGCTGAGGTCGGGCGCGGGGCGATCGTGTCCGACGCGGATTTCTGCGTGCTGGGCGCCGACACTGCCGTGGTGCTGGACGGGAAAATTCTCGGCAAACCGGTGGATGAAGCCGAAGCGTGCGCCATGCTTATGCTGTTGTCCGGGTGTGAGCATGAAGTGCTGACGGCGATTGCGGTGCACGATGGTGAACGTTGCGAGTCTCTGGTGGTGCGCAGTCTGGTGCGTTTTCGCACCATCGGCCGCGATGAAGCAGCGGCCTATTGGGCCAGCGGCGAACCCCGGGACAAGGCGGGCGGCTACGGGATTCAAGGGCTGGGGGCGGTGTTCGTCGCCGGGCTCAATGGCAGCTACTCGGCGGTGGTCGGTTTGCCGCTGTGCGAAACCGCAGAACTACTCGGCCATTTCGGCATACCCTGTTGGCAAACCCTTAACGCGCACTGAGCGTCGTACTGACAAGATGCGGCCATTATCGTGAACATGCCTGAACGAGACCCTGCCATGAGTGAAGAGATCCTGATCAACATCACGCCGATGGAATCACGCGTGGCGGTGGTCGAAAACGGTGTTCTGCAAGAGGTCCATGTCGAACGCACGCAAAAGCGCGGGATCGTCGGCAACATCTACAAAGGCAAGGTCGTGCGGGTATTGCCGGGCATGCAGGCCGCCTTCGTCGATATCGGGCTGGACCGCGCCGCATTCATTCACGCCTCGGAAATTTCCCTGCGCGAAGGCCCTGCGGTGGAGAGCATCAGCTCGCTGGTTCACGAAGGCCAAAGCCTGGTGGTGCAAGTCACCAAGGACCCGATCGGCTCCAAAGGCGCACGCCTGACCACG
This sequence comes from Pseudomonas sp. 008, assembly GCF_016861935.1. NCBI lineage: Bacteria > Pseudomonadati > Pseudomonadota > Gammaproteobacteria > Pseudomonadales > Pseudomonadaceae > Pseudomonas > Pseudomonas sp. 008. The sequence continues at coordinate 140,956 of NZ_BOMA01000017.1, read as the reverse complement.
CAACTGTCGATCCCGTCGCGCTATCTGGTGTACATGCCGCGCACTGCCCACGTCGGTATTTCCCTGAAGATCGAAGACGAAGCCGAGCGCGAACGCCTCAAGCAAGTGGTCACCGACTGCGTGGAGAAAGAGGGTATCAAGGAAGCCGGGGGGTTCATTCTGCGTACCGCTGCCGAAGGGGCCGGAGCCGATGAAATCCTCATGGATATCCGCTACCTGCGCAGGCTTTGGGACCAGATCAACGCCCAGATCAAAACCATCAGCGCGCCGAGTGTGATCTACGAAGACCTCGGCCTGGCGTTGCGCACCTTGCGCGACCTGGTGAGCCCGAAGATCGAAAAGATCCGCATCGACTCCCGGGAAACCTTCCAGAAAACCACACAGTTCGTCGCCGAACTGATGCCGGAAATCGCTGACCGTCTGGAGCATTATCCGGGCGAACGGCCGATTTTCGACCTGTATGGCGTAGAAGACGAAATCCAGAAAGCCCTGGAGCGCAAAGTGCCGCTCAAGTCCGGCGGCTATCTGGTGGTCGACCCGGCGGAAGCCATGAGCACCATCGACGTCAACACCGGAGCCTTCGTCGGTCATCGCAATCTCGAAGAAACCATCTTCAAGACCAACCTCGAAGCCGCCACCGCCATTGCCCGTCAACTGCGTCTGCGCAACCTGGGCGGGATCATCATCATCGACTTCATCGACATGGAAGATGAAGAGCATCAGCGTCAGGTACTGCGCACCCTCGAGAAGCAACTGGAGCGCGATCACGCCAAGACCAACATCATCGGTATCACCGAGTTGGGCCTGGTGCAGATGACCCGCAAGCGCACTCGCGAAAGTCTCGAACAAGTGCTGTGCGAGCCGTGCAGCAGCTGCCAGGGTCGCGGCAAGCTCAAGACCCCGGAAACCGTCTGCTACGAGATCTTCCGCGAAATTCTGCGTGAGGCCCGTGCCTATCAGGCCGAAGGCTATCGCGTGCTGGCGAACCAGAAAGTGGTCGACCGCTTGCTCGATGAAGAGTCAGGCAACGTCGCCGAGCTCGAAGGGTTTATCGGGCGCACCATTCGGTTTCAGGTAGAAACCATGTATTCCCAGGAACAATACGACGTGGTGCTGCTCTGAAGCGTTGTATTTCAAATCCACTAGAACGGCTGGCCTCAGCTTTTTGCAGTATTTTTGCCATGGGAGCCAACTGACATGGACCGTCTGACACGCATATTGGCAGCACTGACCCGCTGGGGTCTGGGCCTGTGCGCGTTGGTTTTGGTGTTGATGGCGCTCTTTGTCAGTCTCGGCCGGGAGCTGACACCGCTGGTGGCCGAATACCGTGCCGATGTCGAAACCAAAGCCAGCGCCGCCTTGGGCATGCCGCTGCACATCGGCGAACTGGAGGGCAACTGGAGCGGCTTCGCCCCGGTTCTGCTGGCTCATGACGTGATGGTTGGCGAAGGCTCCAATGCCTTGCGCCTGGACCAGGTGCGCGCGGTGCCGGATATCTGGGCCAGCCTGCTGGCGCGCGAAATACGCGTCGCGCATCTGGAGCTCAACGGCCTGAAGATCAGCCTCAAGGAAGGCGAGGACGGTCATTGGGCGCTGGAAGGATTGCCGGTGCGGCAGGATCAGCCGCTGGACCCGGAGCAGTTGTTCAATCGTATGCAGATGGTCCAGCAATTGTCGGTGCTCGACAGCCAGGTGACCTTGCAGCCACTGGATCAGCCGCCACTGACTCTGACCTACGTTGGCCTCAATCTGAGAACCGGTGTCTCGCGTCAGCGCATCGACGCCCGTTTGACCCTGCCCGACGGCCAGCCGGTTGCGATGAGCCTTCGCACCCGTATCCGCGCCAGCCAGTGGCAGGACGGCGAGGTTGAGGCTTACTTGAGCCTGCCGCAAAGCGATTGGTCGAAATGGTTGCCCGAGCGCCTGACCCAACAATGGAATTTCTCCGAGATAAAGGCCGGTGGCGAGCTTTGGGTGAACTGGAGCGAGGGCGCCCTGCAAAGCGCCGCGATCCGTTTGAACGCACCGCAACTCAAGGGCGCCTACGCCGAGCGCAAGCCGATCCAGATCAACAATCTGGCGCTTAACGGCTATTTCCAGCGCAGCTCCACAGGCGTCCAGGTCACCCTGGATTCTCTGGCGATGAGCCTGGGTGAAACCCGCTGGGAATCGAAACTGCAATTTCAACAAACGGCGGCGACCGACACAACGCCGGAGCTCTTGCATCTGCAAGCCGACCGCATCGACCTCACGCCGCTCACCCCGTTGCTGAACGCGTTGGGGCCGCTTCCGGAAGGTGTCGCTACGGCCGTCGAGCGGCTCAAGGTCACCGGGGTATTGCGCAACGTGCTGATCAACTTGCGCCCCGCGGCTACCGATGACAGCAAATTCAGCTTTGCCGCCAATCTGGAGCGGGTCGGCTTCGACGCCTATCACGGCGCACCGGCGGCGCGAAACGTCAGTGGCAGCATCAGCGGCGATCTCGGGCAGGGCGAGTTGCGCATGGACAGCAAGGATTTCTCCCTGCACCTCGACCCGATTTTCGCCAAGCCATGGCAGTACATTCAGGCCAATGCGCGGTTGACCTGGAAGCTCGATAAAGAAGGTTTCACCCTGATCGCGCCGTACCTGAAGGTGCTGGGCGAAGAGGGCAAGATTGCCGGCGACTTCCTGATTCGCCTGCATTTCGATCACACCCAGGAAGACTACATGGACCTGCGGGTCGGCCTGGTCGAGGGCGACGGTCGCTACACCGCCAAGTACCTGCCGGCCGTGTTGAGCCCGGCGCTGGACGAATGGCTGCGTACGGCGATTCTCAAAGGCGCGGTGGATGAAGGTTTCTTCCAGTACCAGGGATCGCTGAACCATGGCGCCCCGGAAACGGCTCGCAGCATCAGCCTGTTTTTCAAGGTTCACGATGCCGAGCTCGCGTTTCAACCGGGTTGGCCGCATGTCAGCAAGGTCAGCGGCGATGTGTTCATCGAAGACAGCGGCGTGCGGATTCTCGCGGACAAGGGCCAATTGCTCGACACCCAGGTCAACGACGTCTACGTCAATATTCCCCATGTGCCTGCCGGACAGAGTCCCCACCTGTTCCTCGATGGCGGGTTCGCTGGCGGGTTGGGCGATGGCCTGAAGATTCTGCAGGAAGCACCCATCGGCACCGCCGACACGTTCGCCGGCTGGGAGGGCGAGGGCGATCTGCAAGGCAAGCTCAACCTGGATATCCCGCTGGTCAAAGGTGAGCAACCGAAAATCCTCGTCGACTTCAAGACCGACAAGGCTCGCTTGAAACTTCGCGAGCCCATCCTGGAACTGACACAACTCAAGGGCGACTTCCGCTTCGACAGCGCCAAGGGTTTGAGTGGGCAGAAGATCACCGCGCGAGCGTTCGACAAACCCGTGACCGCGCAGATTTTTGCCGATGGCAGTGCGGGCAAGCTCAACACTCGGGTCACCGCGGCGGGTCAAGTCGAAGTCAAGAAACTCACCGAGTGGCTGAACGTCACTCAGCCGCTGCCGGTGTCTGGTGTAGTCCCTTATCAGCTGCAACTGAACCTTGATGGCGCCGACAGCCAATTGATCGTCAGCTCCAATCTCAAAGGCGTGGCGGTGGATTTGCCGGCGCCGTTCGGCATGGCGGCGGATGTCGGCCGCGACACCGTGTTCCGCATGACCCTGCAAGGACCGGAGCGGCGTTACTGGGTCAACTACGGTGAGCTGGCGAACTTCACGTTTGCGGCTCCGACCGGCAATTTCGTCGACGGTCGCGGTGAATTGTTTCTCGGCGGTGGTGATGCTGTGCTGCCCGGCAACAAAGGCCTGCGCTTGCGCGGTGTACTGTCCGAGCTGGATGTGTCTCCCTGGCAGGATCTTGTCAGCAAGTATGCTGGCCAGGATCCAGGCGGCAGCGCCAAGCAATTGCTCAGCGGCGCGGATTTCAAGGTTGGCAAGCTCAGCGGTTTCGGCACCACCCTTGATCAGGCGTCGGTGCAGTTGACGCGCAAGCCGGCCGCCTGGGCGCTGCAACTCGACAGTCAGCAGGCCAAGGGCACCGTCGGTATTCCCGATGCCAAAGCCACACCGATTGCGATCAATCTGCAATACGTACGTTTGCCGGCCCCAGACCCGACGGTGCTGGCCGACGAGAATTCGCCGGATCCGCTGGCCACTGTGGACCCGACGAAAATCCCGGCGCTGGATATCACCATCAATCAACTGTTCCAGGGGCAGGACTTGGTGGGCGCCTGGCTATTGAAAGTTCGCCCGACCGGCAAGGGCATTGCCCTCAACTCCCTGGATATGGGCCTCAAGGGCATCTTCCTGCAGGGCAACGGCGGTTGGGAAGGCACACCTGGCAATTCCAGCAGTTGGTACAAGGGCCGGGTCAGTGGCAAGAACCTCGCCGACGTGCTCAAGGGCTGGGGCTTTGCGCCGAGCGTCACCAGCGAAGAGTTTCACATGGATGTCGACGGTCGCTGGCCTGGCTCACCGGCGTGGCTGGCCACCAAGCGCTTCTCCGGCAGCCTTGATGCGTCGCTCAATAAAGGTCAGTTTGTTGAAGTCGAGGGCAGCGCCCAGGCTCTACGGGTATTTGGCCTGCTCAACTTCAACTCCATTGGCCGCCGCTTGCGCCTGGACTTTTCCGACCTGTTCGGCAAAGGCTTGAGCTATGACCGGGTCAAAGGTTTGCTGGTCGCGAGTAACGGGGTCTACGTGACCCGTGAGCCGATCCGGCTGACCGGCCCGTCGAGCAATCTGGAGCTCAACGGCACTCTGGACCTGGTGGCTGATCAGGTCGATGCCAAGTTGCTGGTGACTTTGCCGGTGACCAACAATCTGCCAATTGCCGCGCTGATCGTCGGTGCTCCGGCCGTCGGCGGGGCACTGTTCCTGATCGATAAACTGATCGGTGACCGCGTGGCGCGCTTTGCCAGCGTCAGATACACGGTCAAGGGGCCGTGGAAAGAGCCGAAAATCACCTTCGACAAGCCTTTTTGAAAAGCCACTTTCCAAGCCTATGGAGTAGCATGGCCGTAAGTCCCCTGTAGGAGCTGCCGCAGGCGGCTCCTACAGGTATGTGTTGATTCCAGATAAGGAAATGGCCATGTCTGTAGCAGTTATTCAAATGGTCAGCCAGAGCGACGTGCTGGCCAATCTGGCCCAGGCCCGTCGTCTGCTTGAGCAAGCGGCGTCCGGTGGCGCGCGGCTTGCCGTGCTGCCGGAAAACTTCGCTGCAATGGGCCGTCGCGACATTGCCGACATTGGCCGCGCCGAAGCGCTGGGCGAAGGCCCGATCCTGCCGTGGTTGAAACAGACCGCCCGCGACCTCAAGTTATGGATAGTGGCTGGCACGTTGCCGTTGCCGCCGGCGGATCAACCGACAGCCAAAGCGCATGCATGCTCGTTGCTGGTCGATGATCAGGGCGAGACCGTGGCGCGGTACGACAAGCTGCACCTGTTCGACGTGGACGTGGCGGACAATCGCGGGCGTTATCGCGAATCCGATGACTATGCTTATGGCAGTGGCGTGGTGGTTGCCGATACGCCGGTCGGTCGAGTCGGCCTGACGGTGTGTTACGACTTGCGCTTCCCGGAGCTGTACAGCGAATTGCGTGCCGCCGGCGCGGAATTGATTACCGCCCCGTCGGCCTTTACCGCGGTGACCGGCGCGGCCCATTGGGACGTGCTGATTCGCGCGCGGGCCATCGAGACTCAATGTTACGTGCTCGCGGCCGCCCAGGGTGGCACTCATCCGGGACCGAGAGAAACCTTTGGTCATGCCGCGATAATCGATCCATGGGGGCGTGTGCTGGCACAACAGGATCAGGGCGAGGCCGTGCTGCTGGCCGAACGCGACAGCAGCGAACAGGCGTCCATCAGGGCGCGGATGCCGGTGTCCACTCACCGGCGCTTTTTCTCGCAGGGCGCCCAGCGACCTGCATCAGAACGACGAATTTAAGGCGTAAAGCATATGAGCGAGTTGTTGTCCTCTGTCAGTGAACACCTCCTGGCGCCCGGCGGCGTAACGATCGAGAGCCTGCAAGGTGTGCTCGGCGATCTCGCCGGCCCGGGCATCGATGCCGCCGACCTGTATTTCCAAGGGCAGATTTCCGAGTCTTGGGCGCTGGAAGACGGGATCGTCAAGGAAGGCAGCTTCAACCTCGACCAGGGTGTCGGCGTGCGTGCGCAATCGGGAGAAAAAACCGGTTTCGCCTACAGCAATGCGATCACCCTCGAAGCGCTGGGCGCGGCGGCCCGTGCGGCCCGTTCGATCTCCCGGGCCGGGCAGAATGGCACCGTGCAGGCGTTCACCACCCAGGATGTCGCTCAGTTGTACGGGCCGGACAACCCGCTGGAAGTAATGACCCGCGCCGAGAAAGTCGAGCTGCTCAAGCGCATCGATGTGGCGACCCGCGCCCTCGACCCGCGTATCCAGCAAGTCACCGTGAGCATGGCCGGGGTCTGGGAGCGAATTCTGATCGCCTCCACCGACGGCGGCCTGGCGGCGGATGTGCGGCCGCTGGTGCGTTTCAACGTCAGTGTGATCGTCGAGCAGAACGGTCGCCGTGAGCGCGGCGGACATGGCGGTGGCGGTCGTACCGATTACCGCTATTTCCTCAGCGAAGACCGCGCCATGGGCTATGCCCGCGAAGCGTTGCGTCAGGCGCTGGTGAACCTGGAAGCCATCCCGGCGCCGGCCGGTACGTTGCCGGTGGTGTTGGGGTCGGGTTGGTCCGGTGTGTTGCTGCACGAAGCCGTCGGTCATGGTCTGGAAGGCGATTTCAACCGCAAGGGCAGTTCGGCCTACAGCGGGCGCATGGGCGAGATGGTTGCATCGAAGCTTTGCACCATCGTCGATGACGGCACCCTCGCCGGGCGCCGTGGTTCGCTGAGCGTCGACGACGAAGGCACGCCGACCGAGTGCACCACGCTGATCGAAAACGGCGTGCTCAAAGGTTATATGCAGGACAAGCTCAACGCGCGCCTGATGGGCGTGGCCCGCACCGGTAACGGTCGTCGTGAATCCTACGCGCACCTGCCGATGCCGCGCATGACCAACACTTACATGCTCGGTGGCGAAAGCGACCCGGCAGAAATCATCGCCTCGGTGAAAAAAGGCATCTACTGCGCCAACCTGGGCGGCGGTCAGGTGGACATCACCAGTGGCAAGTTTGTGTTCTCCACCAGCGAGGCGTACCTGATCGAAGACGGCAAGATTACCGCTCCGGTCAAAGGCGCGACGTTGATCGGCAACGGGCCGGAAGCCATGAGCCGGGTGTCGATGGTCGGTAACGATCTGGCGCTGGACAGCGGTGTGGGAACGTGTGGCAAGGATGGGCAGTCGGTGCCGGTGGGTGTCGGCCAGCCAACGCTGAAAATCGATGCGATCACCGTGGGTGGCACAGGATCGTAAGGGGCTCTTGAAAAAGTGAAGCTTCGGGTGAGTTGCGAGGCAACTCACCCGATTCGGGACTTAACGCAAACCGCGTTGAGTCTCGTCCAGCTCACGGATGTACTTGAAGATTTTACGGCTCGAAGCCGGTGGCTTGTTGGTCGCCAGTTCGTGCTGGGCCTGACGGATCAGGGAGCGCAATTGTTGACGATCGGCCTCCGGGTAATCGACGACGAACTTCTCCAGGACGGCGTCGTCGCCTGCGATCAAGCGATCGCGCCAGCGTTCCAGGCCGTGGAAACGTTCGTTGTACTGCCGGGTGGAGGCATCGAGTTGATCGAGCAGAGTGAGAATGGCGCCAGTGTCCTGATCGCGCATCAGCTTGCCGATGAACTGAAGGTGCCGTTTACGCGCGATGTTCGCGGTGTGCTTGGGCGCATCGGCCAGAGCCCGGCGCAAAGCGTCGGTCAACGGCAGTTTTGCCAGCAGGTCAGGCTTGAGTGTTGTAAGGCGCTCGCCGAGGTCAACCAGAGCATGCAGCTCGCGTTTGACCTGGGATTTGCTTTTTTCTCCCGTATCGAGGGAGTCGTCGTAAGAATCAACCATGGTGGCCGTCCGCAAAGAAACGCCGCCATGATAACCAGTCGGGGGCCGCTTGTCCGGCCCGGTCGCTCGATGACCGTTACCGAAAGCAGAATTTGAGTGGAGAACAGCATGAGTGCAGTTGAAAGCGTCGGCCCACAAGCGTTGCCGGCACTGCAAGAGCAAGTCGAGCAGATCATTGCTGAAGCCAAGCGCCAGGGCGCCAGTGCCTGTGAAGTGGCTGTGTCGCTGGAGCAGGGCCTGTCGACCACGGTGCGTCAGCGGGAAGTCGAAACCGTTGAGTTCAACCGAGACCAGGGCTTTGGCATCACCTTGTATGTAGGGCAGCGCAAAGGCTCGGCCAGCACCTCGGCCAGCGGTTCGGAAGCGATTCGCGAAACCGTCGCTGCTGCACTGGCGATTGCCAAGCACACGTCTGAAGACGAAGCCGCAGGCTTGGCGGATGCCGCGCTGATGGCCAAGGAGCTGCAGGATTTCGACCTGTTCCATCAATGGAGTATCACGCCGGAGCGAGCCATCGAGCAGGCCCTTGCTTGTGAAGCGGCGGCGTTTGCCGCCGACAGTCGGATCAAGAACGCCGACGGCACCACCCTCAGCACTCATCAGGGTTGCCGTGTGTACGGCAACAGCCACGGTTTTATCGGCGGTTACGCCTCGACCCGTCACAGCCTCAGCTGCGTGATGATCGCCGAGGCCGATGGCCAGATGCAGCGTGATTACTGGTACGACGTGAACCGGCAGGGCAATTTGTTGGCCAGCCCGGAGAGCATCGGCCAGCGTGCCGCGCAACGGGCGGCGAGCCGCTTGGGCGCACGCCCGGTACCGACCTGCGAAGTGCCGGTGCTGTTTTCTGCGGAACTGGCCGGCGGTTTGTTCGGCAGTTTCCTCTCGGCGATTTCCGGCGGCAGTCTATATCGCAAGTCTTCGTTCCTCGAAGGCACGCTGGGGCAGAAACTGTTCCCGGAATGGCTGACCATCGATGAGCGTCCGCACTTGATGCGCGCTTTGGGCAGCTCTGCCTTCGACGGCGATGGCCTGGCGACCTACGCCAAGCCGTTCGTGGAAAACGGCGAGCTGGTGTCCTACGTGCTGGGCACCTATTCCGGCCGCAAGCTGGGTATGCCGAGCACCGCGAATGCCGGCGGCGTGCACAACCTGTTCGTCACCCATGGCGACGAAGATCAGGCGGCCCTGTTGCGCCGCATGGGTCGTGGCCTACTGGTCACTGAATTGATGGGGCAGGGCCTGAACATGGTCACTGGCGATTACTCCCGTGGCGCAGCGGGTTTCTGGGTCGAGAACGGCGAAATCCAGTTCGCGGTCCAGGAAGTGACTATTGCCGGCAACATGCGCGACATGTTCAAGCAGATCATTGCGGTCGGTAATGACCTGGAATTGCGCAGCAACATTCGCACAGGTTCGGTGTTGATCGAGCGGATGACGGTGGCGGGTAGTTAAGCTGCGGTTGCTGCACAAAAAAATGCGCCACCCGATCGGGTGGCGCTTTTTTTTGGATCAAAATATCGCAGCTTCGTCAGCGCCTACGCATCTGTGGGCGCAATCGAAAGCCGTAATTCATTGATCTTTATTCGCCTTCGTCGAAGAAGTTGTTGATCAGCGCCACCAGTGCATCCATAGCTTCCTGCTCTTGTTCACCTTCGGTTTTCAGGTGGATTTTGGTGCCCTTGCCGGCCGCGAGCATCATCATGGCCATGATGCTTTTGCCATCGACCATCGTTTCCGGTGTACGGCCAGCCCTGATCTGGCAAGGGAACTGCCCGGCGACGCCAACGAATTTTGCAGACGCGCGGGCATGCAGGCCCAGCTTGTTGATGATTTCGATTTCCAGAGCAGGCATCGCGATGTGAATCCTTTAGCTGAGGTCGCGGTGGCGAACCTGGACGTTCTTCAGGGATTGTTGCAGGACCTGGCCCAGACGTTCGGTCAGGTAGACAGAGCGGTGATGCCCGCCGGTGCAGCCAATGGCAATAGTGACATAGGCGCGGTTGCTGGCGGCAAAGCGGGGCAGCCACTTGAGCAGGTAGGAGGAAATGTCCTGGAACATCTCTTCGACATCCGGCTGCGCCGCCAGGTAGTCGGCCACCGGTTGATCGAGCCCGGACTGTGCCCGCAGCTCCGGTTTCCAGTAAGGGTTAGGCAGGCAGCGCACGTCGAACACCAGATCGGCGTCCACCGGCATGCCACGCTTGAACCCGAAAGACTCCACCAGAAACGCAGTGCCGGGCTCCGGCTGATTCAGCAGGCGCAGCTTGATGGTGTCGCGCAGCTGATACAGGTTCAGATTGGTGGTGTTGACCTTGAGGTCGGCCAGATCGGCGATCGGCCCCAGCAGATTGGTTTCGTCCTCTATCGCTTCCGCCAGCGAGCGATTGGCGCTGCTCAGCGGGTGACGACGGCGGGTTTCCGAAAAACGTTTGAGCAGGGTCTCTTCATCGGCGTCCAGATACAGCACATCGCACTGGATATGCCGGCTGCGGACTTCTTCCAGCAATTCGGGAAACCGTGACAGGTGGCTCGGCAAGTTGCGTGCATCGATGGACACGGCCACCAGCGGTTGTGCCAGTTCGGTATGAATCAGCGCACGTTCGGCCAGTTCCGGCAGCAGGCCGGCAGGCAGGTTGTCGATGCAGTAGTAACCGTTGTCCTCGAGAACATCGAGGGCAGTGCTTTTACCTGAGCCGGAGCGGCCGCTGACGATGATCAGGCGCATGATTAGTGACCGTTTTGCTCGTCCAGGACAACCTGATACAAGGCTTCGTTGCTCGGGGCGCTGCGCAGTTTTTCACGCACTTCCTTGCGATCAAGCATGCTGGCGATCTGGCGCAGCAGCTCCAGGTGCGCATCGGTGGCGGCTTCCGGGACCAGGAGTACAAACAGCAGGTCAACCGGGGCACCGTCGATGGCGTCGAAATCGATGGGTGCATCCAGGTGCATCAAGGCACTGATGGGCGATCCGCAGCCCTTGAGACGGCAGTGGGGGATGGCGATACCGTTGCCAAATCCGGTGGAACCGAGTTTTTCACGGGCGACCAGACTCTCGAAGACATCCTGCATGGCCAGATCCGGCACTTCGCGATGGATGAGGTTGGCAATTTGCTCGAGGGCTTTCTTTTTACTGCCGCCCGGCACGTTCACCAGGGAACGGCCGGGGGTCAGGATGCTTTCAAGTCGGATCATGGGTTGGGAGTGTTAACGACCGGTCGCGCCCTGGAGGAGGCTCTGGGTCTTTTCCTTATGCTTTTTGAGTTGTTTATCCAGCTTGTCGGTCAGTGCGTCGATCGCTGCGTACATATCGGTATGTTCCGCGTTAGCGACCACCTCATTGCCGGGAATATGCAGCGTGGCTTCGATTTTCTGCTTGAGCTTCTCGACCGTCATCGTGACCTGCACGTTGGTGATCTTGTCGAAATGCCTCTCTAATCGTTCGAGTTTTTCGCCGATGTAGGTGCGAAGAGGTTCGGTCACTTCCAGTTGGTGTCCACTGATGTTGACTTGCATACAGCTTCTCCTTCGTTGCCAGTGCATAAAGCGGTAGATCCGATGATCTACCACTGGAACGCTGTGGCGTGGCTCTACATCAACCGCTTTCGTTCGCTCGAAGGCGCGATTCCTAGGGATTCGCGGTACTTGGCGACGGTGCGGCGAGCCACCTGAATGCCTTGTGCCTCCAGTAAACCAGCGATCTTGCTGTCACTCAACGGCTTTTTCTGATTTTCCGCGGCAACCAGTTTTTTGATGATCGCGCGGATCGCCGTGGACGAGCATTCACCGCCTTCGGAGGTGCTGACGTGGCTGGAAAAAAAGTATTTCAGTTCATAGATGCCCCGTGGGGTATGCATGAATTTTTGCGTGGTCACCCGTGAAATCGTCGATTCGTGCATGCCCACCGCTTCGGCGATGTCATGCAGCACCAACGGTTTCATGGCCTCGTCGCCGTACTCCAGGAAGCCGCGTTGATGCTCGACGATCTGGGTGGCCACTTTCATCAGCGTTTCGTTGCGGCTTTGCAGGCTCTTGATGAACCAGCGAGCCTCCTGCAGCTGATTTCGCATGAAGGTGTTGTCAGCGCTGGTATCGGCGCGGCGTACGAAGCCGGCATATTGGGCGTTGACCCGCAGGCGTGGCACCGACTCCTGGTTCAGCTCCACCAGCCAGCGCTCGTTGTCCTTGCGCACGATCACGTCAGGAACGACGTATTCGGCTTCGGTGGACTCGATTTGCGAACCTGGGCGCGGGTTGAGGCTCTGGACCAGTTCGATCACCTGGCGCAGTTCATCTTCCTTGAGCTTCATGCGGCGCATCAGCTGGCTGTAGTCGCGGCTGCCGAGCAGGTCGATGTAATCGGTGACCAGGCGCTTGGCCTCGGTCAGCCAAGGGGTCTTGGCGGGCAGTTGACGCAGTTGCAGCAGCAGGCATTCACCGAGGTTGCGCGCGCCGATACCGGCGGGCTCGAATTGCTGGATGCGGTGCAGGACGGCTTCGATTTCGTCCAGTTCGATGTCCAGTTCCGGATCGAAGGCCTCGAGGATTTCCTCGAGGGTTTCGTCCAGATAGCCCTGATTGTTGATGCAGTCGATCAGGGTCACGGCGATCAGGCGATCGGTGTCGGACATCGGTGCCAGGTTCAGTTGCCAGAGCAAATGGCTTTGCAGGCTTTCACCAGCCGAAGTACGGGTGGTGAAATCCCACTCGTCGTCATCGTTGCTCGGCAGGCTGCTGGCGCTGGTCTGGTAGACGTCTTCCCAGGCGGTATCGACAGGCAATTCGTTGGGAATGCGCTCGTTCCAGTCGCCTTCCTCAAGGTTATCCACCGTCGGGGCGGTTTCCTGGTAGGAGGGTTCCTGAATGTCGGCGTTGGGTTGCTGTTCGGCTTTGTCGGCCAAGGGGTCGGCGTTATCGAAGTCGTCGCCTTCTTCCTGGCGTTCGAGCATCGGATTGGACTCCAGGGCCTCCTGGATTTCCTGTTGCAGGTCCAGGGTCGACAATTGGAGCAGGCGGATGGCCTGTTGCAGCTGCGGTGTCATCGTCAGCTGCTGGCCCATTCTCAAGACTAGCGATGGTTTCATGGCAGGGGCTTAACACCTTATTCGCCGGCGCACATGCGCCATCCACTACAGGGCGCCGAAGCGCCAAACATAAGCAAATTATATGCCTGAAACTGAAGTGTTTGCCTAGAGCGCTGTAACAATAAAAAACTATTGATTTTTTATTGAGATGAGCGCCGAGGCGACTGGCCAGGCACCTCAGCGCTTACAGGCGGAACTCATGGCCCAGATACACTTCCTTGACCAGTTCGTTGGCCAGGATGGTGGCGGAGTCGCCTTCAGCGATCAGCTGGCCATCGTTGACGATGTAGGCGGTTTCGCAGATGTCCAGGGTTTCACGGACGTTATGGTCAGTGATCAGCACGCCAATGCCTTTGGCTTTGAGGTGATGGATGATCTGCTTGATGTCGCCCACCGAGATTGGGTCCACGCCGGCGAAGGGTTCGTCGAGGAGGATGAATTTCGGGTTGGTGGCCAGTGCCCGGGCGATTTCCACCCGACGGCGTTCACCACCGGACAGGCTCATGCCAAGGCTGTCACGAATGTGGTGGATGTGAAATTCCTGCAGTAGGCTTTCCAGCTCTTTGCGGCGACCGGCCTTGTCGAGCTCCTTACGGGTTTCGAGGATGGCCATGATGTTGTCGGTCACCGACAGCTTGCGGAAGATCGACGCTTCTTGCGGAAGATAGCCGATACCGGCCTTCGCGCGACCATGCATCGGCTGGTGGCTGACGTCCAGGTCATCGATCAGTACGCGCCCCTGATCGGCCTGTACCAGGCCCACGATCATGTAGAAACAGGTGGTTTTGCCGGCGCCGTTGGGGCCAAGCAGGCCGACGATCTGGCCGCTGTCGATGGACAGGCTGACGTCGCGCACGACCTGGCGGCTCTTGTAGCTCTTGGCCAGGTGCTGAGCTTTCAGAGTTGCCATTACTGGGTTTTCTCGTCGGTTTTCTTCTTCGGCTGGATCACCATGTCGATACGCGGACGTGCCTCGGTGACCTTGCTGCCCGTGGCGCGACCGGCGCTGGCCAATTTTTTCACCGTGTCATAGACGATTTTTTCGCCCTGGGTGACGTTGTTGTCCTTGTCGACAACTTTGGCCTTGTCGATCAGTACGACGCGGTTTTGCGCGGCGTGATATTGGATGGTCACGCCCCAACCCTGAACAGGCTTGGTGTCGCCAGCTGTTTGCAATTGCTCGAAGTACGCCAGGTTGCCCACCGAGGTCACCACGTCGATGTCGCCAGTCGGGGTGCGAGTGATGGTCACGGTGTTGCCGGTGACCTTCATCGAGCCCTGAGTGATGATCACATCACCTTTATAGGTGGCAACACCGTTCTTGTCGTCCAGTTGGGCGTCGTCGGCCTGAATGCGGATAGGCTGCGCTTGATCGGTCGGCAGAGCCCAGGCGCTCACGCTTCCCAGTGCTGCGCTCAGACTGAGCAAAATAGGGAGGGTTTTAACGAGCCTCATACTGTCCTCTTACGTTCGATAGCAGGTGTATCCTGCTTTCTTTCAAGTACGCTTTCATTCCGTTGCCTGTCGATACACCGCCGGCGCCGTCGATTCTAACGGGTTGATCGGTCTGCGCATATTGCTGCTGCGGGAACACTGTCATACGGGTGGTGGTAATCAGGGTTTTACGGTTTTTTTCGTCGAAACGCGTGATACGTACCGAGTCGATCAGCTCGACCTGGGTACCGTCCGGGTTGACTTCGCCGCGTTCGCTCTGGACGTGCCAGGGAAATTCGGTGCCGCGAAACATGTTCAGGTCAGGGTTGGACAGCAACGTCACTTCCGTCGCTTTCAGGTGTTCGACCTTGTCGGACGTCATTTCATACTGCAATTTGCCGTCCGGCAGGTACTGCACGCTGTGGGCGTTGGTGGCGTAATAGTCGATCATGGCTTCATCGACATGCGCCACTGGCTTGTCGAGGAAGCGTTCCGGGCTGATGTTCCAGTAGCCGACCGCAGCGAATAGCGCCGCGATGCAACCGAATATCAGGATGTTGCGAATCTTTTTGCTCAGCATGATGGGCTCACAGGTACGCGGCGTTGGCCGCATCGAGGCGGCCCTGGGCGCGCAGGATCAATTCGCAGAATTCGCGCGCGGCACCCTCGCCGCCACGGGCCTGGGTGATGCCGTGGGCGTGTTCGCGCACGAAGCTGGCGGCGTTGGCCACGGCCATGCCCAGGCCGACGCGGCGAATCACCGGCAGGTCTGGCAGGTCGTCGCCGAGATAGGCCACTTGTTCATAGCTCAGGTTGAGTTGGGCAAGGAGCTCGTCGAGCACCACCAGTTTGTCTTCGCGACCCTGATACAGGTGTGGAATGCCGAGGTTCTTGGCCCGTCGTTCGACCACCGGGGTCTTGCGTCCGCTGATGATAGCGGTCTGCACGCCGGCTGCCATCAACATCTTGATGCCTTGGCCGTCGAGCGTGTTGAAGGTCTTGAATTCGCTGCCGTCTTCGAGGAAGTACAGGCGCCCGTCGGTCAGCACGCCGTCGACGTCGAATACCGCCAGTTTGATCTGTTTGCCGCGTTGCAGCAGGTCCGTGCTCATTACATTACTCCAGCGCGCAGCAAATCGTGCATGTTCAAGGCGCCGACCGGGCAGTCTTCGCTGTCGACCACGACCAATGCGTTGATCTTGTGGTCTTCCATGATTTTCAACGCCTCGGCAGCCAGCATCTCGGCACGTGCGGTCTTGCCGTGGGCGGTCATGACCTGCTCGATGGTGGCGCTGTGGATGTCGATGCTGCGGTCCAGGGTGCGACGCAGATCGCCGTCGGTGAAGATCCCGGCAAGTTTACCGTCGGCCTCTAGAACCACGGTCATGCCCAGGCCCTTGCGGGTCATTTCCATCAATGCGTCCTTGAGCAGGGTGCCGCGCTTAACCTGCGGCAGCTCTTGCCCGGCGTGCATGACGTTTTCCACTTTCAACAGCAGGCGTCGGCCAAGTGCGCCGCCTGGGTGGGAAAAGGCGAAATCTTCAGCGGTAAAGCCGCGGGCTTCCAGCAGCGCCACCGCCAGGGCATCGCCCATCACCAGAGCGGCGGTGGTCGATGAGGTTGGCGCCAGGTTCAGCGGGCAGGCTTCGTGCTCGACGTGGACGTTGAGGTTGACCTCGGCGGCCTTGGCCAGCGCCGAGTCGGGATTGCCGGTGACGCTGATCAATTTGATGCCCAGGCGCTTGATCAGTGGCAGCAGGGTAACGATTTCATTGGTGGAGCCGGAGTTCGATAGTGCCAGGATGATGTCGTCACGCGTGATCATGCCCATGTCGCCGTGGCTGGCTTCGGCTGGATGCACGAAGAACGCCGTGGTGCCGGTGCTGGCCAGGGTGGCGGCAATCTTGTTGCCGATGTGCCCCGATTTGCCCATGCCGACCACGACTACGCGGCCTTTGCTGGCCAGAATCATCTCGCAAGCGCGTACGAAATCTGCGTCGATATGGGGTAACAAGCCTTGCACGGCTTCCAGTTCGAGACGGATGGTGCGTTGTGCAGATTGAATCAGATCGCTGGATTGGCTCATGTCAGAAATCGTATAGCCTGATGAAAAGGCGGCGATTATAACGGTAATGATCAAAACCCTCACGTAAGTTCGTCGCGGTTTGTCATTCCTTGTTGCCGAATCCTCTAAATAGATGATTCCAGGCGCTCATGTTGTTGATAGTGCCCGGCTTGGGCCTTGGGCGCTTGGTGATTGCAGTGATATAGTTCGCCGCCAGTTCGGCCTGCCCGGGAAGGTATGTGCTTTCGTCAGAAAGCCAGGCGTCCGAGTGAGAGGCTGCATCGCAAGGAGTTTAGATGAGTGCCGATAACGCCTACGCGGTCGAGCTGAAGGGACTGACCTTCAAGCGCGGTGCGCGCAGCATTTTCAATAACATTGATATCCGCATACCACGCGGCAAGGTCACCGGCATCATGGGGCCTTCCGGGTGTGGCAAGACCACGCTGTTGCGGTTGATGGGGGCCCAATTGCGCCCCACCAGCGGCGAAGTCTGGGTCAATGGCCAGAACCTGCCAACGTTGTCGCGCAGCGATTTGTTCGATGCGCGCAAGCACATGGGCGTGCTGTTTCAGAGCGGCGCGCTGTTTACCGATCTCGATGTATTCGAGAACGTCGCCTTTCCGCTGCGTGTTCATACCACGCTGCCGGAAGAGATGATTCGCGACATTGTCCTGCTCAAATTGCAGGCCGTGGGCTTGCGTGGCGCCCTAGACCTGATGCCTGACGAATTGTCTGGCGGCATGAAACGTCGAGTCGCGCTGGCCCGGGCGATTGCCCTCGACCCGCAAATTCTCATGTACGACGAGCCTTTTGTTGGCCAGGACCCGATCGCCATGGGCGTGCTGGTGCGCCTGATCCGCTTGCTCAACGATGCGCTGGGCATCACCAGCATCGTGGTCTCCCACGATCTGGCCGAGACCGCGAGCATCGCCGACTACATCATTGTGGTGGGTGACGGGCAAGTGTTGGGGCAGGGCACACCCAAGGAGTTGATGAACTCGCAGGAGCCACGGATTCGCCAGTTCATGACTGGCGAACCCGACGGCCCGGTCGCATACCACTTTCCAGCGACGGATTACCGCGCAGATCTTCTGGGGAAGCGCTGATGCGCAAGATTTCATTAATAGAAAGAGTGCGCCGTTTCGGCCACGCCGGCATCGATGTGCTGGCGGTGTTCGGGCGTTCGGCGCTGTTCCTGTTTCATGCCTTGCTCGGTCGCGGTGGCATCGGCGGCAGTTTTGGCCTGCTGGTCAAGCAACTGCATTCGGTTGGCGTGATGTCCCTGGTGATCATCGTGGTCTCCGGGGTGTTCATCGGCATGGTGCTGGCGCTACAGGGCTTCAACATCCTGTCCAGCTACGGTTCGGAGCAGGCCGTCGGGCAGATGGTTGCGCTGACGCTGCTGCGTGAACTGGGGCCCGTCGTCACGGCCTTGCTGTTCGCCGGGCGTGCGGGTTCGGCGCTGACCGCCGAAATCGGCAACATGAAATCCACCGAGCAACTGTCCAGTCTGGAAATGATCGGGGTTGACCCGCTCAAGTACATTATTGCTCCGCGCCTGTGGGCCGGCTTCATTTCCCTGCCGGTGCTGGCGATGATTTTCAGCGTGGTGGGTATCTGGGGTGGTTCGTGGGTGGCCGTCGACTGGCTGGGTGTCTATGAGGGCTCCTACTGGTCGAACATGCAAAACAGCGTGATGTTTGTCGACGATGTGCTGAACGGCATTATCAAAAGCATCGTTTTTGCCTTCGTCGTGACCTGGATCGCCGTATTCCAAGGGTATGACTGCGAGCCCACTTCCGAGGGGATCAGTCGTGCCACTACCAAGACCGTGGTGTACGCCTCTTTGGCGGTACTCGGCCTGGACTTTATTCTGACCGCCTTGATGTTTGGAGATTTCTGATGCAAAACCGCACCCTGGAAATCGGTGTCGGCCTTTTCTTGCTGGCTGGCATCCTGGCTTTGCTGTTGCTTGCGTTGCGGGTCAGTGGCCTGTCCCCGAGCGCAACCACCGATACTTATAAACTTTATGCATATTTCGATAATATCGCCGGTTTGACTGTCAGAGCTAAAGTGACCATGGCCGGTGTGACCATCGGCAAGGTCACGGCGATCGATCTGGATCGCGACAGCTTCACCGGTCGGGTGACCATGCAACTGGAAAAGCGCGTAGATAACCTGCCGACTGACTCCACTGCATCTATCCTGACCGCTGGCCTGTTGGGTGAGAAATACATCGGTATCAGCGTGGGTGGGGAACAAGCCCTGCTCAAGGATGGTGGAACCATCCACGACACGCAGTCGTCGTTGGTGCTCGAGGACCTGATCGGTAAATTTCTGCTCAATACCGTTAGCAAAGACGCCAAATGAGGAGCTTTTCAATGATCTCTATCTTGCGACGTGGCCTGTTGATATTGCTCGCGGCCTTGCCGTTGATGGCTAACGCCCTGGCGGCGCAGTCGGCGCACGATCTGGTTCAGGACACCACGACCCGGATGCTCGCCGACCTGTCGGCCAATAAAGAGAAGTACAAGCAGGATCCACAAGACTTTTATACGGCGTTGAACACCATCGTCGGCCCCGTGGTGGATGCCGAAGGCATTTCCAAAAGCATCATGACCGTCAAATACTCGCGCAAAGCAACGCCCGAGCAAATGAAGACGTTTGAAGAAAACTTCAAAAAGGGCCTGTTCCAGTTTTATGGCAACGCATTGCTCGAATACAACAACCAGGGCATCACTGTTGAGCCTGCCAAGGATGAATCGGGAGACCGTACCAGCGTTGGCATGACGGTCAAAGGCAGCAGCGGCGCGATCTATCCTGTGTCTTACACACTCGAAAAGATCAACGGCGAATGGAAGCTGCGTAACGTCATCATCAACGGCATCAACATCGGCAAGCTGTTCCGCGATCAGTTCGCTGATGCGATGCAGCGCAATGGCAACGATCTGGACAAGACCATCAATGGTTGGGCCGGGGAAGTCGCCAAAGCCAAGGAAAACACCGAAAAAGCTGTTGAGAAGAAAGCCCAATGAGTGAGTCGGCCATTCGCATAAGCGAAACCGGCGAGCTGCTGCTCAGCGGTGTGCTGGATTACCGGACCGGCCCGAACTTGCGCAAGCAGGGGCAGGTACTGATCAAGTCCAGCAAGGCGCCTGCGCTGGTGGTCGATTGCTCCGCAGTGGAGAAGTCCAGCAGTGTCGGCTTGTCGCTGCTGCTGTGCTTCATGCGCGATGCTCAGGTGGCCGGCAAGGCCGTGAGCATTCGCGCGATGCCCGAAGACATGCGCAAAATCGCTCAGGTCAGCGAATTGACCGAGCTGTTGGCGCACCCCTGAACCGCATCTATAAAGAAGCCCCCCGTCAGAGTCCTGCTTCGCGGGGTTCGCAGGCGCGGGGCTTTTTTGTATGATGTCCGACCCGCGCGCACAGGGCGCCGATTGAGGTTGAGCATGCAGGCCGTAGAAGTGAAGAGCTTCCTTGAAGGAAAGCTGCCAAACACGAAGGTGGAAGTTGAAGGCGAAGGCTGCAATTTCCAGCTGAACGTGATCAGCGATGAACTGGCGGCGTTGAGCCCGGTGAAGCGTCAGCAGCAGGTCTATGCCCATTTGAACCCGTGGATTGTCGATGGCAGCATCCATGCGGTCACTATGAAATTTTTCAGCAGCGCGGCCTGGGCCGAGCGCACCTGAGCCCAAGGGCGTCGAGATTCTTATGGATAAATTGATTATTACTGGTGGCGCTCGTCTTGATGGCGAGATCCGCATCTCCGGGGCAAAGAACTCTGCCTTGCCGATTCTGGCTGCCACCTTGCTGTGCGATGGCCCGGTGACCGTGGCCAACCTGCCGCACCTGCACGACATCACCACCATGATCGAGCTGTTCGGTCGCATGGGCATTGAACCTGTGATCGACGAGAAACTCAGCGTCGAAATCGACCCACGCACCATCAAGACCCTGATCGCGCCGTACGAACTGGTTAAAACCATGCGCGCCTCGATCCTGGTGCTGGGCCCGATGGTTGCCCGTTTCGGTGAAGCCGAAGTTGCACTGCCTGGCGGTTGCGCCATCGGTTCGCGTCCGGTTGACCTGCACATCCGTGGTCTTGAAGCCATGGGCGCGGTCATCGACGTTGAAGGCGGCTACATCAAGGCCAAGGCTCCTGAAGGCGGCCTGCGCGGTGCGCACTTCTTCTTCGACACCGTCAGCGTGACCGGTACCGAGAACATCATGATGGCGGCCGCTCTGGCCAAGGGCCGCAGCGTTCTGGCCAACGCTGCTCGCGAGCCTGAAGTCGTCGACCTGGCGAACTTCCTGAACGCCATGGGCGCGAAGGTTTCCGGCGCCGGCACCGACACCATCACCATCGATGGCGTCGAGCGTCTGCACACGACCACTTACAAAGTGATGCCTGACCGTATCGAGACCGGCACCTATTTGGTGGCGGCAGCGGTCACCGGTGGGCGTGTGAAGGTCAAGGACACCGATCCGACCATCCTCGAAGCCGTTCTGGAAAAACTTCGCGAATCCGGCGCCGAAATCACCACCGGTGAAGACTGGATCGAGCTGAACATGCACGGCAAGCGGCCGAAAGCCGTCAACGTGCGGACCGCTCCATACCCGGCGTTCCCGACCGACATGCAAGCGCAGTTCATCTCCCTCAACGCCATTGCCGAAGGCACTGGTGCCGTGATCGAGACGATCTTCGAAAACCGTTTCATGCACGTTTACGAACTGCACCGCATGGGCGCGCACATCCAGGTTGAAGGCAACACCGCCATCGTCACCGGCATCGAAAAGCTCAAGGGCGCGCCAGTCATGGCCACCGACCTGCGTGCTTCGGCCAGCCTGGTGATCTCGGCGCTGATCGCCGAAGGCGATACCCTGATCGATCGCATTTACCACATCGACCGTGGTTATGAGTGCATCGAAGAGAAGCTGCAGATGCTCGGCGCCAAGATCCGCCGCGTACCGGGCTAGTTTCTGCTGCATGGGCGCAGGGACGCGTCCGTTGATTTGTTGAAGTCGAGCCGGTTTCCGGCTCGATGTGTGTCCGGCGCCGTTTGCGACCGGGCATGAGTACCTTGATAAGGACTGACGTTTCCCATGTTGACTATCGCACTGTCCAAGGGCCGCATCCTTGACGACACCCTGCCGCTTCTGGCTGAAGCGGGCATCGTGCCGACCGAGAATCCGGACAAGAGCCGCAAGCTGATCATCCCCACGACCCAGGCCGATGTGCGCTTGCTGATCGTGCGTGCCACCGATGTGCCGACCTATGTCGAGCATGGTGCCGCCGATCTGGGCGTCGCCGGTAAAGACGTGCTGATGGAATACGGCGGCCAGGGTTTGTACGAACCACTGGACCTGCAAATCGCCCAGTGCAAACTGATGACGGCCGGTAAAGTCGGCGCAGTCGAGCCCAAGGGCCGTCTGCGCATTGCCACCAAGTTCGTCAACGTCGCCAAGCGCTACTATGCCGAACAGGGTCGTCAGGTCGATATCATCAAGCTCTACGGCTCGATGGAGTTGGCGCCGCTGATCGGTCTGGCGGACAAGATCATCGACGTGGTCGACACCGGTAACACGCTGCGGGCCAATGGCCTGGAGCCACAGGATTTTATCGCTGCCATCAGCTCCCGTCTGATCGTCAACAAGGCGTCGATGAAAATGCAGCATGCCCGTATCCAGGCGTTGATCGACACCCTGCGCAAGGCAGTGGAGTCTCGACACCGCGGCTGATTCACCTGCGCGACCTTGAGTCGCGCCCGTCTATCCGCCTCATAGCCAGAATTCTCGGGTGCCCAAGCGGATCAACGGCTAGCTTAGGGCGCCCGAGTTTTTGCCAATCCTATGAGGCTCTCGCTATGACCGCACCGACTGCAATTCGCCGACTCAACGCTGCTGACCCGGATTTCGCACATCATCTGGATCATCTGCTGAGCTGGGAAAGTGTGTCTGACGACTCGGTCAATCAGCGGGTGCTGGACATCATCAAGGCCGTGCGCGAGCGTGGCGATGCGGCGGTGGTCGAGTTCACCCAGAAGTTCGATGGCCTGCAAGTGGCGTCCATGGCGGACTTGATCCTGCCGCGCGAACGCCTGGAACTGGCATTGACCCGCATCACCGTGCCTCAGCGCGAAGCCCTGGAAAAAGCCGCGACCCGTGTGCGCAGCTACCACGAAAAGCAGAAACAGGACTCCTGGAGCTACACCGAAGCCGATGGCACGGTGCTGGGCCAGAAGGTCACGCCACTGGATCGCGCCGGTCTGTACGTGCCGGGCGGCAAGGCGTCCTACCCGTCCTCGGTGCTGATGAACGCGATTCCGGCCAAGGTGGCGGGCGTGACCGAAGTGGTCATGGTCGTGCCGACCCCGCGCGGTGAAGTCAACGAACTGGTGCTGGCCGCAGCCTGCATCGCCGGCGTCGACCGGGTGTTCACCATCGGCGGCGCGCAGGCGGTTGCGGCGCTGGCTTACGGCACCGAAAGCGTGCCGAAGGTCGACAAAGTGGTTGGCCCGGGCAACATTTATGTCGCCACTGCCAAGCGCCACGTGTTCGGCCAGGTCGGCATCGACATGATCGCCGGCCCGTCGGAGATTCTGGTGGTGTGCGACGGCCAGACCGATCCGGACTGGATCGCCATGGACCTGTTCTCCCAGGCCGAGCACGACGAAGACGCCCAGGCGATTCTGGTCAGCCCGGACGCCGAGTTCCTCGACAAGGTCGCGGCAAGCATCGCCAAACTGCTGCCAACCATGGAACGCGCCGAGATCATCGAAACCTCGATCAATGGCCGTGGTGCGCTGATCAAGGTTCGCGACATGGAACAGGCCATCGAAGTGGCCAACCGCATTGCCCCGGAGCACCTGGAGCTGTCGGTCGCCGATCCGCAGGCCTGGCTGCCGCAGATCCGTCACGCCGGCGCGATCTTCATGGGCCGCCACACTTCCGAAGCCCTGGGCGACTACTGCGCAGGTCCGAACCACGTATTGCCGACCTCCGGCACTGCGCGCTTCTCCTCGCCGCTGGGTGTTTACGACTTCCAGAAACGTTCGTCGATCATCTTCTGCTCCGAGCAGGGTGCCTCCGAACTGGGCAAGACCGCCTCCGTACTGGCCCGTGGCGAATCGCTGAGCGCTCACGCCCGCAGTGCTGAATACCGCATTCTTGATGACAAGCAGGGGAACTGAACATGAGTAAATTCTGGAGCCCGTTCGTCAAGAATCTGGTGCCTTATGTGCCGGGCGAGCAGCCGAAACTGGCCAAACTGGTGAAGCTCAACACCAACGAAAACCCGTACGGTCCATCGCCAAAAGCCCTGGCGGCGATGCAAACCGAACTGAACGACAACCTGCGTCTGTACCCGGACCCGAACAGCGACCTGCTCAAGCAAGCCGTTGCCAAGTACTACGGCGTGCAGGGCAATCAGGTGTTCCTCGGTAACGGTTCCGATGAAGTTCTGGCGCACATCTTTCACGGTTTGCTGCAACACGATAAACCGCTGCTGTTCCCGGACATCAGCTACAGCTTCTACCCTGTTTACTGCGGGTTGTATGGCATCACGTTCGATGCGGTTGCGCTGGACGAACAGTTCCAGATCAACCCGGCGGACTATGCAAAGCCGAACGGCGGGATCATCTTCCCGAACCCGAATGCGCCGACCGGTTGCTTGCTGGCGCTGGACGCTGTCGAGCAGATTCTCAAGGCCAGCCCGGATTCGGTGGTCGTGGTGGATGAGGCTTACATCGACTTCGGTGGGGAAACGGCGATCACTCTGGTGGACCGTTATCCGAATCTGTTGGTGACTCAGACCCTGTCCAAGTCCCGTTCTTTGGCCGGCCTGCGGGTTGGCCTGGCGGTGGGGCATCCGGACCTGATCGAGGCGCTGGAGCGGATCAAGAACAGCTTCAACTCCTACCCGCTGGATCGTCTGGCGATTGTGGGGGCTGCGGCGGCGTTCGAGGATCGCGAGTATTTCGACAAGACTTGCCGGTTGGTCATCGAGAGTCGCGAGAAGGTAATCGCGCAACTGGAGGCGAAGGGGTTTGAAGTGTTGCCGTCGGCGGCGAACTTCATTTTCGCCCGTCACCCGAAGCACGATGCGGCAGGGCTGGCGGCGAAGTTGCGTGAGCAGGGCGTGATCGTTCGGCACTTCAAGCAAGAGCGGATTGCCCAGTTCCTGCGGATTTCGATTGGCGCGCCGGAGCAGAATCAGGCACTGATCGACGGCCTCGGCGACCTCTAGACCAAAACTGTTCCTGTGGGAGCGAGCGGCGCGGCTCGTTCCCACAGGGCCCCGCTTACTCTTCTTCTTTTTCCTGGATCGGTGCCGGCGGCGGACGCAGACCGATTTCTGCGGTGAGCTTGAGTTCTTTACCGTTGCGCATCACCTGAATCGTGACCTTGTCGGTCGGTTTGATGCGCGCCACCTGGTTCATTGACTTGCGACCATCGCCAGCCGGTTCACCGTCGATACTGAGGATCACGTCGCCTAGTTGCAGGCCGGCCTTCTGCGCCGGGCCGTCACGGAAAATCCCCGCGACCACAATTCCAGGGCGTCCCGACAAGCCAAACGATTCCGCCAGTTCCTGACTCAAAGGTTGCACTTCGATACCGAGCCAGCCGCGAATCACCTGGCCGTGTTCGATGATCGACTTCATCACTTCCATCGCCAGTTTGACCGGGATCGCGAAGCCGATGCCTTGCGAGCCACCGGACTTGGAGAAGATCGCCGTGTTGATGCCGGTCAGGTTGCCGTTGGCGTCCACCAGTGCACCGCCGGAGTTGCCGGGGTTGATCGCGGCGTCGGTCTGGATGAAGTCTTCGTAGTTGTTCAGGCCCAACTGATTGCGCCCGGTGGCACTGATGATCCCCATGGTCACGGTCTGGCCGACGCCGAACGGGTTGCCGATGGCCAGGGCCACGTCGCCGATGCGCAGGTTGTCGGAACGGCCGACGGTGATCGACGGCAGGTTTTTCAGGTCTATCTTCAATACCGCGAGGTCGGTTTCCGGGTCGCTGCCGATGACCCGGGCCAGGGTTTCACGACCATCCTTGAGCGCCACCACGATCTGGTCGGCACCGCTGGTCACGTGGTTGTTGGTCAGCAGGTAACCTTCCGGGCTCATGATCACGCCCGAACCGAGGCTCGACTCCATGCGCTTCTGCTTGGGCGAGTTGTCGCCGAAGAAGCGGCGGAACTGCGGGTCTTCAAACAGCGGATGGCTGGGTTTGTTGACCACTTTGGTGGTGTAAAGGTTGACCACCGACGGCGCAGCCGTGGTCACCGCATCGGCATAGGACACCGGGCCCTGCTGCACACCAAGGGTTTGCGGGGCTTGTTGCAGATTGACGTCGAGGCTTGGCAGCCCGACCCACTGCGGGTAACGCTGAATAATCAGTAGAGCGACAAGCACGCCGGCCAACAGCGGCCAGCCGGAAAAACGCAGCGCCTTGAGCATTAAGCACGTCCTGAGAGGTTGCAGGCGGTATGAGACCGCCCATAATGTCGCGCATTATACGAGGCCGCGCGCGCCTCTGAACGGGATATTTAGGAGTCTTTTATGGCCGTCGCCCTGAGCACCCTGGTCGAAGAAGCCGACCGTTACCTGGCAAGTGCGAAGATTGCCGATTACTGCCCCAACGGCTTGCAGGTCGAAGGCCGGCCGCAAGTAATGCGCATCGTCAGCGGTGTCACCGCCAGCCAGGCGTTGCTGGACGCCGCGGTGGAGGCCCAGGCCGATCTGGTGCTGGTGCATCACGGCTATTTCTGGAAAGGCGAGAACCCGTGCATCACTGGCATGAAGCAGCGCCGGTTGAAAACCCTGCTCAAGCACGACATCAGCCTGCTGTCCTATCACTTGCCGCTGGACCTGCACCCTGAAGTCGGCAACAACGTACAGCTTGCCCGGCAATTGGACATTACCGTCGAAGGCCCACTGGATCCGGACAACCTGAAAATCGTCGGGTTGGTCGGCTCGTTGAGCGAACCGATGACTCCCCGCGATTTTGCCCGTCGGGTACAGGAAGTCATGGGGCGCGAGCCGCTGCTGATCGAAGGCAGCGAGATGATTCGTCGGGTCGGCTGGTGCACCGGTGGCGGCCAGGGTTACATTGACCAAGCGGTGTTGGCCGGTGTCGATCTGTACCTCAGCGGAGAGGCCTCCGAGCAGACGTTCCACAGCGCCCGGGAAAACGACATCAGTTTCATCGCCGCGGGCCACCATGCCACCGAGCGTTACGGTGTGCAGGCTTTGGGTGATTACCTGGCGCGACGTTTCGCCCTCGAGCACATCTTCATCGATTGCCCGAACCCGATTTGACTACAGGGCTGGAGCCCAAACGAGGGGGTATATTCATATACCCTTTCGATCTAGCCACCGTCCTGATTAGAAGAGGGCGCTGTGCTAGGATTCCCCGCTCGAACACGGCCCGCAGGCCGTCCATAAGATCGTTTTCGTGAGTAGCCATGGTCGACAAACTGACGCATCTGAAACAGCTGGAGGCCGAAAGCATCCACATCATCCGCGAGGTCGCCGCCGAGTTCGATAACCCGGTGATGCTGTACTCCGTCGGTAAAGACTCCGCCGTGATGCTGCACCTTGCGCGCAAGGCATTCTTCCCGGGCAAACTTCCGTTTCCGGTGATGCACGTCGACACCCAGTGGAAGTTCAAGGAAATGTACGCGTTCCGCGACCGCATGGTCGAAGAGCTCGGCCTAGACCTGCTGGTACACGTCAACCCCGAGGGTGTTGCGCAGGGTATCAACCCGCTGACCCACGGCAGTGCCAAGCACACCGACATCATGAAGACCGAAGGCCTCAAACAGGCCCTCGACAAGTACGGCTTCGACGCTGCATTCGGTGGCGCCCGTCGTGACGAAGAGAAGTCCCGTGCCAAAGAGCGCGTGTATTCCTTCCGTGACAGCAAGCACCGCTGGGACCCGAAAAACCAGCGCCCGGAGCTGTGGAACGTCTACAACGGCAAGGTCAACAAGGGCGAATCGATCCGCGTATTCCCGTTGTCGAACTGGACCGAACTGGACATCTGGCAGTACATCTATCTGGAAGGCATCCCGATCGTGCCGCTGTACTTCGCTGCCGAGCGTGATGTCATCGAGATGAACGGCACCTGGATCATGATCGACGACGAACGCCTGCTCAATCACCTGAGCGACGAAGACAAGGCGCGCATCGTCAAGAAGAAGGTCCGTTTCCGTACACTGGGCGACTACCCGTTGACCGGTGCTGTCGAGTCCGAGGCCACTAGCCTGACCGACATCATTCAGGAAATGCTCCTGACGCGAACTTCCGAACGCCAGGGCCGAGTCATCGATCACGATGGCGCCGGTTCCATGGAAGAAAAGAAACGTCAGGGTTATTTCTAAGGGGTTGTCATGTCGCACGCATCTGATTTGATCAGCGAGGACATCCTCGCCTACCTGGGCCAGCATGAACGCAAGGAAATGCTGCGCTTTCTGACTTGTGGCAACGTCGACGACGGCAAGAGCACCCTGATCGGGCGCCTGCTGCACGACTCCAAAATGATCTACGAAGATCATCTGGAAGCCATTACCCGCGACTCGAAAAAAGTCGGCACCACCGGCGAAGACATCGACCTGGCGTTGCTGGTCGACGGCTTGCAGGCCGAGCGTGAGCAGGGCATCACCATCGATGTCGCCTACCGCTATTTCTCTACCGCCAAGCGCAAATTCATCATCGCCGATACCCCCGGCCATGAGCAGTACACCCGCAACATGGCCACCGGTGCATCCACCTGTGACCTGGCGATCATCCTGGTCGACGCCCGTTACGGCGTGCAGACCCAGACCCGTCGCCACAGCTTTATCGCCTCGTTGCTGGGCATCAAGCACATCGTGGTCGCTATCAACAAGATGGACCTCAACGGCTTCGACGAAAGCGTATTTGAGTCGATCAAGGCCGATTACCTGAAGTTCGCCGAAGGCATCGCGTTCAAGCCGAGCACCATGGCGTTCGTGCCAATGTCCGCGCTCAAGGGCGACAACGTGGTGAACAAGTCCGAGCGCTCGCCGTGGTACACCGGCCAGTCGCTGATGGAAATCCTCGAAACCGTCGAAATCGCCAGCGACCGCAACTACACCGACCTGCGTTTCCCGGTGCAGTACGTCAACCGTCCGAACCTGAACTTCCGTGGTTTCGCCGGCACCCTGGCCAGCGGCATCGTGCACAAGGGTGACGAAGTCGTTGTGTTGCCATCGGGCAAGAGCAGCCGCGTGAAATCCATTGTCACCTTCGAAGGTGAGCTGGAGCATGCTGGTCCTGGTCAAGCGGTGACGCTGACCATGGAAGACGAGATCGACATCTCCCGCGGCGACCTGCTGGTGCACGCCGATAACCAGCCGCAAGTGACCGACGCCTTCGACGCCATGCTGGTGTGGATGGCCGAAGAACCGATGCTGCCGGGCAAGAAATACGACATCAAGCGCGCCACGACTTACGTGCCGGGCTCGATCACCAGCATCGTCAATCGCGTGGACGTGAACACCTTGGCCGAAGGGCCTGCCAGCTCGTTGCAGCTGAACGAGATCGGTCGGGTCAAGATCAGCCTCGACGCGGCCATTGCGCTGGACGGTTACGACAGCAACCGCACCACCGGTTCGTTCATCGTCATCGACCGTTTGACCAACGGCACGGTCGCGGCCGGCATGATCATCGCTCAGCCGCTGGCGCATGGCAGCAGCTCCCACCACGGTAAACTGGCCCATGTAGCCACCGAAGAACGCGCCCAGCGCTTCGGTCAGCAACCGGCTACCGTGTTGTTCAGCGGCCTGTCGGGCGCGGGCAAAAGCACCCTGGCGTATGCGGTTGAACGCAAGCTGTTCGACATGGGTCGCGCGGTATTCGTACTCGATGGCCAGAACCTGCGCCATGACCTGAACAAAGGCCTGCCACATGACCGCGCCGGGCGTACCGAGAATTGGCGTCGTGCGGCGCACGTTGCGCGTCAGTTCAACGAAGCCGGCCTGCTGACACTGGCGGCGTTCGTTGCCCCGAGTGCCGAAGGTCGTGAGCAGGCCAAGGACCTGATTGGCAAGGAGCGTCTGCTGACGGTCTACGTCCAGGCCTCGCCGACGGTCTGTGCCGAGCGTGATCCGCAAGGTCTGTACGCGGCGGGTGGCGACAACATCCCGGGCGAATCCTTCCCGTACGACGTGCCGCTGAATGCCGATCTGGTGATCGACACCCAGTCGCTGTCGCTGGAAGAAAGCGTCAAGCAAGTGCTGGATCTGCTGCGCAAGCGTGGCGCGATCTAAGCATTAGCTGAAAACAAAAAGCCCGCAGATGAGCGATCGTCTGCGGGCTTTTTTGTGTCCGGGAGGACACCTTCGCGAGCACCTCAAGAATTCACTGGATACTCACGGTGCATCTGCCCCAGCAGCGCATCCTTGTCCTGCCACAGCTGATTGATCCAGCCCTGAAACTCCAGGCGATACACCCCGTCCTGGTCATAGTTCTTGCCGACGAACTGCGGCGGAATCTTCAGCTCCTGAAAGTGCACCACCACGTCTTTCACATTACCGCAGAGCAAATCCCAGTAACCCGGACGCCCCGCCGGGTAGTGGATGGTCACGTTGACGATGGCTTCCAGCTGGTCGCCCATGGCATCCAGCACGAATGCAATGCCGCCCGCTTTCGGCTTGAGCAGGTAGCGGAACGGTGAACTCTGCTGGGCGTGCTTACCCTTGGTAAAGCGCGTGCCTTCGACGAAGTTGAAAATCCCCACCGGGTTATTGCGGAAGTTGTCGCAGGTCTTGCGGGTGGTTTCCAGGTCTTTGCCTTTCTTCTCCGGATGCTTTTCCAGATAGGCCTTGGAGTAACGCTTCATGAACGGAAAACCCAACGCCCACCA
This sequence comes from Pseudomonas sp. 008, assembly GCF_016861935.1. Classification (NCBI taxonomy): domain Bacteria; kingdom Pseudomonadati; phylum Pseudomonadota; class Gammaproteobacteria; order Pseudomonadales; family Pseudomonadaceae; genus Pseudomonas; species Pseudomonas sp. 008. The sequence continues at coordinate 110,479 of NZ_BOMA01000017.1, read as the reverse complement.
CGCCAGGCCAATCACCGGTACCCAGATCAGTTCCTGTTTGAGGAAGAACTTCAGCGGGCGGATGCGACGGTTGAGCACGTACTGCAACACCATGATGTCGACCCAGCTCTGGTGGTTGCTGGTGATCAGATAGGAGTGCCGATAGTCGAGGTCTTGCAAACCGCTGAGGTGCCAGCGTGTGCGGCAAACCAGATTCATCCAGCCCTTGTTGTTACTGATCCACGCTTCGTGGGTATGACTCATCAGCCAGCGCGCGAAACGTTGGGTGAGGGCGAACGGCAGCACTTTGAACAGCGCCACACAGAACAGAAACGAGCAGAGCAGAATCGTATTCAGCGCCAACAGCAGCGAGGCGATCACACCGCGCACGGGTGCAGGTAGAAAATCCAGCATTTAAACATCCATAGGTCGGTTGGCAGCTTGAATCGCGGTCAACGCGATGGTGTACACGATGTCGTCGACTTGCGCGCCACGCGGCAGGTCGTTCACCGGTTTGCGCAGGCCTTGCAGCATCGGTCCGAGGCTGACGCAGTCGGCGCTGCGTTGCACGGCTTTGTGGGTGGTGTTGCCGGTGTTCAGGTCGGGGAACACGAACACCGTGGCGCGACCGGCCACCTGACTGTTCGGCGCCAGTTGCCGGGCCACGGTTTCGTTGGCGGCGGCGTCGTACTGCAACGGGCCGTCGATCAGCAGTGAGTGTTGCTGTTCGTGGGCGAGCAACGTGGCCTCGCGAACCTTCTCGACTTCTTCGCCGCTGGCCGATTCACCGCTGGAGTAGCTGATCATTGCCACTCGCGGAGTGATGCCGAACGCCGCTGCCGAATCGGCGCTTTGCAAGGCGATCTCGGCCAGTTCGCTGGCACTCGGGTGCGGGTTCATCACGCAGTCGCCGTAGACCAGCACTTCTTCGGGAAACAGCATGAAGAATACCGACGACACCAGGGTGCAACCCGGCGCGGTCTTGATCAGTTGCAGGGCCGGGCGGATGGTGTTGGCGGTGGAGTGAATGACCCCGGACACCAGCCCGTCGACTTCATCCAGCGCCAGCATCATGGTGCCGATCACCACGGTGTCTTCCAGTTGCTGCTCGGCCATCGGCGCGTTGAGGCTTTTGGTCTTGCGCAGCGCAACCATCGGCTCGACGTAACGCTCGCGGATCAGGTCCGGGTCGAGGATTTCCAGCCCCGGTGGCAACTCGATGCCTTGGGCGCGGGCGACCGCCTCGACGTCTGCCGGCTTGGCCAGCAACACGCAACGGGCGATGCCCCGTGCCTGGCAGATCGCGGCGGCCTGGACGGTCAACGGCTCGCTGCCCTCGGGCAACACGATGCGCTTGTTGGCGGCCTGGGCACGCTGGATCAGTTGATAGCGGAACACTGCAGGCGACAGGCGCATTTCCCGTGGTGTGCCGCAGCGCTGGTGCAGCCAGTTGGCGTCGAGGTGGCTGGCGACGAAATCGGTGATGATCTCTGCGCGCTCGCGGTCGTCGATCGGGATTTCCTTGTTCAAACCGTTCAACTGGTTGGCGGTGTCGTAGGAACCGGTGCTCACCGACAACACCGGCAGGCCGGCCTGCAAGGCGCCACGGCACAGCTCCATGATGCGCGGGTCGGGCAGGGTGTCGCTGGTCAGCAGCAGGCCGGCCAGGGGCACACCGTTCATCGCTGCGAGGCTGACCGCGAGGATGATGTCGTCGCGATCGCCGGGGGTCACCACCAGCACGCCGGGCTTGAGCAGCTCCACGGTGTTGCGCACGGTGCGGGCGCAAATGATGATTTTGGTCATGCGCCGGGTTTCGTAGTCACCGGCATTGAGCACCTGAGCGCCCATCAGCTCGGCCACGTCACGGGTGCGCGGCGCGTTCAGCTCCGGTTGAAACGGGATGCAGCCGAGCAGACGGAAGTCGCCACTGCGCAGCAACGGCGAGTGCTCTCTCAGGCGCGAGGCGAAGACGTCCATGCTTTCGTCGGTCTTGACCTTGTTGAGGATCACGCCCAGCACTTTCGGGTCTTTCGGCCCGCCGAACAATTGCGCCTGCAATTCCACCCGGCCGGACAATTCGGTCAGCACTTCGTTTTCCGGCGCCGAAACCAGAATCACGTCGGCGTCGAGGCTCTTGGCCAAGTGCAAGTTGACCCGCGCGGCGTAGCTGGCGCTGCGGGTCGGGACCATGCCTTCGACGATCAGCACGTCCTTGCCGACAGCGGCTTGCTGATAAAGGGTGATGATTTCTTCGAGCAATTCGTCCAGCTGACCGTCGCCGAGCATCCGCTCGACATGGGCCAGGCCCAATGGCTGAGGCGGTTTCAAGCCGTGGGTGCGGGCCACCAGTTCGGTGGAGCGTTCAGGGCCGGTGTCGCCCGGGTGCGGTTGGGCAATCGGTTTGAAAAAGCCGACTTTGAGGCCGGCCCGCTCAAGGGTACGCACCAGCCCGAGGCTGATGGAGGTCAGACCCACACCAAAATCGGTGGGCGCGATAAAAAAAGTTTGCATGCGGATTCTCTAAGGGTGCATGGCAATGGTGAACGCCTATGGCTGGCGTTCTACCGATATTCAGTGGTCAAGGTTATCGCTAACCGAGCCTTGTGCGCACCAACCGCAATCAAAGGGCTGGCCTATTTTTTCATTGCGCAGCACAGGGTCCAGCACCCAGGCCCGGGATTGCCACGGCGGCTGGTGCCGCAGGTGTTGGGTATGGCCGCAGGACAGCTCGGCCACCCAGTGCCCGTCCTCGTCCTGATGGAAACCTGTAATGGTCGAGGCTTTCATCGCACCCCGTTTGTCCGGGTTGTGTTCGCTTTCGGGCGATTGCTTCGCTAAACTTGGACATTCATCATTCTTATGCAAAAGGTCTCGCCCCATGCTGATCGCCGCCAATAAGGCTGTCTCCATCGACTATACCCTGACCAACGACGCTGGTGAGGTCATCGACAGCTCCGCCGGCGGCGCGCCGCTGGTCTATCTGCAAGGCGCAGGTAACATCATTCCGGGCCTGGAAAAGGCGCTGGAAGGCAAAGCAGTTGGTGACGAACTGACTGTTGCCGTAGAACCTGAAGATGCCTACGGCGAATACGCTGCCGAACTGGTCAGCACCCTGAGCCGCAGCATGTTCGAAGGCGTCGACGAACTGGAAGTGGGCATGCAGTTCCACGCTTCCGCTCCGGACGGCCAGATGCAGATCGTCACTATTCGCGATCTGGACGGCGACGATGTCACCGTCGACGGCAACCACCCGCTGGCCGGTCAGCGCCTGAATTTCCAGGTCAAGATCGTTGCCATCCGTGATGCCAGCCAGGAAGAAATCGCTCATGGTCACGTCCATGGCGAAGGTGGCCATCACCACTGATTTTCTGCGCTAAGCTTTCGAGAACTGGAGAGGCGCCCGAGGGCGCCTTTTTAGTCCGCGGCTGTCCTTGGCGACATGACCAAGTGGCTGTTTCGAGAAGAACACGGGAAATCTGGAGTCCGTCATGAGTGCTTTTCACGACCTTACATTGAAAACTTTGGATGGCCAGGAGTTACCTCTGGCGCCCTTCAAAGGGCACGTCGTGCTGGTGGTCAACGTCGCCTCCAAATGTGGCTTGACCCCACAGTACGCTGCTCTGGAAAACCTCTACCAGCAATACAAGGGCAAGGGTTTCAGCGTGCTGGGCTTGCCGTGCAACCAGTTTGCCGGGCAGGAACCGGGTACCGAGCAGGAGATCCAGGCGTTCTGCAGCCTCAACTATGGCGTGACCTTTCCGTTGTCCAGCAAGCTGGAAGTCAACGGTCACGAACGTCATCAGCTGTACCGCCTGCTGGCGGGCGAGGGCGCGGAGTTTCCGGGCGACATCACCTGGAACTTCGAAAAATTCCTGTTGGGCAAGGACGGTCGCGTATTGGCGCGGTTCTCGCCACGTACGGCGCCGGATGATCCTTCTGTTATCCAGGCGATTGAAAAAGCTCTGAGTTAAAAGCGCAGATCAAGATCAAAAGATCGCAGCCTTCGGCAGCTACAGGTGTTCACATTCCTCTGTAGAAGCTGCCGAAGGCTGCGATCTTTTCGTTTCTAATCCTTAATCACTAAAATCAATAGTGCTGTTCAAGGCAGGGCGCTCTCCATATTATCGTCGTCATAAAGTCTATGTTCCGTGGAGCGTCCAATGCCTGTCAAAGCCCTGTTCAAGCCTTTTCACCTCGGCGCTCTCGAACTGCCGACCCGCGTCGTCATGGCACCGATGACCCGCTCGTTTTCGCCGGGCGGCGTGCCCAACTCCAAAGTGATCGAATACTACCGTCGCCGCGCTGCCGCCGGAGTTGGCCTGATCATCACCGAAGGCACCACCGTCGGTCACAAGGCCTCCAACGGCTACCCGAACGTGCCGCACTTCTACGGTGAAGCTGCGCTGGCCGGCTGGAAAAAAGTCGTCGATGCAGTGCATGCCGAGGGCGGCAAGATCGTTCCCCAACTGTGGCATGTGGGCAGCGTGCGCCGTATCGGCACCGAGCCGGATGCCAGCGTGCCGGGTTACGGTCCGTCGGAAAAACTGAAAGACGGACAGGTCGTGGTTCACGGCATGACCCAGCAGGATATTCAGGAGGTGATCACTGCGTTCGCCCAAGCCGCCAAAGACGCCCAGAGCATCGGCATGGACGGCGTGGAAATCCACGGTGCCCATGGTTATCTGGTGGACCAGTTCTTCTGGGAAGGCAGCAACCAGCGCACCGACGAATACGGTGGCAGCCTGGCCAACCGTTCGCGCTTCGCCATCGAACTGATTCAGGCGGTGCGCGCAGCAGTCGGCGAGGGATTCCCGATCATCTTCCGTTTCTCCCAGTGGAAGCAGCAGGACTACACCGCGCGTCTGGTGCAGACGTCAGAGGCGTTGGGCGAATTTCTCAAGCCGTTGTCCGACGCCGGCGTGGATATTTTCCACTGCTCGACACGCCGTTTCTGGGAGCCGGAGTTCGACGGTTCCGAACTGAACCTGGCCGGCTGGACCCGCAAGCTCACCGGCAAGCCGACCATCACCGTTGGCAGCGTCGGCCTGGATGGCGAGTTCCTGCAATTCATGGTCAACACCGACAAGATCGCACAGCCCGCCAGCCTGGAAAAACTGCTGGAGCGTTTGAATAACGATGAGTTCGACCTGGTGGCGGTGGGTCGTGCGTTGTTGGTGGACCCGGACTGGGCGCAGAAAGTGCGTGACGGTCGTGAGCAGGACATTTTGCCGTTCAGCCGTGATGCGTTGATGACGCTGGTGTAAACGGCGACTGAAAAGGCCTTTTCGCGGGCAAGCCTCGCTCCTACAGGGGCGAGGCTTGCCCGCGAAGCTTTTAAGGCAACAACGCTGCATCGGATAGAACTTGTTCCTGCGCACAAGCCCCCCGCAACTGCCCCTCGAACTGCTCGATAATCGCCGCCCAGCCCTGACGGCTTGCATGCTGGCGGGCATTGAGCCGCACGCAGCGCAAGGTTTCGCGCTCCTCCAGCAGCCAGCGTGCCGCATCGCAGAACGCCTGCTCATCCCCGGGCATGGCCAATACGCCGTTGTAGCCATGGCGAATATGCTGAGCCGCCGCAGCCTGATCGTACGCCACCACCCCCAGCCCTGAGGCCAATGCCTCAAGCACCACATTGCCGAAGGTCTCGGTCAGGCTCGGAAACAGAAACACATCCCCCGAGGCATAGTGACTGGCCAGCGCTTCGCCGCGTTGTGAGCCGCAAAAAATCGCCTCGGGCAATTCCTTTTCCAGCGCCGATCGTTGCGGACCGTCGCCGACCACAATCAATTTCATGTTCCGCTGTGGATAAGTGGTTTTCAGCATGTCGAAACTGCGCTTGAGCAGACCAAGATTCTTCTCCTGGGCCAAACGTCCTACGTGGATGAAGGCGATGTCATCCTCGGCCAGTCCCCATTGCTCACGCAGTGATTTCAGTCGTCTGGCCGGATGGAACAACTGGCTGTCGACGCCTCGAGAGAGCAGCGCCAGGCGCTCGAAACTGCGCCGCTCCAGTTCCAGTCGCTGGCTGGCGCTGGGCACCAGGGTCAGGGTCGAGCGATTGTGAAACCAGCGCAGGTAGTGGGTCAGCAAACGCGTCAGCAACCCGAGCCCATACTGGCTGGAATACTGCTGAAAATTGGTATGAAAGCCGCTGACCACCGAAATCCCCAAACGCCGTGCCGCGCGTAACGCCGACAACCCCAGCGGTCCTTCGGTGGCGATGTACAGCACGTCCGGGCGATGGCGCTTCCAGCGCCGCAGCAACTTGTGCATTGACGACTGCCCCCATTGCAGGCCGGGATAACCCGGTAGCGGCCAGCCCCGACACAGTAGCAACTCATCATTGCTGCCCATCAGCGGGTCGCCGCCCTGACGTGGCCGCACCAACTCGATCTGATGCCCGCGCGCGCGCAAACCGTCGAACAAGCGGCCAAGGGTATTGGCCACGCCGTTGATTTCCGGGGGGAAGGTTTCGGTGATCAGAGTGATATGCAGAGCTGTCGTCATGACCTCAGTGTCGACTGAGGCCATGTCGTCATTGTGACGGTGGGATGATGGATATGTGACGCGATTAACGGCGCTCTGCCACCAGATTCTCCGCGCCACGCTCACGCACCCAGAACAGCGTCGCCCCGGCCACCGCAGCCGGCATCATCAGAATGTTGACCACCGGAATCAGCAGCACCAGATAAACGATCCCGCCGAAGCTCATGCTCTGCCAGCGCTTCTTGCGCAGCCAGGCGAGCATCTCGTTCCAGCCCAGCTTGTGGTTGTCCGCTGGGTAGTCGATGTACTGGATCGCCATCATCCACACCCCGAACAGCAGCCACAGCGGTGCGGCAATGATGTTGACCACCGGGATGAACGACAGGATGAACAGCCCGATGGCCCTTGGCAGGAAATAGCCTAGCTTGCGCATTTCCCGGGACAGGGTGCGGGGGATCATGGCAATCAGTTCACTCCAGCTGAAGGTCGGGAAATCGTCGGTGCCGCGCACCACCACTTCGACTTTCTCCGCGAGGAAGCCGTTGAACGGTGCGGCGATGACGTTGGCGAGCATCGTGAAGGTGAAGAACACCATCAACACCACCAACACCACGAATATCGGCCAGAGGATATAGCTGAGGAAGCTCAGCCAATCGGGCAGGGACGGCATCAGCGTATCGACCCATAGGCTGAACTGATGACCGGCCAGATAGATCAATCCGACGAACAGCACCAGGTTGATCGCCAGCGGCAGCAACACGAACAGACGCAGACTTGGGCTCAGGACCAGATTGAGGCCTTCGCGCAGGTATTGCGGGCCGGAGAGAACGGGGGCGGGCATAACGAGCTCCGAACAAGAGGGAAACGCGCCGACCTTACCGGCTTTGCCTGAGGTGCGAAAGCGCGGTAGCGGCATCGACATTAACTGTAACAAAGGCGTCTATACATTCACTGCAACGGAATAGAGACCGCCTATGAGCTGGATTGTTAAACCGTATTTCCTTAATCTTCGCCCCCTCGATACGCTGCACCCATTCTTTTACAGGACTGTCGAGTTCAAGCCTTCCCCAAGTGCTTTCAACGGTCCTTTTTTATTCCCGCCGGCAATCCGGCGTTCCGCGCCCAGTGTTTCGGGCCGGTCAACAGGAGCAGGTCATGTCTGAAGTTCGTCATTCGCGAGTGATTATTCTCGGTTCCGGCCCTGCCGGTTACAGCGCTGCGGTCTATGCTGCCCGTGCCAACCTCAAGCCACTGCTGATCACCGGCATGCAAGCCGGCGGTCAACTGACCACCACCACCGAAGTCGACAACTGGCCGGGCGACGTCCACGGCCTGACCGGCCCGGCGCTGATGGAACGGATGAAAGAGCACGCAGAGCGCTTTGAAACCGAGATCGTGTTTGATCACATCAATGCCGTGGACTTCGCTGCCAAGCCGTACACCCTGATTGGCGACAGCGCGACTTACACCTGCGACGCCCTGATCATCGCTACCGGTGCCAGCGCTCGTTACCTGGGCCTGCCGTCGGAAGAAGCGTTCATGGGCAAAGGCGTTTCGGCCTGCGCGACCTGTGACGGTTTCTTCTATCGCAACAAGCCAGTGGCTGTGGTCGGTGGCGGTAATACCGCTGTCGAAGAAGCACTGTATCTGGCCAACATCGCCAGCACCGTGACCCTGATTCACCGTCGCGAAACGTTCCGCGCCGAGAAAATCCTGATCGACAAGCTCAATGCCCGGGTTGCCGAAGGCAAGATCATCCTGAAGCTGAACGCGACCCTGGACGAAGTGTTGGGCGACAACATGGGCGTGACCGGTGCTCGCCTGAAGAACAACGATGGCAGCTTCGACGAAATCAAAGTCGACGGCGTGTTCATCGCCATCGGCCACACCCCGAACACGTCGTTGTTCGAAGGTCAGCTGACGTTGAAAGACGGCTACCTGGTTGTACAGGGCGGCCGTGACGGCAACGCCACTGCCACCAGCGTCGAAGGTATCTTTGCTGCCGGTGACGTGGCCGACCACGTTTACCGTCAAGCCATCACCTCGGCCGGCGCCGGCTGCATGGCGGCACTGGACACTGAGCGTTACCTAGACGGCCTGCAGAACGTTTCGTTCTGATTCCGTAGTAAACAAAAAACCGGCCTTGGCCGGTTTTTTTGTGGGCAGACGATTTTGCCTCAGGACAATTTCGCCAGGCACGCCTCAAAAATATCCAGCCCTTCCTCCAGCACGGCGGCCTCAGTGGTCAATGGCGCGAGCAGCCGAATGATGTGGCGCGACTTGCCGCTGGGCATCAGCAGCAAGCCCGACTCTCGCGCCAGGGCCAGCAACTGTGTCAGTTGCGCCGAAGCCGGTGTGCCGTCGGCATTGATCAACTCAATGCCGCGCATCGCACCCACGCCGGTCAAACGGCCTAGATACGGTGACAGTCCGCGTGCCCGCCAGGCTTCGTAGCGGCTGACAATCGCTTCTTCCTGCTGCGAGCCCCAAGCGTGCAGATGTGCATCACTCATTTCGTCCAGGGTCGCCAACGCGGCGGCGCAGGCGATGGGATTGCCTGAGTAGGTGCCGCCCAATCCGCCCTTGGGCAAGTTGTCGACTAGCGATTTGCGCCCGACAACCGCACCCAGCGGCACGCCGCCGGCAATGCTTTTGCCCAGCAGGATCAGGTCCGGCTCAATGCCCAGTCGCGAGAACGCAAACCGCTGGCCGGTGCGGCCGAAGCCGGACTGGATTTCATCGGCGATCAGCAAAATGCCTTTGTCATCACAGAAACGCCGCAGTGCCTGGGCGAATTCCACATCCATCGCCAGAAACCCGCCTTCGCCTTGCACCGGTTCGACGATAAAACAGGCCACGTCATTCACGTCGATCTCGACGCTGAACAGCCGATCCATCGCCTTCAGTGCCTCGGCGCAGGTCACGTCATTGTCTTTGCTAGGGAAGGGCAGGTGGTACACCGGACCCGGCAGCACGCCGACTTTCTGCTTGTAAGGCGCGACCTTGCCGTTGAGGTTGAGGGTGGCCAGCGTGCGGCCGTGGAAGGCGCCGTCAAAGGCAATGATCGCGGTGCGGCCGGTGGCGCCACGGACGATCTTCAGGGCGTTTTCCGCCGCTTCCGCGCCGCTGTTGGTAAGCATGCCACTGACCGGGTAATCCACCGGAATAAACGCAGCCAGGCGATCCATCAGGTCGATGTAAGGCATATGGGGCGCTGCGTTGAACGCGTAGTGAGTCAGGCGGGTGGCTTGTTCGCGAATAGCCTCGACGATGCGCGGATGGCAATGGCCGAGGTTCAGTACGCCGATTCCCCCGACAAAGTCGATGTAGCGCTTGCCATCGGTGCCCCAGACTTCGGCATTTTTGCCGTGGCTGAGACTGATGGGGTGAACAATGGAAATCGACTGACTGATGGTTTCGCTGCGCATGGATGGCTGACTCTGAAGAAGGGATACTTCTTTTTATCTAAGCCGCGAGCAGAGGTGCCCGGCAAACGAAATAAAGTTGCCGGGTCAATCTTAAAAGTCGGGATGTGCCCTGATGCCGATCGATGGCGACGCATAATCCGTGGCGAGGGAGCAAGCTCCCTCGCCACAGGTTTAGCGACGAGTCAGTGGCTGCTGAGCGAACTTCACACCCGCCAAGCCATGGGCAATCAACGCCCGGATATTGCCGTGGTCGCTGCCTTCGGGCGTGGCCACCACCGAACGATAATGCTCGCCAAACGCCAACAGCGCTTCTTCATCGCTCAGACCTTCCAGCAGCGCCAGGCCCAGGGTCTTGCACGAGCCTTCGTTCTGCCCGGCTGCGTTTTCCACGCCACCGTTGTTGAAAGCCTGGGGCTGGTAGTCATAACCGGCGGCAATGAACGCCAGGGTATCGGCGAAAACGTGTTCGCCACTCTTGAGGCTGGCGCGCAGGGTGTTCAAATCACTCATTGGGTTTTCCTTTGGCGAACGCCGCTTGTTGGTCGGCGCTGGCTTCTTTCTGGTATTGGGCTTTCCACTCGGCGTACGGCATGCCGTAAACCACTTCGCGGGCTTCATCGAGGCTGACGTCGATCTGGCGTTCGTCAGCGGCGGCCTTGTACCACTTGGACAGGCAGTTGCGGCAGAAACCCGAGAGGTTCATCAGGTCGATGTTCTGCACGTCCTTGCGGCTGTCCAGGTGGGCAACCAGCCGGCGAAAGGCGGCGGCTTCAAGTTCCAGGCGTTGTTGATCGTTCATGATGGGCTCTGTGCAATCAAATCGTGGCGCGGATGATAAAAGCCTGGCGAGCGATGCGCCAGACGCGGTCAGCGGCTTGCGGCCAGGGTAATCGACACCGACTCGGCGAAGCGCAAGGCGTGGGGCTTGTCGACTTCGACTTCGGCATACAGCACCGACTCGTTGGCCATGATCAGGTCCAGCAGCTCCTGGGTCAGGCGCTCGAGCAGGGCAAAGCGATTGCCTTCCACGTGGGCAATGATCGCCTTGGTGATGGTGCGGTAGTTCAGCGCGTGATCGATGTCGTTGTCACGCACGGCGTCCTGGGCGGCATACAGGATGGTCAGGTTGATCAGCACATCCTGCTTGTTGAGGATCTCGTCCTCGTTGATCCCGATGAAAGTTCGCAAACACAGGTCCTTGACCCGGATGCGTGCCATTCCTGGTTGAAGTTGTGGCATTGCTACTTGCTCCGTCCAATCAATTGCAGGAACTCCTGGCGGGTGTTGCTCGACTCGCGGAAGGCGCCGAGCATCACCGAGGTGTTCATGGTCGAATTCTGTTTCTCGACGCCGCGCATCATCATGCACATGTGCTGGGCTTCGATGACCACCGCGACACCGGCGGCATCGGTCACTTGCTGCACGGCCTCGGCGATTTGCCGGGTGAGGTTCTCCTGGATTTGCAGGCGGCGGGCGAACATATCCACAAGCCGTGCAATCTTCGACAGGCCGAGCACCTTGCCCGTTGGAATATAAGCCACATGCGCCTTGCCGATGAAGGGCAACATGTGATGTTCACACAGCGAGTACAACTCGATGTTGTCGACAATGATCATTTCATCGTTGTCGGAGGCGAACAGTGCGCCGTTGACGATCTCTTCGACACTCTGTTCGTAACCATGACACAGGTATTGCATCGCCTTGGCGGCGCGCAACGGGGTGTCTTGCAGCCCTTCGCGGTCGGGGTTTTCACCGAGGCCGATGAGGATCTTGCGATAGCTCTGGGACAGGGTGTTGTGGGGCAGGGATAACGTCATGGGGACATCCTCGCGGGGGCGGCTTATTTGACGTGCCGTCCGCCATTGACGGTCAGGGTCGTGCCGGTGACATAAGGGTTGTCGAGCAAATAGCGCAGGCTCTGGTAGATCACTTCGCTGCCGGGCTCGATGCCCAGTGCGGATTTGGCCAGGACCCTGGCGCGGTACGCCGCGTCGTCGTCGGGATTGAACAGTAGCAGGGCTGGCGCGATACCGTTGACCTTGATGTCTGGCGCGTACTTGGCGGCAAAGGACAGGGTCATGCTGTCGAGCCCGGCTTTGCTGGCGCAGTAGCCGATGTGCTTGCTGCTGCCCTTGCGGGTCACGTCATCGCTGATGTGCACGATGTCGGCGGGGCTTGAGCGTCTGAGTAAATCGGCACAGTGCAGGTTGATCAGGTAGGGCGCCAGCATGTGCACGCTGAACATGCGGGTGAAGGCTTCGACTTCGGCGCCCGGGGTTTCGGCCAGCCATTCGGAGGCGTTGTGGACTATCGCCCGCAGGCTGTCGGTGTGGTTCTTCAGTTCACCGATGAACGCGAGAATCCCGGCCTCGCTGGAAAAGTCCGCGAACACCGCGGTCGCTCCCAGATCGCGCAGGGTTTTTACGCCGGGGCGTTCGCTGCGGTAACTGAAAATGACCGGATGGCCGTCTTCGAGCAAACGCTGCGCGCAGTGCAAGCCGACACGCTGGCCGGCACCGGTGATGAGGATGGGGGCTGCGGAAGAGGTCATGAACGGCTCGCGTCGCGGTTAGAGCAAAACTATACCAGCGACGGGAGTCGTGCACCTACGCTCCTGCAAGCGTTACTGATTTTGGGTAGTAGGCGTTGCGGGCAACGGTTGTTGCGGTGCGGTGTTCAGCCAGCCGGCCAACAGATGGGTCGACAATGGAATGAAGAAATAGACCATCAGCGGCGTCAGGCACAGGGTGCTGACGAACACCCGGGCCAGCAATCCCGTTTCAGCCAATAACGGTCCCAGCACAAAGTTGAACAGCAGGGACACCGGAAAGAACGCCAGCCAGATCGCCACGGCCTGCTTCCAGCGTGGCGGGCGTTGCCCTGCTGCACCGAACCAGCCATCGATGCCACTGACCCGATGCTCCGAAGGATGGGCGAACAGATTGCTGCCGCGTCCCAGCCAAGCGGTACGCGAGGCGGAATGCTCCCAGGCGTGCAGGGTTTGCTCGTCGGCGAAGCGGAAAATAATCTGGAATTCGTCATCCTCGGGCGGCGGAGCAAGCACGCCAGAACCGAGATAGCCGGGGAAGTCGGTGGCCAGTTGTTCGCCTTCGCGCAACCAGGCCATCAGATCCTGATAACGCCCATCGGCGACGCGACGCGCAACCATCAGCGTGACGGGGGAAGTAGACATTGTGTATCTCCGTAGGGCAAACGCGTCGCTCCGGATAAGAGCTTCGCCAGACACAGCGCCGGGGTAGTGGGCTGCGTCTTGGGACAAGCAAGGATTATTCCTGATTGTGTCTTGGACGTCAGTGCTAATTAAATCAACGGCGTGTTGAATACTGCCGGGGCAGGAGAGTTAGAATGGGATCCAATATTTTGCATGGACGTAAATCCAAAGATGCCTGTGCTGACCGACGTTACGCCTGGCTTGTCCTCTGGTATCTCCCTGATTCGAGAAGAGCTGTTCCCGATTCGTGAGGTCGCGCGCATGACAGGGGTCAACCCGGTTACGCTTCGAGCCTGGGAGCGACGCTACGGGCTGATACAGCCCACCCGCACCGAAAGCGGGCACCGTTTGTATTCAATGATCGATATCGAGCGCGTTCGCAGCATCCTTGGCTGGATCGAGCGTGGTGTCGCGGTCAGCAAGGTTGGCAAGATACTGGCCAAGACCGAACCGCTCCAGGTGCTGGAGCGGATCATTCCCGACGAGCTCGTTCAAGCCGACTACGGCCAATGGCAGCAGCAGGTCAAGGCGGCGGTGAGTGTTTTTGACGAAGCTCAGCTGGAACACATCTACGGTCAGATTTTTTCCAGTTATCCGCTGACGGTTGTGTTCCAGGACATCCTGATTCCGATCTGGAAGCAATTGCTGCAACGCCATGATGCGTTCGGTCAGACCAGCGAGTGGCTTTTTCTGGATGGCTTTCTGCGTTCTCGAGTATTGCAACGCTTGCTGCTGGTGCGTGTCATGCAGCCGCGACGAGTGATTGTCTGCGCCTTGGCCGACCAATGTCGTGAACTCGAAGTGTTGGTCACGGCGCTCTATCTGAGCAGCATCGATTCGGCTATTCAGTTGTTGGCGATCGGGCAGCCCTTCGACGAGTTGATCCTGGTCTGTGAGAAGATCAAGCCCAGGGCGCTGGTGTTGATTTCCAATCACGCGCCGACTGCCGAACTGCCTCGACGTTTGAACCGTCTGGCCATGGGGCTGGAATGTCAGCTGTTTCTGGCCGGGGATGCGTCCGACCTGGCGCAAGAGAGTCTGGCCGGGTCGTCGGTCGGTTGCCTTGGAAACGAGGGGGGGGTGATGCGCCAGCGTCTGAAACAGTTCCTGGCGGGAAACCTGGATACCTGAGATTCAAATATGCAAAGCAGGATGGGTCAGGCGATGTTGCTGAAGGATGTACTGACGCAGACGCTCGGTTTCGTCCTTGTCACTCTGGCTCAACTCGTAGGCGTAGAAACCTTGCTCGGTCTCACGCTCCAGGGTGCCGCGCAACGCAATCCGCTCATAGCCTGACGGGCTGAACCACAGCGCGAAGTGCTTTGGCGCCTTGGTCTTGTTGCGAACTTCCAGCAAAACCCCTTTGAACGATATTTCGTGCACCCACATCGTGCCGGGTTGCCCCTTGGCATTTTCCAGCGCCACTGGCTCTTCGAGCGCCAGGCGCCATGGCCGAATCATTGGCCCGTCTTCATAAATGCTGGGGACACCGAGGCGTAGATGCATTGCGTGAAACTCATCTTCCACCAGGTGCAGCGGGAAGGTCATTTGCTGATTTTCGAAAGTGGCCTGGATGGTGACTTGCTCATGGGCGGCCAGGCGTGTGAGCAAATCACGGATCTGCGAGCCGCCGTTGACCAGCAAACTCGACGTCGCATCCCGCACATTGAGTTGCGGGTTGTGTTGCATGGTCTGGATAAAGTCCAGCTCATCCTGGGTCAGGAGTGCGTCGCGCTGCATGATTTGCTCGAAAGAAATAATTACAAAGTCATCGGTGATTGTAGTAAATGACCACTAATTCTCAGATTGGTTTGATCCGTTCGTCGACTTGAGATCAGCAAGTTCTGCCTGTACCTCGGCCAATTGCGCTTCCAGCTGTGCAACTCGCTGCTGTGCCTTGACCTGAACCGTGACGTCTTTCTGCACCCCGACAAAATAGGTTTGTCCGTCGTGCGGGTTTTTTACCGTGGAAAGCGACAGTTCGTTCCAGAACGGGGTGCCGTCCTTGCGGTAATTCCTGAGAATTTCCCGGCAGGAACCGCCATTGCCCAACGCCTGGCGAATCAATGCGAGGGCGGGCTGATCCCGGTCTCCTGCCTGCAAAAAACGGCAATCCTGATAGAGGATTTCTTCGCTCGTATAGCCCGTCAGGCGTTCGAACGCCGGGTTTACGTAAATCAGGATGTTGTCCTGTTCGCCTTCCTTTTCGGCAATCACGATGCCGTCGTTGGACGCCTCGATCACCATTTGCAGCAGTGAGGCATTGATCATCGCAGAGTCCTTTGCGTATTGATGGGTACGCTGCATTCTAAAAGATCAATGAGGGCTGTGCTGTTAATATCTTGGCCTTTTACTCAGCTTCAGGATCAGATTGATGAAAGTCGCCATTCTTTCCGGCTCGGTGTACGGCACGGCTGAAGAAGTCGCCCGCCACGCCGCAAGTCTATTGAACGCCGCCGGTTTTGAAACCTGGCACAACCCGCGCGCGACACTTGCCGATGTCCAGGCCTTTGGCCCGGAAGCATTTCTGGCGGTGACTTCGACCACCGGCATGGGTGAGTTGCCGGACAACCTGCAACCGTTGTATTCGACGATTCGCGATCAATTGCCCGCCGCCTGGCGTGGCTTGCCGGGTGCCGTTATCGGGTTGGGCGACTCGAGTTACGGCGATACGTTCTGCGGTGGCGGTGAGCAAATGCGTGAATTGTTCGGCGAACTGGGCGTGCGTGAAGTGCTGCCGATGTTGCGTCTGGACGCCAGTGAAACCGTAACGCCGGAAACCGACGCCGAGCCTTGGCTGGCGGATCTGGTCAGCGCTCTGCGGGGCTGACCGGCTTTTATTGGCGGCAGTGTTCTGACATGGATCCAGGCTCCCCCGCGCACTGACTCGCTCGGCCACCAAGCTGGCTGCCAATGCAACTAGCCGATCTCCGGGGGCTGACTAGACTGCTGTAACGTCAGTGAACATTAAGAACCCAGAACAATAAAAAGAGATCCTTGCCGTGAGCGTAACCCCCATCCAGTCGCCACACAGTCTCCAGGATAAAGTCAGTGCCGCCGAATGGCAGGCCCGCGTCGACCTGGCGGCCTGTTATCGCCTGGTCGCCCTCCACGGCTGGGACGATCTGATCTTCACGCACATTTCAGCCAAGGTGCCAGGCACTGAAGACTTCCTGATCAACCCGTTCGGGATGATGTTCCATGAAATCACCGCGTCGAGCCTGGTCAAGGTCGATCAGGCCGGCAACAAATTGATGGACAGCCCCTACGAGATCAACCCGGCGGGTTACACCATCCACAGCGCGGTGCATGAAGTCCGGCATGACGTCGTGTGTGTACTGCATACCCACACGGCGGCGGGCGTGGCGGTATCGGCGCAGAAACAGGGCATTTTGCCGATCAGTCAGCAGTCATTGTTCGTCCTGTCCAGCCTGGCTTATCACGCCTATGAAGGCGTGGCACTGAACCATGAAGAGAAGGCGCGGCTGCAAGCCGACCTGGGTGAAAACAATTTTCTGATGCTGCACAACCACGGTCTGCTGACCTGTGGCGGCACCATAGCCGACACGTTCCTGATGATGTTTACCTTTCAGCGCGCCTGCGAGATTCAGGTGCTGGCGCAGAACGGTGGCGCGGAGTTGATCGCCATCGAACCGCAGATTCTGGCGGGCGCCAAGGCGATGATCGCCGGCGTCACCAAAAGTGCTCAAGGGATGGGTGGCGCGCTGGCCTGGCCGGCGCTGCTGCGCAAACTCGATAAACAAGACCCGGGTTATAAACTCTAAATGGCACTCGCCGAAATTCCTCTGTGTGTCTGGCGTAAACGCGGCCAGACGTTCGTCTTCCGCGGTCAGACCATCCGCTATTGGGCAGCGGGGCAGGGCGAACCGCTGTTGTTGATCCATGGTTTCCCGACCGCCAGTTGGGACTGGCATTACCTGTGGCAGCCGCTGGCGCAGCGCTATCGGGTGATTGCCTGCGACATGCTTGGCTTCGGCGATTCGGCCAAACCGGTGAACCACAACTACAGCCTGCTGGAGCAGGCCGATCTGCAACAAGCGTTATTGGCGCACTTGAACGTCGAGCAACCCGTTCACGTGTTGGCACACGATTATGGCGACAGCGTGGCCCAGGAACTCTTGGCCCGGCATTACGAAGCACACGCTCATATCGCCAGTTGCGTGTTCCTCAATGGCGGGTTGTTTCCCGAAACCCATCGCCCGGTGTTAATGCAAAAACTCCTGCTAAGCCCCTTGGGCTGGATGATCGGGCTAGCTTTTACCCGTGACGCTCTGGTGAAGAGTTTCAAGCAGATTTTCGGTCCGCAGACCCGGCCCACGGAAAGTGAGCTGGATGATTTCTGGAGCCTGGTCGATAGCAATCACGGGCAGCGGATCATGCATAAATTGATCGGTTATATCCCGCAGCGGCGGGTCCAGCGTGAGCGTTGGGTCAGCGCCATGCAGCGCGGCGAGGTGCCGCTGCGCGTTATCGATGGTGAGGTCGATCCGGTTTCCGGTGCGCACATGGTGGCGCGCTATCGGCAACTGATTCCCGCCCCGGACACTGTCCTGCTGTCCGAGATCGGCCATTACCCACAGATCGAAGCGCCGGCGCAGGTGCTCAAGCACTATCTGGAATTTCGCGATCAGTTGATTTCACCGCCGCTCAAGTTGGCGTGTTCCTGACTATCCCGCTGCCTTATCGCGCACCATTCAGCCGCCCCCGTGTTCATTGTGACCGGCAGCCCCGTGCCTGACACTCGCTCCCATTGTCCCCTGGCCTGCTGGAGTTCCCCATGAATGAGTCTGTGCGCTTCGAAGATAAAGTCGTGATCGTCACCGGCGCGGGCGGCGGCTTGGGGCGAGCGCATGCATTGCTGTTCGCCAAACAGGGCGCCAAAGTGCTGGTCAATGATCTCGGCGGCTCGGCTCAGGGTGAAGGCGCCAATGCATCGGCGGCCGATCGGGTGGTAGCGGAAATTCGTGAAGCGGGCGGCATTGCCGAGGCAAACCATGACTCCGTCACCGACGGTGACAAAATAGTCCAGCACGCCCTCGATACGTTCGGTCGTATCGATGTCGTGGTGAACAACGCCGGCATCCTGCGGGACAAGACCTTTCACAAAATGGACGACAGCGATTGGGACCTGGTTTACCGCGTTCACGTCGAAGGCGCCTACAAGGTCACTCGCGCCGCCTGGCCACACATGCGTGAGCAAAACTATGGCCGCGTGATCTTCACCGCGTCGACCTCGGGCATCTATGGCAACTTCGGCCAGTCCAACTACGGCATGGCCAAGCTCGGCCTATACGGCCTGACCCGCACACTGGCCATCGAGGGCCGCAAGAACAACATCCTGGTCAACGCCATCGCCCCCACGGGTGGCACCCGCATGACCGAAGGCCTGATCCCGCCGCAAGTATTCGAGCAACTCAAACCGGAACTGGTCAGCCCGTTGGTGGTGTACCTGGCCAGCGAGCATTGCCAGGAAACGTCGGGTCTGTTCGAGGTCGGTGGTGGCTGGATGGGCAAGGTGCGCTGGGAGCGCAGCCTGGGTGCCGGGTTCGATCCGCGGGTCGGCTTCTCGCCGGAGGATGTGGCGGCGCATTGGCAGCAGATCTGCGATTTCGAAGGCGCGGCGCATCCGAAGGACAACATTGAGGCGCTGAAGGAAATGATGGAGAACTTGCAGAAGCATTCCCTCTGACGCTGATTTGCGCGACATCTGGCGGGGCTTGCCTGAGCCCCGTCATCTCCTCCCGATTGCTTCCTGCCTGAAAACCTTTCGCCCATAAAAAAGGCCGCTGCAAACGCAGCGGCCAAAGTAAGACGTGGATCCAGGAGCTACAAATCAACGTCAGTGAACACAGGGCGATGAGTCGAAAAATACGCTTCAAATCATCTGGATTCTGTCGCCAATGGGGGTGGTCTATCATCCCCATTGCTTTGTGCTTTCGGGCCGTTTTCCGTGAAAGCCAGGCAAGAATAAGGTATTGATCGCAAAGGAAAAATAGCGATTTCAGACATGCACTGTTACAGTCTTGGCAACAGTCTTCGGCTGACCTTTTGTAACAGCTGCCGTTAGCTGCGCCAGCTGTTACACATCCAACTTCAATCATGTCCCATGCACTTCACTGATAACCCTCCATCCAGCCCATCCATACCCCGCGCAAAACCCCGCCTCATGCGGGCCTTCATCCTTTGGAGGTACATCGCGAATACCTCCTTGGTGCGCTTATCGCTCCCGGCGAGCGGCAGTAGGGTGGGGTCTTCTGTCACTCACCGGGGAAGACGCATGACAAAAACAACAATGCGCGCCATCTTCAAGCCGCAAGCGCTGGCCGCTGCGGTGGCCTTGGGCTGCTGTGCCCAGGCGCAGGCTGTTTCATTCAACATCGGCGAAATCGAGGGGCAGTTCGATTCCTCGTTGTCCGTCGGCGCGAGCTGGGGCATGCGCGATGCCGACAAGTCGCTGGTGGGTACCGTCAATGGCGGGACCGGCCAATCCTCGACCGGTGATGACGGACGCCTGAACTTCAAGAAAGGCGAAACCTTCTCCAAGATCTTCAAGGGCATCCACGACCTCGAATTGAAGTACGGCGACACGGGCGTGTTCGTCCGTGGCAAGTACTGGTACGACTTCGAGCTCAAAGACGAAGACCGCGAGTTCAAGCAGATCAGCGACAGCGGTCGCAAGGAAGGCGCCAAGTCTTCGGGCGCGCAGATTCTCGATGCCTTCGTCTATCACAACTATTCCATCGCCGATCTGCCGGGCACCGTGCGTGCCGGTAAACAGGTGGTCAGCTGGGGTGAAAGTACTTTCATCGGCAACTCGATCAACAGCATCAACCCGGTCGACGTTTCGGCGTTCCGACGTCCCGGCGCGGAGATCAAGGAAGGCCTGATTCCGGTCAACATGCTGTTCGCTTCCCAGGGCTTGACCGATCAACTCACGGTGGAAGGTTTCTACCAACTGGAGTGGGATCAGACGGTTCTCGACAACTGTGGCACCTTCTTCGGTAACGACGTTGTGGCGGACGGTTGCAACAATAACTACACCGTCGGCAGCCCGGCGATTGCTCCGCTGGCACCGCTGGCGGCAGCCTTTGGCCAACCTATCCAGGTCACCCGTGAGGGCGTGATCGTGCCCCGTGGCGGTGACCGCGATGCACGGGATTCGGGGCAGTGGGGCGCGGCTTTGCGCTGGCTCGGTGACGACACCGAATATGGCCTCTACTTCATGAACTACCACAGTCGCACACCGACCGTCGGCACCACCACCGCCGGGCTGTCCACATTGGCCAGCCTGCCGGGCATGGTCAGCGCTGCCAACCGTCTGGCCCCGGGCAGCGGTTCGGGCCTGGCGCAAAGCGTGATGCTCGGGCGCGGCCAGTACTACCTCGAATACCCGGAGGACATTCGCCTGTACGGTGCGAGTTTCTCCACCACGTTGCCCACCGGCACTGCCTGGACCGGCGAAATCAGCTACCGGCCTAACGCTCCGGTGCAGGTCAACACCAACGACCTGACCCTGGCGTTGCTCAACCCGATCGCCGGCGGCGCGGCATCGCCTGTTGCGACCCGGCCTGGCGCCGACAATACCGGTTACCGCCGCAAGGAAGTGACCCAGGTGCAAAGCACCCTGACGCATTTCTTCGATCAAGTGCTGGGCGCCCAACGGCTGACCCTGGTCGGTGAAGCGGCGATGGTCCATGTCGGTGGTCTGGAGCCGCGAAGCAAGCTGCGTTACGGCCGTGATTCGGTCTACGGCCAGTACGGTTTCGGTGGCGATACCGACGGCTTCGTCACCTCGACCTCCTGGGGCTATCGCGCCCGGGCGATCCTCGATTATGCCAACGTGATTGGCGGGATCAACCTCAAACCCAACCTGTCCTGGTCCCATGACGTCGCCGGCTACGGCCCCAACGGGCTGTTCAACGAAGGCGCCAAAGCGGTCAGCGTCGGTGTCGATGCCGACTACCGCAACACCTATACCGCAAGCTTGAGTTACACCGACTTTTTCGGCGGGAATTACAACACCCTGACCGACCGCGACTTCCTGGCGCTGAGCTTCGGCGTGAACTTCTGATCTGGCTGAGAAGGATGATGTTAATGCGCAAGATGATTCTGCAATGCGGCGCCCTGGCACTGAGTCTGTTGGCTGCCAACGTGATGGCTGCGGTCTCGCCGGAAGAGGCCAGTAAGCTCGGCACCACCCTCACGCCGCTAGGCGCCGAGAAGGCCGGCAACGCCGATGGTTCGATCCCGGCCTGGACCGGTGGCATCCCGAAAAACGCTGGCGCGGTCGACAGCAAAGGCTTCCTGGCTGACCCGTTCGCCAGTGAAAAACCGCTGTTCACCATCACCGCCGCAACGGTCGACAAGTACAAGGACAAGCTTTCGGACGGTCAGGTGGCGATGTTCAAGCGCTACCCGGAAACCTACAAGATTCCGGTCTACCCAACCCATCGTACTGTGGCCGTGCCGCCGGAAATCTACGAGTCGGCCAAGCGCAGCGCGCTGAACGTGACCAGCATCAACGACGGTAACGGTCTGGCCAATTTCACCGGCAATCGCTACTACGCGTTCCCGATTCCGAAGAATGGCGTCGAGGTGCTGTGGAACCACATCACCCGTTACCACGGTGGTAATCTGCGACGGATCATCACCCAGGTGACCCCGCAGACCAACGGCAGCTACACGCCGATTCGCTTCGAAGAAGAGATCGCCGTACCGCAACTGATGAAGGACCTGGACCCGGACAAAGCCGCCAACGTGCTGACCTTCTTCAAACAGTCGGTGACCGCGCCGGCGCGGTTGGCGGGTAACGTATTGCTGGTGCACGAAACCCTCGATCAGGTGAAAGAGCCGCGACTGGCGTGGATCTACAACGCCGGTCAACGTCGTGTGCGTCGTGCACCGCAAGTGGCCTACGACGGACCGGGCACCGCCGCTGACGGCCTGCGGACTTCGGACAACTTCGACATGTTCTCCGGTGCGCCAGATCGCTACGACTGGAAACTGATCGGCAAAAAGGAAATGTACATTCCCTACAACAGCTACAAACTAGATTCGCCGAGCCTCAAGTACGATGACGTGGTGAAAGCCGGGCACATCAACCAGGACCTGACCCGCTACGAGTTGCACCGGGTCTGGGAAGTGGTCGGCACGGTCAAGCCGAGTGAGCGGCACATCTACGCCAAACGCCACATGTACCTCGACGAAGACAGCTGGCAAGTGGCGCTGGTGGACCACTACGACGGTCGCGGCCAACTGTGGCGAGTGGCCGAAGGTCACGCCCAGTACTACTACGATCACCAGACTCCGGCCTATACCCTCGAGGCGCTCTACGACATCATCGCTGGCCGATACATTGCCCTGGGAATGAAGAACGAAGAGAAGCACAGTTTTATATTTGGCTTTGACGCCAAGGCTGCCGACTACACACCGTCGGCTCTGCGCGCCGAGGGCGTTCGGTAAGGGTTTTGATACATTGGCATCACAAAAGGCGACCGGTGGGTCGCCTTTTTTATGGGCGCCAATCAGCGCGCTGAATACCTCTCAACAAGCGGGTTGGAGAGGGTTAGGGTTGTCGGACAATTATAAAAAGGCACGCTGCAATGACCGCAATGACCGCCATGACCCCGTGTCTGGACCGTTCTGGATTCCTGCCCCGCCTGTCCTCTCATCACCTGTCGCGGGCTCGCTTGACCGAGCAGCTACTGACCTCAACGGCCCGGGTGAAATTACTCTGCGCTCCCGCCGGCAGCGGCAAGAGTGCGCTGCTCGCCGAGTGCCTGTTGCGGGCGCCATCCCAGTGCCGGGTGCATTGGCTGCCCTTGTCTGGCGTGGTGTCGAGCGCGGCCGATTTTCGTCATCGTCTGGCACAGGTGCTGGGGTTAACCTCGTCGGGTGAAACCGAATTGCTGAGCAATCTGGCGCGATTGCAGACGCCGACCTGGCTGTTCCTCGATGACTACTGCCGTCTGCCGAACCCGGAGCTGGACTCGTTGCTGGATCGTATGTTGGCGATCAGCAGCCCGATGCTGACCTGGTGGCTCGGCACTCGTCGCCGGCCGCAATGCAACTGGCCACGGCTGTTGCTTGATGATGAATTGTACGAATGCGAGAGCGCTTCGCTGGCTTTTACTTCAGGTGAAGTGGAGCAGCTGTTGCGTCCCTGGGTGCCGGATCAGGCCAACAAGGTGGCCAGTCGGGTCATCCAGCGCACCGGCGGCTGGTGTGCCGGTGTGCGGATCGCGCTGTTGCAGAAGTGCGACTGGTCGCGTCAGGACAACCTCCAGGGACGGGCGGACACCTTGCTCGATTATCTGGAGCACGAGTTGTTCAGCTCGCTGACGCCTGAGTTGAGCGAGGCCTGGCGCGTGCTGGCCCACTTGCCACGCTTCAATGCCCGACTGTGTGATCACCTGTTTGGGGCCGGGGAGGGCGCGCAGTACCTGAGGACCTTGCAAGCACTGGGTTGTTTTATCGAACCCTGGCGCGACTCCACCGACTGGCTGCAGGTGTTCACCCCGTTCACCCAATTGCTGCGCGATGAGCAATGGCCGGCCGGACGCTCCTGGCATCGGCGGGCCTGCCAGTGGTTCTGCGCCGAGCAGGACTGGAAATCAGCCTTCGAACAAGCATTGCTCGCCGAGGAATACGAAGTGGCGGTCAGCCTGTTGCAGCACTTCAGTTTCGAGCAGTTGTTCGAGGAGCAGACGGTGGTGCTGTTGTTGCGTTTGCACGAGCAGCAAGGCGAGGAACTGACACTGGGCAGTCCGCAGTTGGTCGGATTGACTACCGCCGCCTTGTTGTTCGCCGGACGTTTCGAACAGGCGACCACCTGCATCGCTCGTTTGGCGCATTTCACGCCGCAACCCTCGGCCGTGCTTCAGCGTCGATTGATTGCCCGCTGGCAGTCCCTGCAGGGTTGGCTACTGCATTTGCAGGGGCGCATGGAGCCTTCTCGCGCGCACTTTCTTGACGCGTTGAGCGCACTCGATCCCGACTGTTGGACGGCGCGGTTGATGTGTTTGTCGGGGCTGACGCAACAGGCGTTGTTAAGGGGCGAACTCGACGTCGCACAAGCCCATAACCGTGAGGCCTTGTGCCTGGCGCGGGCGCAAGGTTCGCTGGTGTTCGAGGGCTTGATGGAACTCGATCATGCGCAGTTGCTGGAGCAACGGGGCGCGGCGTTACGGGCCGAAAGCCTGCTGTGTGACATCAATGAACTGCTCAGTCAGCGTTCGGACCGACCTGCTCCCTTGCTGGGACGAATTGCGTTGCGTCGTGGGCGGCTGGCCATGAGTCTGGGGGCAGACGAACACGCCGCCGAACTCTTTCAGACGGGGCTGGACGATTGCTTGCACAACCATGACAAGCGCGTGCTGTATGGGTTTCTCGGTCTGGCGCAACTGGCGGCCAATCATCGAGATTATGCGGCGGCGTTTGTTCATCTGCGCGACGCCGAACGATTGATGCAGCAGCGGCAGATTCCCGAAACGGTTTATCGGGGTGTACTGCTGCAAATCAGCAGCCATATCTGGTTGCAGCAGGGGCGCCCCGAGTTGGCCTGCGAAGCCTTGAGTCGGGTGCTCCGTCATTATCATGGCTCCCCCGTGCGGCAGGCACCGCCAGCGACACTAGAGCTGATACCGGTTCTGGAATACCTGTTGATACTGGCCGAGGTTCATCTAGGACTGGCCCAAGCGCCGTTAGCCCGGCTCGAGGCCCAGTTGCAATGGGCGCGACAGCGAGGCATGTCGCGACTACAAGCACAGTTGCATTTGGTCATGGCCGAAGTGGCCTGGTTGACCGACGACCCTTCTGCTCAGCAGTCGTTGCAGGACGGATTGGCCCTGGTTGAGCGCTGCAACCTCCAACAAGTCTTGTGCGATTTGCAACTACGCCAGCCTGAATTACTTGGCGCAATCCGTCTTGCCACAACGGGAACCCCTTTGAATGGGGAGACCTTCCCACAAAGTCAATTGAGTCTGCGTGAAATAGAAGTATTGAAGTTAGTGGCGCAGGGTAATTCCAATCAACAGATTGCCGATCTTCTATTTATTTCATTGCACACCGTTAAAACCCATGCGCGGAGAATTAATGTGAAGTTGGGGGTGGAGCGAAGAACTCAGGCGGTTGCTCAGGCAAAGTTGTTGGGGATGCTCGGTTAGTGTTGGGTTTTCTTTGTATGGGTTCGGCTTCTGATAACGATCAATCGGCCAGGGCGGGTGGCTGATACCCCATCCGCCAACTCACGGCCCGGGTCGCCGCCAGCAAGCGCTGTGCCGCCGGGCCGTTTTCGTCAGCGTGGAACAACGAGGTTGGGCCGACGATAGTCATCACTGCCGCCACCTGGCCGACAGCGTTGAACACCGGAGCCGACAACGCATCCACGCCGGGCATCAGCAAACCGTGCACATGATGCAAACCGCGTTCGCGGATCTGTTCGCATAGGGTGGCATAGGCTTTTTCGTCGGCCAGGGGATGGGCATCGACAGTGATTTCCTGTTCGCGCAATTCATCGGTTTCCCGATGTGGCAGGTAGGCACTGAACACCAGCCCTGTCGACGAACTGAGCAACGGCAACACCGAGCCCAATTGCGTGACCACCGTCACCGCTCGCACCGCCGGCTCGATGTGCACCACCGTCGCGCCCTGATTACCCCACACCGCCAAAAAACAGGTTTCGTTCAGATCGTCGCGCAGTTCGGCCAAGGGCAGGGCGGCGACTTTCAGCACGTCCATACTGTTCAGGGCAGCCAGGCCGACCCTAAGCGCTTCACGACCGAGGCCGTAATGGTTGGTGGCCGCGTTCTGCTCGGCAAAACCGCTGGCGATCAACGCCTGTAGATAACGGTGAACCTTGCTCGCCGGCATCTGCACGTGTTCGGCCAAGCGCGACAACGAGGTCGAGGGCGACAGCTCGGCGAGGGCCTTGAGGATGTCGGTGCCGACTTCGGCCGAGCGGACTTTCTGTTTACCGTTGCTTTCGCTGGTCATGGAGGCGGTGTGATCCCGGGACGAATGGGCGTCTTTATAGCTTGACGGTCAATACCAATCAAATTACGTTATGCGTAATTGAATTACGATAAAAATAACCCGGGCGTGCCAAGACCTCATCGCAGAGCAACTGGCCATTGCCTACTCCCGTTCAGGAGGCTCCATGAACCTCGATTCAACGGCGCCAGCGCTGGCTTATCAGTCAGGCTTTGGCAACGAATTCAGCAGCGAAGCGTTGCCCGGCGCACTGCCCGTCGGCCAGAACTCCCCGCAAAAAGCCCCTTACGGCCTGTACACCGAGCTGTTCTCCGGCACTGCGTTCACCATGGCCCGCAGCGAAGCACGCCGGACCTGGATGTACCGCATTCAGCCGTCGGCCAATCACCCGGCATTCGTCAAACTGGATCGGCAACTGGCCGGTGGTCCGTTGGGTGAAGTGACCCCCAATCGCCTGCGCTGGAACCCCTTGGACATTCCGACCGAGCCCACCGATTTCATCGACGGGCTGGTGAGCATGGCCGCCAATTCGGGCGCGGATAAACCGGCCGGGATCAGCATCTACAACTACCGCGCCAACCGTTCCATGGAGCGGGTGTTCTTCAACGCCGACGGCGAACTGCTGTTGGTACCGGAACTGGGCCGCCTGCGCATCGCCACCGAACTGGGCGTGCTGGAACTGGAGCCGCTGGAAATCGCCGTGTTGCCTCGCGGGCTGAAATTCCGCATCGAACTGCTCGATCCGCAAGCGCGGGGCTATGTGGCCGAAAACCACGGCGCGCCACTGCGCCTGCCGGACCTGGGGCCGATCGGCAGCAACGGTCTGGCCAACCCTCGCGACTTCCTGACCCCGGTGGCGCATTACGAAAACCTCAAGCAACCGACCACCCTGGTGCAGAAATTCCTCGGCCAATTGTGGGGCTGCGAGCTCGATCATTCGCCGCTGAACGTGGTCGCCTGGCACGGCAATAACGTGCCGTACAAATATGACCTGCGTCGCTTCAACACCATTGGCACGGTGAGTTTCGATCACCCGGATCCGTCGATTTTCACCGTCCTGACCTCGCCGACCAGCGTGCACGGTCTGGCCAACCTCGACTTCGTGATCTTCCCGCCACGCTGGATGGTGGCCGAGAAAACCTTCCGTCCGCCGTGGTTCCACCGCAACCTGATGAACGAATACATGGGCCTGATCAAGGGCGAGTACGATGCCAAAGCCGAAGGTTTCGTGCCGGGCGGCGCCTCGTTGCACAGCTGCATGAGTGCTCACGGCCCCGATGGCGAGACCTGCACCAAGGCGATCAACGCTGAACTGGCGCCGGCTAAAATCGACAACACCATGGCTTTCATGTTCGAGACCAGCCAGGTGCTGCGCCCGAGCCGGTTCGCCCTGGATTGCCCACAGCTGCAAAACGATTACGACGCCTGCTGGGCCTCGTTGCCCGCCACTTTCGACCCGACCCGGAGATAACCCATGACTCAGACTTCCATCACTCGTAGCTGGGTTGCCTCCGCCAACGGCCACGCGGATTTCCCGCTGCAAAACCTGCCGTTGGGTGTGTTCAGCGTAAAGGGCGGAGCGCCGCGCAGTGGCGTGGCGATCGGCGACCATATCTTTGATCTGGGAGCGGCACTCGATGCCGGGCTGTTCGACGACGGTGCCGCGCGGACCGCCGTCGAAGCCACCCGTGGCGGCCAGTTGAATGCATTTTTCGAGCTGGGTCGCGAGGCTCGCGTCGCCCTGCGTGAACGCTTGATCGAGTTGTTCAAGGAAGGCAGCACCCTGCACGGCAAGATCGAAGCCCAGGGCGCTAAACTGCTGCCGCTGGCGGCGGATTGCCAGATGCACCTGCCGGCGAAGATCAACGACTACACCGACTTCTACGTCGGCATCGAGCACGCGCAGAATGTCGGCAAACTGTTTCGCCCGGATAACCCGTTGCTGCCGAACTACAAGTACGTGCCGATCGGTTATCACGGCCGCGCCTCGACCATTCGCCCGTCCGGCACCGACGTGCGGCGTCCGAAAGGCCAGACCCTGCCGGCCGGCCAGATCGAGCCGACGTTTGGCCCGTGCGCACGCCTGGATTACGAACTGGAACTGGGTATCTGGATCGGTCCGGGCAATGCCATGGGTGACTCGATCGCCATCGGTGACGCCGCCGATCACATCGCCGGTTTCTGCCTGCTCAACGACTGGTCGGCGCGGGATATCCAGGCCTGGGAATACCAGCCGCTGGGGCCGTTCCTGTCCAAGAGTTTCATCACCAGCATTTCGCCGTGGGTGGTGACGGCCGAAGCGCTGGAACCGTTCCGTCGTGCGCAGCCGGCGCGCCCGGAAGGCGACCCGCAGCCGCTGCCTTACCTGTTCGACAAACGTGATCAGGCGGCCGGTGCCTTCGACATCGAACTCGAAGTGCTGCTGCTGACCGAATCGATGCGCGAACAGAATCTGCCGGCCCATCGCCTGACCCTCAGCAACACCCAACACATGTACTGGACCGTTGCGCAGATGGTGGCGCATCACAGCGTCAACGGCTGCCAGTTGCAGGCCGGCGACCTGTTCGGTTCGGGCACGTTGTCCGGCCCTGAAAGCGGTCAGTTCGGCAGCCTGCTGGAAATCACCGAGGGCGGTAAAAAGCCGATCGAACTGGCCTCGGGTGAGGTGCGTAAATTCCTCGAGGATGGCGACGAAATCATCCTGCGGGGACGTTGCAGCCGTGAGGGTTTTGCTTCCATCGGTTTCGGCGAGTGCCGCGGCAAAGTGCTGCCGGCGCGCTAAGAGGATCGGCCCATGGAACTCTATACCTATTACCGTTCGACCTCGTCTTTCCGGGTACGCATTGCGCTGGCGTTGAAGGGGCTGGATTACCAGGCACTGCCGGTCAACCTGATCGCGCCGCAGGGGGGCGAACATCGCCAGCCGGCGTATCTGGGCATCAACCCGCAAGGCCGGGTGCCGGCCTTGCGCACCGATGAAGGCGAATTGCTGATCCAGTCACCGGCGATCATCGAGTACCTGGAGGAACGTTATCCACAGGTGCCGCTGCTGTCCAAAGACCTCGCCGCCCGCGCCCACGAGCGTGGAGTGGCGGCGGTGATCGGCTGCGACGTTCACCCACTGCACAACGTCAGCGTGCTCAATAAGCTGCGGCAGTTGGGGCACGATGAGCCGCAAGTGGTCGAGTGGATCGGTCACTGGATCAGTCAAGGGTTGGCGACGGTGGAGCAGTTGATCGGTGACGCCGGTTATTGCTTCGGCGATCAACCGGGGCTGGCGGACGTTTACCTGATCCCGCAGCTGTATGCGGCCGAGCGTTTCAATATTTCACTGGACGCCTACCCGCGTATTCGTCGAGTGGCAGCGTTGGCGGCGCAACATCCGGCGTTCATCAAGGCGCATCCGGCGAACCAGCCCGATACCCCTTGATGGCTTCACATTGACCCCTGTGGGATCAGTGGACGATGGCGTTGGGCGGCAAGTGCCCCAACCGTTCGGTCAGGCGAATCCGCTGGATCGGGTCGTCGCAGAGCAGCAGCGCGTGTTCCAGGTCAAAACGCTCGGCATTCGGGCAATCCAGCCGTTGATAGAGGCTGGCCCGGGCCAGGTAGTCGGAGGCGTTGGCGTTGCCCAGCTCCAGCACGCGCTCGGCGTCGATCAGGGCGTCGATGTAGTCATCGTTCGTGAGGTACAACTGGCGCAGGTTGCGTGACAGCCGTTGCAGCATCTGCGCAGGTTCGGCGGTCTGCAAATGCTCGGCGCTGAGCTGCATGTTCGGGCCGTACTGGCGTTGCAGCAATTCACGGCAATCGTTGGGGTACAGCCGGCGCCCGCCGCACGGGTCGAGCAGGTGATCGGCGCCTTGCACCCGCAGCAGGAAATGCCCGGGGAAGTTGACCCCGACCATGGGGATTTCCAGTCTTCTGGCCAGCTCCAGGGCAATCAGGCCCAGCGCCAATGGCTGACCGCGCCGGCGTTCCAGCACTTTATGGAGCAACGCCACTTGCGGGCGCAAGGGCGTGAAGTCGTCCTGGGCGAACCCCAGGTCATTCATGCGCCGCAACAACGGTTGCGCCAACTCATTTACCGGCAGCATCGGCAATCCGTAGCTGACCCGCTGTTGCAGGTCCTTGAAGTCCGCCAGCACAGCTTCGGGATTCAGCTCTTTATCGTGTTCGGCGGCGATCCACAACGCCGCCTCGAACAGCGCGGGCGGTGATCGTTGCAGACAGTCGAAAAAGCGTTGGCGCGGGGTCATCAAAATCTCCGGGGAATGCCTCGTTTTAGCCCCGTCGCAGGCTTTCGTCCAGTGCTGAACACAGGCCGTAACAGGTTATGTCCGAAAACCTTTAAAGCCGCGCTGCTTATTCCTGTGCGCTTCTGCAATTTTTGTGCGCAAGCCTATACTGGCGACTACAAGAAGTGATTCGGGAGCCCTACGATGTTCGCTCTCATGCAAAGCACTCGCCTTGAATCGCTGCACCTGAGCGTCGATCCGGTCACCGGGTTGAAGGCGGTGATTGCCATCCATAACAGCCGCCTGGGACCTGCCTTGGGCGGGTGTCGTTACCTTGCCTACCCCAGCGATGAATCCGCGATCGAGGATGCCGTGCGCCTCGCCCAAGGCATGAGTTACAAGGCGGCCCTGGCTGGCCTGGCTCAGGGCGGTGGCGTTGCGGTGATTATTCGCCCGGCCCATGTGGAAAACCGCGCCGCTGTATTCGAAGCGTTCGGGCGCTGGATCAATCAGCTCGACGGTCGCTACATCACCGCCATCGACGCCGGCACCTCGGTGGCGGACATGGACTGCATCGCCCAACATACGCAATTCGTCACCAGCACCACCGCTGCGGGGGACCCAGCACCGCATGCCGCCATGGGCGTATTCGCCGGCATTCGCAGCACCGCCATGGCCCGCTTGGGCAGCGATAATCTGGAAGGGCTGCGCATTGCCGTTCAAGGCCTGGGCAATGTTGGTTATGCCCTGGCCGAACAGCTGCACGCGGCTGGCGCCGAGCTGCTGGTCAGCGACATCGATCACGGCAAAGTACAACTGGCCATGGAGCAGTTGGGCGCTCATCCGATCGCCAACGAAGCGCTGCTCAGCACCCCTTGCGACATTCTCGCGCCTTGTGGCTTGGGCGGTGTGCTTAACAGGACCAGCGTGACGCAACTGCGCTGCTCGGCGGTCGCAGGTTCGGCAAACAATCAACTGACCCATCTGGAAGTCGCCGATCAGCTGGAACGCCGGGGCATTCTGTATGCGCCGGATTACGTGATCAACGCCGGCGGGCTGATCTACGTGTCGCTCAAACACCGTGGGGAAGAGCTGACGACCATCACCGCGCACCTGTCGAAAATCAGTTCACGGCTGACCGAAGTCTTCGCCCATGCCCAGGCGGAAAAACGTTCTCCGGCCAGGGTCGCGGATGAGTTGGCGGAGAAAGTGTTGTACCGGTGATGCTGTACCGGTGAAAAGTTTTGAACCGATGAAGGAGTGAGCGCTTATCCGGCCAACTTGCTCCCCAAGCCCTGCGCCACAAACGTCGGGCCTGACAATCGCACGCCGACCCCGCGTGCCAGGAGCCCTGTGATGCTTCACAAGGTTGAGCTGCCCTACACCCGTTTTTTATCCCCTGACGGCCAGGTGCTCTGCGATCTCCCTCCCTGGGCCGACGACTTCAATCTGTTGACGCGCTTGTATCGGCAGATGGTCCTGACCCGCCTTTTTGACCAGAAAGCGGTCGCCCTGCAACGCACCGGGCGCATCGGTACCTACGCGCCGACCCTGGGCCAGGAAGCCATTGGCGTTGCGGTCGGCAGCCTGATGCACGCCGAAGACGTGCTGATCCCGTATTACCGCGACACTGCCGTGCAGCTGATGCGTGGTGTGCGCATGGAAGAAATCCTGTTGTATTGGGGCGGCGATGAGCGTGGTAGCGACTTTGTCGACCCGGCGGTGGCGCAGGATTTCCCGATCTGTGTGCCGATCGCCACCCAGGCCCTGCATGCCTGCGGTGTTGCCAGCGCATTCAAGATCCGTGGCGAGCATCGGGTCGCCGTCACCACCTGCGGCGATGGCGGCACCAGCAAAGGTGATTTTCTCGAGGCCCTCAATGTCGCTGGCGCCTGGCAGTTGCCGGTGGTGTTCATAGTCAACAACAACCAATGGGCGATCTCGGTACCGCGGCGCATTCAGTGCGGCGCTCCCACGTTGGCGCAGAAAGCCATTGGCGCCGGGTTCCACGGCGAGCAAGTCGACGGCAATGACATACTCGCCGTGTATGACCGCGTGCAAGCGGCCCTCGAACGGGCGCGCCACGGCAAAGGCCCGGTGTTGCTCGAATGCCTGAGTTATCGCCTCGGCGATCACACCACGGCCGACGATGCCACACGCTACCGGTCGGCGGACGAAGTCAAGCAAGCCTGGCTCGAAGAACCGATCAAACGTCTGCAGCGTTTCATGGTCGGGCAGGGCGTGTGGGATGAAAGTCGCGAGCAGGCGCTGATCAGCGAATGCCAGGGGTTGGTGCAGGTTGCTGTGGATAACTTCGAAGCGGCGGGCCTGCAGGCGCCGGCATCAGTGATCGATCATGTCTACGCCCAGTGGCCGCCAGCCTTGGCCGAGCAGCGTGAAGACTTCCTCGAACGAGTGGCGCGCCGGACGGGAGGTTCGGGCCATGAGTAACGGTAAGGTAACGCTGCTGGAGGCGGTGAATCTGGCGTTGCATCGGGCCATGCGCGAGGACGAGAACGTTATCGTCCTCGGTGAAGACGTCGGGGTGAACGGTGGCGTGTTTCGCGCCACGCTGGGCCTGCGCGACAGCTTTGGTTTCAAGCGGGTCATCGATTCGCCGCTGGCCGAAACCATGATCAGCGGGCTGGCAGTGGGCATGGCGGCCCAAGGCTTGAAACCGGTGGTGGAAATCCAGTTCATGGGGTTTATCTACGCCACCATGGAGCACCTGGTGTCCCACGCCAGTCGCATGCGCAATCGCACGCGCGGGAGGCTCACTTGCCCGATGGTGCTGCGCTCGCCGATGGGCGCCGGGATTCGTGCGCCGGAACATCACAGCGAAAGCACCGAAGCACTGTTCGCGCACATTCCGGGGTTGCGGGTGGTGATCCCGTCCTCGCCGGCCCGGGCCTATGGTTTGTTGCTCGCGGCCATCGACGACCCGGACCCGGTGATCTTTCTCGAACCGACCCGACTCTATCGCATGAACCCGCAACCGTTGTTGGATGACGGTAAACGCTTGCCGCTGGACAGCTGCTTCACCCTGCGCGAAGGCAGCGACATCACCTTGATCAGTTGGGGCGCCAGTGTGATGGAAACCCTGCAAGCTGCCACGGCGTTGGCCGAGCAGGGCATCTCGGCGGAAGTGATCGATGTCGCCAGTATCAAACCGTTGGACCTCGACACGATGGAGGCCTCGGTGCGCAAGACCGGTCGCTGCGTGATCGTGCATGAGGCGCCGCGCTCCTGCGGGGTCGGCGCGGAAATCGCCGCCAGTCTCTACGAACGGGTGTTTCTACAGTTGCAGGCACCGATCCAGCGAGTCACCGCGCCGGACATTCCGCCACCGCTGTATCGACTGGAATCGCTGTACATGCCTGGCGTCGAGGACATTCTTCACGCCTGTGACACCGTGTTGCGCCACGCCTGAAGAAGCCCTTGAAGAAACGCCAGAGGCCGAGGAGATTGCGATGAAATATTTCAAACTGCCGGATCTGGGCGAAGGCTTGCAGGAGGCGGAAATCGTCCGCTGGCACGTCAAGATCGGCGATACCGTCAAGGCTGACCAATTGCTGGTGTCGGTGGAAACCGCCAAGGCGCTGGTGGACATTCCCGCGCCTTACGACGGCGTGGTGGCGAAAACCTTCGGCGGCGAGGGCGACATCCTGCATGTGGGTGAGCCGTTGCTCGGTTACGAAGGTGAAGCGGACGCGGGCACCGTGGTCGGACGGCTTGAGGGCGGCGGCACGAATCAGGAGGATGCCTTTTTTATCGGCGCCGCTCCATCGACCCGCGAATACCTGGCGAACCGCGCCACGCCGGCAGTGCGTCAATTGGCGCGACAACTGGGCGTTGAATTGAGCGCCTTGATCGGCTCCGGCCAGGACGGCCAGATCACCCGCAGCGATGTGGAAAATGCGGCCCAGACGGAACGTGAGCGTTTCGGCGGTGAGAAGCTGCGCGGTGTGCGGCGCAGCATGGCGCTGAACATGGCCAGGTCCCATGCCGAAGTGGTGCCGGTAACGATTTTCGGCGATGCCGATCTGCATCGCTGGGGGCAGGCGCGAGAACCACTGATTCGTCTGGCCAAAGCCATGGCAGCGGCCTGTGCGGTGGAGCCGGTACTCAACAGCGGCTTCGATGGCAAAACCCTTTCGCTCAAACAACACGAACGGCTCGACCTGGGCATCGCCGTGGATACGCCGGACGGTTTGTTCGTGCCGGTGCTGCGCGATGTCGGCAATCGCACGTCGGCGGATTTAAAGGAAGGTGTGATGCGCCTGCGCGCTGATGTGCAGGCGCGCTCGATTCCGCCCAAGGAGATGATGGGCGCGACCCTGACCCTGTCGAATTTCGGCACCTTGTTCGGTCGCTACGCCAACCCGGTGGTAGTGCCGCCGCAAGTGGCGATCCTCGCCGCCGGGGCGATCCGCGATGAACCGGTGGCGGTCGAGGGGGCGGTGGCGGTGCATCCGATCCTGCCGCTGTCCCTGACCTTCGATCACCGCGTGGTCACCGGCGGCGAAGCGGCGCGGTTTTTCAAGGCGTTGGTCGACGCACTGGAGCAACCTGACGCCTGATTTTGTGCGGGCATGAAAAAGGCCCTGAGCCATTGGACTCAGGGCCTATTCAATTCGGGTATTGCTTACTTCGGCGTCTTGGCGGCTTTGGCTGGCTTGGTCGGCTCAGCTTGCTCCACTTCAACAGGTGCAGCCACTTCAACAGGTTTAGCGACTTCAGCCGGCACGTTGAGCAATTCGGACAGTGCGTCCGGCTGGCTCTTGAACGCCTTGGCGAACACATCGCGGTTTTTCGCCATGTAGATCCCGGCTTCTTCCACTTGCTGTTCGGTCAGGGACGGAACGGCTTTTTGCAACACTTCAGCCAGCAATTCGGCCAGTTCGAGCATTTTGTCATGACGGTCAGCTTCGGCTTTATCCATGAACAAGCGCTCCAGATCTCGGCTGCTGCGGTATACCACTTCGACGGCCATTCACCACCTCACATGCCTTCACATTTAGTTGTCTTTGCGACTACTGTATCTATATACAGCGAAAAGGATAAGCGAATCCCTGAGCTTTGGGTAGTGGCTTTTTAATGTAGACCGGATTCGGGGTTTGTCAGGTGAACGGTGGCGCTCCATTCGCGGCTACAGGTTTGGTGTTGACCTGCGACCAAACGCCACGGAGCGTGTTTTAAAGCACCTCGCCATCATGTGGCAGGCAACCCCTGGCCTTTTTTCTGCATGCAGAACAACCGTCACGTCCAACCCGCATCATCCGCTCGAACCGAGCTAAGGAACAATCATCGTGAAAATCAACTGGGCCGAGAACCTGCGGCAGAACGTGCATCAACTGGCCGAGTCCCTGGGCAACCTGTTCGTCGAGACCTTCCACTACCTGGCGCTGTTCGCCATCGGTGCGGTGACTGCCTGGGCGGCGGTCATGGAGTTCATCGGGATGCTGGAACAGGGGCACATCAAGATCGATGACATCCTGTTGCTGTTCATCTACCTGGAACTGGGGGCGATGGTCGGGATTTACTTCAAGACCAACCATATGCCGGTGCGGTTCCTGATCTACGTGGCGATCACCGCGCTGACACGGCTGCTGATCTCCAACGTCTCGCACCACAATCCGCCGGACCTGGGGATCATCTACCTGTGCGGCGGGATCCTGCTGCTGGCGTTTTCGATTCTGGTGGTGCGTTACGCCTCGTCGCAATTTCCTTCGGTGAAGATCGAACACCCGCAGCGCAAGATCGGTGCGGGTTCCGGTGAGCATCCCGAAGTGGAGAAGGGCGAGCTTTAAAACCCGATTTCAGGTCGGGGCCGGGCTTTGGCCTGTGGCGGCGGCAGCTTACGGTTGTCGCCGTCGGTCATGGCTTCGAGGATGGCCACGGCACATTCACCCTGTTCGATGGCGATGCCGAACTGAATGCTTTGTACCAGACGTTTGAGGCGCTTGGGGTCATTGCGTTGTTCGGCGCTGATCATCCGTTTGGCCACCACGCGGCCAGCGTTGGAGAGGGTCAGCATGATGCTGCCGTCCAGGCCCTGGATGCTCAGGTTGA
The DNA here is from genome assembly GCF_016861935.1 of Pseudomonas sp. 008. Lineage (NCBI taxonomy): Bacteria > Pseudomonadati > Pseudomonadota > Gammaproteobacteria > Pseudomonadales > Pseudomonadaceae > Pseudomonas > Pseudomonas sp. 008. The sequence continues at coordinate 74,027 of NZ_BOMA01000017.1, read as the reverse complement.
TTTGATAATCCGCTGCAAAAGCATCGGTAATGAGCTGAAAAGGGTTGTCCATAATGCGTCACCGCCTGATTGAACGTGCAGTTGTTGACGGCCATGATCGGGATTAGTTCGCAATACCAGACCACCGGCCTTCCATGTTCATGCGCTTTCTTCCGTGCCGCACAAGGGAGATAGCAAGGGGCATGCCGGAAAAACTGTCGGACAATGTTTACGGCAAAAAAACGGCGGGCACTCTGGCCCGCCTTCTTTTTGCCTGCCCGTTTCAGGGCATAAATGAATAGATGATCGCAGACAGTGCAATCAGACCGACCAACACCACGAACACGTTGGAGGCCTGGCCCGAGTACTGGCGCAAGGCCGGTACGCGGCGGATGGCGTACATCGGCATCAGGAACAACAGGCAGGCGATGATCGGCCCGCCGAGGGTTTCGATCATGCCCAGGATGCTCGGGTTGAAGGTCGCCACGGCCCAGCAACTGAGGATCATGAACAGCGCAGTGAGGCGGTTCAGCCAGCCGGCAGAGACGACTCGACCACGGCCACGCAGGCTTTTCACGATCAGGCCCTGAAAGCCTTCGCTGGCGCCGATGTAATGGCCCAGGAAGGATTTGGTGATTGCCACCAGCGCAATCAGCGGCGCGGCGTAAGCGATGACCGGTGTCTGGAAGTGGTTGGCCAGGTACGACAGGATCGAAATGTTCTGCGCCTTCGCCGCGGCCAAATCAGCCGGGGACAACGCCAGCACGCAGCTGAAGCAAAAGAACATCACCGTGACGACCATCATGGCGTGAGCGATCGCCAGAATGCCGCTGCTTTTGCGTTCGGCTTGCTTGCCGTAACGCTGCTTCTGATCGACGGCGAAGGCGGAAATGATCGGCGAATGGTTGAACGAGAACACCATCACCGGGATCGCCAGCCACAAGGTCTTGAAGAACAGCGGCAACGGCATGCCCTCGCTGGCGGTGGCGAAGAACGCGCCGTTCCAGTTCGGGATCAGGCTGATGCCCAGTAGCAGCAATGCCGCGACGAACGGGTAAACCAGCACACTCATGCATTTGACGATGACGCCCTGACCACAACGGACGATGGCCATCAGGCCGAGAATCAACCCCAGTGACAGGATCGCCCGAGGCGGTGGCGTCATGTGCAACTGGTGCTCCATGAGGCTGCTCAGGGTATTGGTCAGCGCTACGCTGTACACCAGCAGAATCGGGAAAATCGCGAAGAAATACAGCAGCGTGATCAGCTTGCCGGCACCGATGCCGAAGTGTTCTTCCACCACTTCAGTGATGTCCCCGGAACGACCGGACAACACGAAACGAGTCAGGCCGCGGTGTGCAAAGAATGTCATCGGAAACGCCAGCACTGCCAGGATCAGCAGCGGCCAGAAACCACCCACGCCGGCGTTGATCGGCAAAAACAGCGTGCCGGCGCCAATCGCTGTGCCATAGAGGCCAAGCATCCAGGTGGTGTCGTGTTTACTCCAGCCTTTGTGGGTTATTTCGCTACTGCGTGTGAGGTCTACAGCGGGATTATCGGCAGCAGGTGTACGTACATCGGTCATCGTTTTCGCCTCGTTATTGTTTTTACTCGGGCTCACGGCGGGCAGACCGTTTGAAACTACTGCGCTCGACAATCCTGCGTTAAAAACAGGCTCGGAATGCTCATTTACAGCCAGTAAACTCCGCGTCCTCGCCTGTTTTTACCTTGTCTTGTCTTCGCTCGCTACGTTTCAAACGGCCTGCCGGGACGGTCAGGAGATGCTCCTCAGCATTCCACCCAGCTGACAGCCAGGCCGCCCCGTGAAGTTTCTTTGTATTTGTCGTGCATATCGGCGCCGGTATCGCGCATGGTGCGGATCACCCGGTCCAGGGAAATGAAGTGTTTGCCGTCACCGCGCAGGGCCATTTGCGTGGCGTTGATCGCCTTCACCGCGGCAATCGCGTTGCGCTCGATGCACGGCACTTGCACCAGACCGCCGACCGGGTCGCAGGTCAGGCCGAGGTTGTGTTCCAGGCCGATTTCAGCGGCGTTTTCCAGTTGCTCCGGGGTGGCGCCGAGCACGTCGGCCAAACCGGCGGCGGCCATGGCACAGGCGGAACCGACCTCACCCTGGCAGCCGACTTCTGCGCCAGAGATCGAGGCGTTTTTCTTACAGAGAATGCCTACGGCGGCCGCGCCCAAAAAGAACGCCACGACGTCATCGTCCGACGCGTCCGGGTTGAATTTCATGTAGTAGTGCAGCACGGCCGGAATGATCCCCGCCGCCCCGTTTGTAGGTGCGGTGACCATCCGTCCGCCCGCGGCGTTTTCTTCGTTCACGGCGAGGGCGAACAGGTTCACCCACTCCATGGCAGACAGGGTGGAGCTGATGACGTTCGGTTTGCCGATTTCCAACAGGCTGCGATGCAATTTCGCGGCGCGGCGCGGAACATTCAGACCGCCGGGAAGGATGCCTTCGTGACGCAAGCCTTGCTCGACGCACTCGCGCATTACCGACCAGATGTGCAACAGGCCCTGACGGACTTCGGCTTCGCTGCGCCAGGCCAATTCATTGGCCATCATCAATTCGGACACCCGCAGACCGTGCTGTTTGCAGAGCTTGAGCAATTCGGCGGCGCTGGAAAAATCGTACGGCAGCACGACGTCGCTGGCCGGCGCAACGCCGGACTCGGCTTCGGCCGCGTCGATGATGAAACCGCCGCCCACCGAGTAGTACGTCTGCTCGAACAGCTCACCGGTTTCGCCGAAGGCTGTCAGGGACATGGCGTTAGGGTGGTAGGGCAGGCTCTCGTCGAGCAGCAGGAGATCGTGCTGCCAGTTGAAGGCGATGGTCGCTTTGCCGGCCAGGGACAGCTTGCCGGTTTCCCGCAGGTGCTGGATGCGCGAATCGATGGTGGTCGGGTCGATGCTATCCGGCCATTCGCCCATCAGGCCCATGACACAGGCGCGGTCGGTGGCATGGCCGACGCCGGTGGCTGAAAGCGAACCGTAAAGGCGGATTTCTACCCGACGTACGGCGGCCAGTAAATTCTGGTCAATCAGTGCTTGGGCAAAGGTCGCTGCAGCGCGCATCGGGCCGACGGTGTGGGAACTGGACGGACCGATGCCGACTTTGAAGAGATCGAAAACACTGATAGCCATGCTAAAGCCTATACAAGCAATGGAAGAGAAATCGCCGCCATTTTTGTAGGCCAAGCGCAATGTCGGCGATACTGCCTACCTCGGTCCTACGTGACCAACGAAACTTCCTAAGATAGCCTTTAGCAGGACTAAACGATGAGTCGTCAATTGCACGCCCAGACTTATGTCTGGCTGCACGTGTTTTCCTGTGCCGCGCGGCACCTGTCGTTCACCCGTTGTGCCGAAGAACTGCACATCACGCCGGGTGCGGTCAGTCAGCAAATTCGGCAACTGGAGGAGCGGCTGGGTTTTCGCCTGTTCCACCGTCGCGCTCGTGGCGTGGAATTGAGTGCGCAAGGCCAGCGCCTGGCCATTACGGTCAACGAGGCTTACGGCAGCATCGACGCAGAATTGCGACGACTGGATGCGGGAATGATCAGCGGGATTTTGCGGGTGCGTTCGATTCCCTCGTTCCTGAGCAAATGGCTGACCCCGCGTTTGCCGCGTTTGCAGCAGCGCTTCCCGGACATTCAATTGCGCCTGGTGGCGGAGGACAGCAGCGTGCCGTTGCACGAGGGAGATTTCGACCTGGCGATCGATCTGAATGACGGCAGCTATCCCGGATTGTTATCCACAGCCTTGCTCGACGAGCAGATATTTCCGGTGTGCGCCCCGAGCCTGTTGCGAGGACGTCCGCCGCTGCACGGGCCGGCAGACTTGATGCACTTTCCGTTGTTGCACGACATCACCGCGTGGCGCGGTAGCTACGAGTACGCGGAATGGGAGTTTTACCTCAATGCCATCGGCTTCGAAGGCGCGGATGTGCGGCGCGGGCACACCTTCAACCGCAATCACCTGACCATCGAAGCGGCGATTGCCGGGATGGGCGTGGCGATTGCGCGGCGAACGCTGCTTAACGATGAGCTGGAACGGGGTACGCTGATCGTGCCGTTTGGCTTGGCGGTGCCTAATCACAAGCGCTACGTGCTGCTCTACGCGCCGGGTGCGCTGAGCCATCCGGGCGTGCGCGCGGTGCATGACTGGCTGGTGGAAGAGGCGGGGATTTTTCGTGACCTGCATCCGCTGGGGGGCGCGGCAGATGTGACCATTTTTGACTGAGGACAGGGCCGACCCAACTCCCGACATTAACAGCGCTTTTGCTCGTTGTCCGGCTTTTTTTGCGTATGAATATTTATCTTTTTTTAGGGGTTGAAATGTTCCGCGCACACACCGATTGTGTAACCAAGAGGTTGCGGTGATGACGCCCAAGGGCCAGCCGATGCGCCTCTTGCGAGCTAGCTGAAATAAGGGAAGAACTATGCAAATCCAAGTCAATAGCGATAACCATATTCAAAGCAGTAAACGACTGGAGGAGTGGGTACGTACTACCATTGAGAGCACGCTCGAACGTTATGAAGAGGACCTGACCCGCGTCGAGGTCCATCTGCGGGACGAGAACGGCGACAAGCCTGGTCCCCATGACATGCGCTGCCAGCTGGAAGCGCGGCCAAAAGGCCATCAACCGATTTCCGTTACCCATAAAGCCGCCTCCCTGGAACTGGCGATCGACGGGGCAGCCGAAAAACTTGAACATGCGCTGGAGCATATGTTTGGCAAATTACGCGGCAAACCACGCGCCGCTGTGGTGCCGTTCGACAGGGGCGCACATGCTGATGTGCTGCTGGAAGAAGAGTTTCTCGAGAACGAACAGGCTGCGCTCAATGGCTGAGGTCTAAGGCGGCACTATATTCCCACTGCTTTCCAACTAAAAAAGGGGCCTGCGTTGCAGGCCCCTCCTTGTTTCAGTGTCCACCGGTCCCCTGTGGCAAAGGAGCTTGCTGTGGTGAGGGGGCACGTCCCATCGCCAGAATTTAAATGCTTGAGGAACCCTGTCGCTTTGGTGACAGGCGCGCCGATCACTACTTATGGACGGGGTGCTGACGGGTTTGTTGCATGCCCGAAACAGCGACTTTGCCCTCTGTTTTGGTCGTGGTGCCGGGAAAACCTTCCCGTGTTACGGTACATTTAAAGTCAAACTCGAGCTCTCCCTTAACAAAGTCAACCTTGATGACTGTTATTCCTCCACTTCCAGGGTCGGCGATAAAAACGTGATCATAATCAGGATCGTGTGGGACTGTTTGCACATATATGAAATTGTTGATTTCGGGAGCCCCAATATTATATTTCCCGAGTGTGAGATTGTCCTTGAAAATAAACTCCCAGTGTCTGCCGTTCATTATTCCTATGATCTGGATTGCACTGTCTGAAATGCGCCTGAAAATAACTTGGGTGCTTTCAAAGTCGGGGCGGCTTTCAATTGTTGATTTCACAGTGCCGGATGCGAAGGGGCCTTTTTTCAGAATTTTGGAGTTCAGTTCAATAAGCATGCCTGCGGACATTTTTATCTCTCCATAGATTGAGTTAAAAATGATCCGCTTTCAGTATTTATATGGCTACTGTCAAATCTGACAGATGTTTAGTGATTTTAATAATGTCTCGCAATAAGAGAGCGCGTATATTGCGCAATGGGTTCTAACGAAATGCCTGACGATACTCGCCAGGCGTCCCACCCAAAGCCTGGCGAAACCGATTGGTAAAGTGACTGGCACTGGCAAAACCGCACGCCAGCGCAATTTCCCCCAATGGCTGCGATGTTGCGCGCAATAACTCCCGAGCCCGGCTCAATCGCCGCGCCAACACATACTGATGCGGCGGCAAGCCGAAGCTCACACGAAACATCCGCGCAAAGTGATATTCCGACAGCGCGCACAAGCTCGCCAATTGCCCAAGGCTGATCGCCTCCGCCAACTGACTGTCGATGAACTCCACCAGCTGCCGCCGCTGATGCGCCGCCAATCCACCCTTGAGGCGCAAGCCCTGACGCACACCAACCTGGCTGAGCAAGGCGTGGCTGAGCATCTCGTGGGCCAGGCTGCTGGTGAGCAGGCGTTCGCCGGGTTCGTCCCAGTTGAGGGTGATCAACTGCCGAAAGTGCCGTACTTGCTGCGGGTCTTCGAGGAACGTGCGCTCGCGCAACTGCAATTCCCGCGGCTCGCGATCCAGCAGCGTGACGCAACCAAGGGCAAATTGTTCGGGGCTGAAATACAGGTGGGCCAGGCGAATGTCGCCGTTGATCACCCAGCCAGACTGATGGTCGGCCGGCAGAATGCACAGCTTGTCCGGGCCGCCCTTGGTGCCGGGCTGGTCGCGGCGAAAGGTGCCGGTACCGCCGGCGATGTAGCACGACAAAGTGTGATGGCTCGGCGCTTCGTAGTCCTGGGCGTCATGGTGGTTGCTCCACAAAGCCGCAGCCATGCCGTCACCGAGCTCGGCGCTGTGCTCCAGGCGAGCATTGGGCGAGCGGTTGAGGGCTTGAAAGACTTGCAACGTTTCCAGTGCGGCCATGATCGGTTCTCTCCAACGCCTTGCATCCTACTCCGTAGACGCTGGCCTGCCAGCCTGCCGACCGACAAAAGCGCAAGTTTATGCAAGTGCAAAAGGGTGTCGCGCCGGACACTGAAGGCCTATTCAGGAGTCTTCACCATGAACCTCTCGTTATACCTGCTGACCGTATTGATCTGGGGCACCACCTGGATTGCCTTGAAATGGCAACTGGGCGTGGTGGCGATTCCAGTGTCGATCGTCTATCGCTTCGGTCTCGCCGCGCTGGTGCTGTTCGTGATGTTGCTGCTCAGCCGGCGCCTGCAAGTGATGAACCGTCGCGGGCATCTGATTTGCCTGGCGCAGGGGCTGTGCCTGTTCTGTATCAATTTCATGTGCTTCCTCACCGCCAGCCAATGGATCCCCAGCGGCCTGGTCGCCGTGGTGTTTTCCACCGCAACATTGTGGAACGCCTTCAATGCGCGGGTGTTCTTCGGCCAGAAAATCGCCCGCAACGTGCTGATGGGCGGCGCGCTGGGCTTGCTCGGTCTTGGTCTGTTGTTCTGGCCGGAGCTTGCCGGTCATACCGCCAGCCCGGAAACCTTGCTCGGGTTGGCTCTGGCGTTGCTCGGAACCTTGTGCTTCTCGGCGGGCAACATGCTGTCGAGTCTGCAGCAGAGGGCCGGCCTGAAACCCCTGACCACCAATGCCTGGGGCATGGCTTATGGCGCGGCGATGTTGTCAGTGTGGTGCCTGGTCAAAGGCATCCCGTTCGACATGGAATGGAACGCCCGTTACATCGGCTCGTTGCTGTACCTGGTGATACCGGGCTCGGTGATTGGCTTCACCGCCTACTTGACGCTGGTCGGGCGCATGGGGCCGGAGCGGGCGGCGTATTGCACCGTGTTGTTCCCCGTGGTCGCGCTGAATGTGTCGGCGTTTGCCGAGGGCTATCAATGGACGGCGCCGGCATTGGTGGGGTTGGTGCTGGTGATGTTGGGCAATGTGCTGGTGTTTCGTAAGCCCAAGGCACCGATGGTGCAGGCGAGCGGTAAGTTGGCTTGAGCTGATTAATGGTCGAGCGCGGTCTGTCTCAGCGCTCGATCTTCAGCGTCACATACATTAATAATGGCAACATAAAGTCAACAATATGCCGAGCCCAGTCTTTGGCGTTCCATGTTTGTGATTTGTCCATGTTGAACCACTCGACACCCACGACTTGCAGGCAGACGTAATAAATAAACAAACCGATCAATAAGCCGATGATGGAGAATTTTTTAGCCTCGTGAAACTTTTTGGCTGAAGCGTGAATATTCCGAAAAAGCTGATATGTACCCATTAGGCAATAAACGGTATACGTCACTTCGAGGGTAATGATGAGCCAGTAGATACGGTGGTGAAGCAGGGGAGAGGTGATTGCCCGATAGCTGGTTTTTTCGTTGTTTTGAGTCGTGTCCATGCTTAGGACGTGAGCGACATATTCATAGTTTGTTGCGTAGTCAGTGAAGTTGCTATACATCACCAGCAGGCCAAAAAAACTGATATACGCCATCAATATTACTTTGCTGTATCTGATGATCTGGTCGGTTGTCAGGTGGTTCAATATGAGGGTTCTCCATAAGTAGGCTCCGTAAGCAGCTAAGTAGTGGAGAGTCTATAGCGTGTATCTGTTTTTCGGCGGCAGACTGAATTGCAAGTTGTGTATTGAAAGGGCAGGCGTTTAAAACACCTGCCCGTTTTGATCAGCCTTTCCACACTTGTGGGTTCACCAGATCCTGCGGTCGTTCACCCAACAAGGCACTGCGCAAGTTAGCCAGCGCACGGTTGGCCATCGCTTCGCGGGTTTCGTGTGTGGCCGAGCCGATATGCGGCAGGGTCACGGCGTTTTTCAGTTGGAACAGCGGTGATTCAGCCAGTGGTTCTTTCTCGTAAACGTCCAGCCCGGCGCCACGAATCCGGTTGTTTTGCAGCGCTTCGACCAGCGCCGGTTCGTCCACCACCGGGCCGCGGGCGATGTTCACCAGAATGGCGCTCGGTTTCATCAACGCCAGTTCACGGTGGCTGATCAGGTGCCTGGTTTTTTCGCTGAGCGGCACCACCAGGCAGACGAAATCGGCTTCGGCCAGCAGTTGATCCAGGCTACGGAACTGTGCGCCGAGTTCTTGTTCCAGTGCGGTCTTGCGACTGTTGCCGCTGTAGATGACCGGCATGTTGAAGCCCAGTCGACCACGACGGGCGATGGCCGCGCCAATGTTGCCCATGCCGACGATGCCTAAGGTTTTGCCATGCACATCGCTGCCGAACAACGGTGCGCCGACGGTGGCTTGCCATTGGCCAGCCTTGGTCCAGGCGTCCAGCTCGGCGATGCGGCGGGCGCTGCTCATCAGCAGGGCGAAGGCCAGATCAGCGGTGCTTTCGGTGAGTACGTCGGGGGTGTTGGTGAGCATGATCCCGCGTTCGTTGAAATAGGCGAGGTCGTAGTTGTCGTAGCCGACGGAGACGCTGGAGACCACTTCCAGTTTGCTGGCGTTTTCCAGTTGTGCGCGACCGAGTTTGCGGCCAACGCCGATCAGGCCGTGAGCGTGGGGTAGGGCTTCGTTGAACTGGGCGGCAATGTCGCCGTTTTTCGGGTTCGGCACAATCACATCGAAATCCTGTTGCAGGCGTTCGATCATGGGCGGGGTGATGCGGCTGAAGGCGAGGACGGTTTTTTTCATTGGAGAGGGGCTCGTCGGGCGTGGAGATTGCCAAGCAAGCTAACATTCTTCGCGGACATTATGCGAGGGTGTACGCCATCCAAAACTGTAGGCGCGACCTGTGGCGAGGGGGCTTGCCCCCGTTGGGCTGCGAAGCAGCCCCAAAATCTCTGGTGGTCCAAAGATATTGTGAGTGCTACGCACTCAAACGGGGGAAAGCCCCCTCGCCACGGCCTCGCTCCTACAACGGGTCAGCTGTGTGGCGCAGGCTTCGGTACGTCGACGTTATCCAGTACTCGGTTCACTGCCAGCTCGGCCAACATGATGACCTGCTGAATCGCCAGGATCGTATACCGCTGCGGGGCATCGACGTAGGCTGCGATGTCGCTGGTCATGACGCTGGCCGAGGCCAGGGATTCGCAGACATGGGCCAGCAGGCTTTCGTTGTCCATGTCCGGCGCAACCTGAAACATCCTGCTTGGCTTGCGGCCTTCTGGTTTTTTCGGAGTGGGCTTGAGGTAGTGGTCGAGCGCGCGTTCGGCGGCTTCGTTGAGTTTTTTGGAATCGAGAGATTCGTAGGGCGAAACGTCGTCGGTTTCCGGAGGGTTCGGTGTTTCTTTAATCATGCGGAAGTACTCATTGGCAGATGAAGTGGAACTGCCATCTTTCGTTTTCCAGACGAAAGGGTGGCAGCTGTGCGCGGACTGGAAAAACCGGAACACCCACCAAAACCCGGCAGACCCGAAGGTCTCCCGCGCACAGCCGCCATAACAAGGATTGCGTGCAGTAAAAAGCGCCGCAGTATGCCATGGGGTGTGGTCAGTGTTCGCCAGGTTTTCCAGACCTGATCGCTGATTTTGCAGCGACCCACAAAGCCTACCCACTTCGCTTCCGACGCAACAACAGCCAAAACTTGTCGGAAACCTCCCCAAAAATCACCGCGTCTGTAGGACCGTGAAATCAGTTCGCCACCCGAGCCCCACCCAAGCTCCCACTCAACTCATACGCCGCCAATTCCGCCTGATGCGCCGCCAGAATCTCCGGCAACGACCCGCGCAAATACTCGACCCACGTCTTGATCTTCGCGTCCAGATACTGCCGCGACGGGTAAATCGCATACAGGTTCAATTCCTGCGAGCGGTACTTTGGCATCACCCGTACCAGCGTACCGTTGCGCAGCCCTTCAATCGCCGCATACACCGGCAACACACCAACGCCCATGCCACTGGTGATCGCTGTCTTCATCGCGTCAGCGGAGTTCACCAAGAACGGTGAGCTGTTGATGGTGACCATTTCCTGGCCTTCCGGGCCGTCGAAGGCCCACTTTTCCAGGGGGATCACCGGGCTCACCAGGCGCAAGCACATGTGATTGAGCAAATCGCTGGGCTTCTGCGCGCAGCCGTTGGCTTTTACATAGGCGGGGGATGCGCAAACGATGCTGTAGGTGATGCCCAAACGCTGGGAGACGAAGCCCGAGTCGGGCAGTTCGCTGGCGAGCACGATGGACACGTCGTAGCCCTCGTCGAGCAAGTCCGGCACACGGTTGGCCATGGTCAGGTCGAAGGTCACGTCGGGGTGGGTCTTGCGGTAGCGAGCGATGGCGTCGATCACGAAGTGCTGACCGATGCCGGTCATGGTGTGCACCTTGAGCTGCCCGGCCGGGCGCGCGTGGGCGTCACTGGCCTCGGCTTCGGCTTCTTCGACATAGGCCAGGATCTGCTCGCAGCGCAACAGATAGCGCTTGCCCGCTTCGGTCAGGGCAATGCGCCGGGTGGTGCGGTTGAGCAGGCGGGTTTGCAGGTGGGCTTCCAGGTTGGAGACCGCGCGCGAGACATTGGCCGTGGTGGTGTCCAGTTGTACGGCGGCGGCGGTGAAGCTGCCGGCCTCGGCCACGTAACTGAAGGCGCGCATGTTTTGCAAAGTGTCCATGGGGTGCTCTCTTGGCGGATGGCAAATTGTGACACGAAGTTTCAGAGACTGAGACCCCGACCAAGGGATTATCTCGTTAACGGTAACAAAGATTCACAAGATTCCCGGCTTATCGCCAACAAGGCCCACCCCTAGAATTGCGCCGACTGTAGGAGCCGGCTTGCTGGCGATGGCATCACTGCGGTCTTCAGATAGACCGCGGCGTTCCCATCGCCAGCAAGCCGGCTCCTACAGGATCTCGTGACTCTCCCCCCTTTCAGGAATTTGCAGCAGTGCCGCGTCGCATCAACAGAGCGCTCAAGACGCTCAGTGTTTTGGCTTTAACCCTGGCAATCAGCGGCTGCATCGGAACCGGCGGTATTGCCCCACAAGGCAAGGCACTGGAGGCCAATTCATTGGCCACCGACGAAGCCATCCAGAGCGCCGCCCGGGACGCTCACTGGCCCACCGCCCAATGGTGGCAAGCCTACGGCGACCCGCAACTGAACCGCTGGATCTCCCTCGCCCTGCGAGATAGTCCGAACATGGCCATGGCCGCCGCGCGAGTGCGTCAGGCCCGGTCCATGGCGGGTATTGCCGAGTCCGCCGAGTCGCTGCAGATCAATGGCCAGTCGACCCTCAAACGCCACAACTGGCCCACCGATCAGTTCTACGGCCCCGGTGAGTTGGCCAACACCACCACTTGGGACAACAACGCCGCGCTGGGCTTCAGCTATGCCCTCGACCTCTGGGGGCGCGAAAGCAACGCCACCGAGCAAGCGGTGGACATGGCGCACATGAGCGCTGCCGAAGCACGGCAGGCCCAGCTCGAATTGCAGAACAACATCGTGCGTGCCTACATCGAACTCTCGTTGCATTACGCGCAACGGGACATCGTCGCGGCGACCTTGAAGCAGCAACAGCAAATCCTCGACCTGGCGCAAAAACGCCTGGACGGTGGCATCGGCACGCACTTCGAAGTCAGCCAGGCCGAAACGCCGCTACCGGAAACCCATCGCCAACTCGATGCGCTGGATGAAGAAATCGCCCTCAGCCGTAACCAGCTCGCGGCCTTGGCCGGTAAGGGGCCGGGGCAGGGCGCGCAGTTGCAACGGCCGACGCTGTCGTTGGGGACGGCGCTGAAGTTACCGTCGTCGCTGCCGGCGCAATTGCTCGGGCAACGCCCGGACGTGGTTGCCAGTCGTTGGCAAGTGGCGGCCCAGGCGCGGGGCATCGATGTCGCTCACGCAGGTTTCTACCCCAACGTCGATCTGGTCGGCAGCCTCGGTTACATGGCCACTGGCGGCGGTGTGCTGGAGTTCCTGACCGGCAAGAAGCTCAACTACAGCGTGGGGCCTGCGATTACATTGCCGATTTTCGATGGCGGCCGTTTGCGTTCCGAGTTGGGTGAAGCCTCGGCCGGTTATGACATCGCCGTGGCCAAATACAACCAGACGCTGGTCAATGCGCTGAAGAACATCTCCGACCAGTTGATCCGCCGCGAGTCGATGGACAAGCAGCAAACGTTCGCCGCCGAATCGGTGGCCACGGCGCAGAAGACCTACGACATCGCGATGATCGCCTATCAACGTGGGCTCACCGATTACCTCAACGTACTCAATGCGCAGACCTTGTTGTTCAAGCAACAGCAAGTGCAGCAGCAGGTTCAGGCTGCGCGGTTGAGTGCTCATGCGGAGTTGGTGACGGCGCTCGGCGGCGGACTCGATGCGGGCGACGACGTCCCGAGAGCCGAGAAAACCCAGCCCCCGAAAACCCCGAGCCTTTTGAAGTGAGCACGACGTTTCAGGCACACCCACAGTTCCTCAAGCCCTAGACCATTGAGCAAAATTTCATGACTCCCTTGCCCGCACCTTTGCGCTGGCTGTATTCCCTTGAATGGCGCCGGGGTTTCTTCGACTGGGCGCGCAGCGACGGCGTGACTTGGGTCTACATTTTCAAGGTGCTGTTCGCCGCATTCCTCACGCTGTGGCTGGCCATGCGTCTTGAATTGCCGCAACCGCGCACCGCGATGATCACCGTGTTCATCGTCATGCAACCGCAAAGCGGCCAGGTGTTCGCCAAGAGTTTCTATCGCTTCCTCGGCACGTTGGCCGGGTCGGCGGTGATGGTCGCGCTGATTGCCTTGTTCGCGCAGAACACCGAACTGTTCCTCGGCTCGCTGGCGATCTGGGTCGGCCTGTGCACGGCTGGCGCAGCGCGTTGTCGCAACTTCCGCGCCTATGGATTTGTGCTCGCCGGTTATACGGCGGCGATGGTTGGGCTGCCCGCTCTGGCTCACCCGGACGGCGCATTCATGGCTGCGGTCTGGCGAGTGCTGGAAATCTCCCTGGGGATTCTCTGCTCGACGCTGGTCAGCGCCGCGATCCTGCCGCAAACCGCCAGTGCGGCGATGCGCAATGCGTTGTATCAACGCTTCGGTGTGTTTGCGTTGTTCGTTACTGATGGCTTGCGCGGTCGCAGTCGGCGCGAAGCGTTTGAAGCAAGCAACGTTCGGTTCATCGCCGAAGCGGTGGGCCTGGAAGGATTGCGCAGTGTCACGGTGTTCGAAGACCCGCATATGCGTCGACGCAACGGGCGACTCAGTCGTTTGAACAGCGAGTTCATGGGCGTCACCACACGCTTCAATGCCCTGCATCAGTTGCTCGAGCGCCTGCGCGGCAGCGGCGCCGATCATGTTGTCGCGGCGATCAAACCAGGGTTGCAGGACCTGGCCGAAGTGCTCGACGGTTTCAGCGGTCGTGCGTTGACCAGCCCTGATGCCGCTCGCCTGGCCAGCGCCTTGGCGATCTACAAGGACAACTTGCCGGCGCGGGTGCGCAAGTTGCGGGCGAGCTTTCAGGAGAGCGATCCGAGCGACGCCGAGCAGTTGGATTTTCACACCGCCTACGAACTGCTTTATCGCTTCGTCGACGACTTGCACAGTTATGCACAGACCCACGCGTCCCTGGCCGATCACAGCCACGAACGGGAGCGTTGGGACGAACCCTTCACCCCGCAAACCAATTGGCTGGCCTCGGCCGCGTCGGGGATTCGCGCCGCGTTCATCCTTGTGGTGCTCGGCAGCTATTGGGTGGCCACCGCGTGGCCGAGCGGGGCGACCATGACCCTGATCGCCGCCGCCACCGTCGGCCTTTCAGCGGCGACACCGAACCCCAAGCGCATGGCGTTTCAGATGGCCTGCGGGACCTTGCTCGGGGCGCTGATCGGCTTCGTCGAGATGTTTTTTATCTTTCCCTGGATCGACGGTTTTCCATTGCTTTGCGTGATGCTCGCGCCGGTGATCGTGCTCGGCTCGTTCCTCACTTCTCGGCCGCAATACGCCGGTGTCGGCCTGGGGTTGCTGATCTTCTTCAGCACCGGTTCGGTGCCGGACAACCTTACGGTCTACAACCCTTACGCCTTCATCAACGACTACATCGCCATGGTGATGGGCATGCTGGTGTGCGCGGCGGCCGGGGCAATCATTCTGCCGCCCAACAGCCGCTGGTTGTGGCGGCGGCTGGAGCAGGACTTGCGCGGGCAAGTGGTGTACGCCATCAGCGGCAAACTCAAAGGGCTGGCGTCGAGTTTCGAAAGCCGCACGCGGGACTTGCTGCATCAGGCCTACGGCCTTGCAGTGGGGCAGCCGCAGGTGCAACGGGACTTGTTGCGCTGGATGTTGGTGGTGCTGGAAGTCGGCCACGCGATTATCGAACTGCGTAAGGAACAAGCGATTCTGCCGGTGCACCCGGCGTATGCCGAATCCCAGCCATGGCGCCAGTCCATACGGGTGATGGGGCGTTCGCTGGTGCGGCTGTTTCTGCAACCGGGCCAGAGCAATCTGGAGCGGGCGCTGGTCGCCGTCGACCACGCGATCGGCCGCGTGCAGGCCACCGACGAACCCTTCGCGCCACACTTCGATACCTCTGCCTTGCGCCGGGTGAAGAGCTACCTGCACTTCATCCGCACCTCGTTGCTCGACCCGCAATCGCCGCTGGCCTCATACACCATTGCCAAGCCCCAAGGACTTGAACATGCCTCGTGAAATCGCCTTCCACGGCGTGTACATGCCGACCATGACCCTGATGTTTTTCATTGCGGCGGCGCTGGCCTGGGCGCTTGACCGGTTCTTGTCCGGGTTCGATCTGTACCGTTTCTTCTGGCACCCGGCGCTGCTGCGCCTGAGCCTGTTTACCTGTCTGTTCGGCGCTTTGGCGCTGACTGTCTACCGTTGACTCTCTATCACTGAAGAAGGCCTTGATGAAAAAGCTTTTCAGCCTGCTCGCGACCCTGCTGGTGCTGGCCCTTGCCCTGTGGATCGGCCGGACCTTGTGGGTGCATTACATGAACACGCCCTGGACCCGTGACGGCCGGGTGCGCGCCGACATCATCAACGTCGCCGCCGACGTGACCGGTGAGGTGGTGGAGGTGCCGGTGCGCGATAACCAGTTGGTGAAAAAGGGCGACTTGCTGATGCGCATCGACCCCGAGCACTACCGTCTCGCGGTGAAACAGGCGCAGAGCCTGGTGGCCTCGCGCAAGGCCACGTGGGAGATGCGCAAGGTCAACGCCCATCGCCGCGCCGACCTCGACAACCTGGTGATCTCCCGGGAAAATCGCGACGACGCCACCAACATCGCCGACTCGGCCCTGGCCGATTACCAGAACGCACAAGCGCAACTGGAAGCCGCCGAACTGAACCTCCAACGCACCGAAGTGCGGGCGGCGGTGGACGGCTACGTCACCAACCTCAATGTCCATCGCGGTGACTATGCGCGCATCGGCGAAGCGAAAATGGCGGTGGTCGACATGAACTCGTTCTGGGTTTATGGCTTCTTCGAAGAAACCAAACTGCCGCATGTTCGCGTGGGCGATAAAGCCGACATGCAA
The DNA here is from genome assembly GCF_016861935.1 of Pseudomonas sp. 008. Taxonomy (NCBI): domain Bacteria; kingdom Pseudomonadati; phylum Pseudomonadota; class Gammaproteobacteria; order Pseudomonadales; family Pseudomonadaceae; genus Pseudomonas; species Pseudomonas sp. 008. Next base: position 58,029 of record NZ_BOMA01000017.1, on the reverse strand, counting down.
TTGATGAGTGGCGAAGTGCTCAAGGGCCACGTGGAAAGTATTTCTCGCGGCATCTACGACCGCGATAATCCGGAAAGCCGCGAGCTGATCGCTGATGTGAATCCGACTTTTAACTGGGTGCGTCTGGCGCAGCGGGTGCCAGTAAGGATTCATATTGATGAAGTGCCGGAGGGCGTGCTGTTGGCGGCGGGGATTACGTGTACGGTGGTGGTGACCCCCCCGGCTGGCGAATAACCTGTGGCGAGGGGGCTTGCCCCCGTTGGGCTGCGCAGCAGCCCCCAAAAATCTGCAAACCGGTACGGTCAGACACACCGCGGAATCAGCCTTGCGACGGCTGCGCCGCCGAACGGGGGCAAGCCCCCTCGCCACAAAAAGTGGCCGTGTCAGCCTTGGCAAAACGTCTCATGCAAATGCCGCCAAACCACCTTGCCATCGGCCTGTTTCTCAAACACCACCGAGGACCGCCGATCCGAATGCAGCCCCGTCGCATCGGTCTGTTGCTCGCGGTAACTGACCACTGCGCCACCGTCATACAGCGCAACACCTCGCAACTCGCTGAGCTCAATCCTGAACCCGAGCTTCTTCCCGCCCGCGAGCAGAAACAATTCATTCAACGCCTCGAAATCCAGTACCCGGCCCAACGGCGAGACCATGGAAAACTGCGGTGAAAAACGCGTCAGCAATTGCTCAAGCTCGGCCTCGTCCCGCTCCTCGGCCAACCATTGCTCGATGGCTACGTGGGCCTGGATCACTTCGTCAAAGTATTCGGTGTAGTCGGTCATGCTGTTTCCTGAAAGTCTGAAAGTTTTGTTCTGACGCCTTCGCGGTCTCAGAGCTGCCCGCGCAACCCGAACCGCTTCATCAACCCCGACTCCAGCAACCCTTTTGGCAATAACCCCGCCATCAACGGCAACGCCCGGCTGCCGTTACCCAAACGCACCAGACGCGGCGTTTTGCTCTGCTGTACTGCCTTCAGTAAACCAGCGGCAAATTCACTGGCCGGCGTTGGTTTATCTTGAGAGGCCTTGGCCCGTGCACGAATACCTTCACGCAGTGGAAACCACGGTGATTGTTCGGTGATCAGTTGCTCGGCTTCGTGGCCGGCATTCTTCGCGAAGCTGGAGGCGATGGCCCCAGGCTGAACTTCCATGACCCGCACGCCGAACGGCGCCAGTTCCATGCGCAACGCATCGCTCAAGGCATGCACGGCGGCTTTCGAGGCGCAGTAGGCACCGGCAAACGGCGTGACCAGAACCCCGGAAACGCTGCCGATGTTTATCACCAGCCCCCGGGCGCGACGCAGTACCGGGAACATCGCGCGAGTGACGCCGACAATCGCAAACACGTTGGTTTCGAACTGGCGCTGCATGGCCGGCACGCCGCCATCGAGTAGCGGCCCCATGGCACCATAACCGGCATTGTTGATCAGCACATCGAGGCCGCCGCGTTGCTGGTTGATCCGCTCGCTCAGCTGTTCGAGGGCCGGGCCATCGTTAACGTCCAGCTGCACGGCGGTGAAACCGGCGGCGGTGAGTGCTGCCACGTCTTCAGCCTTGCGGGCACTGGCCCAGACTTCGTAACCGGCATTTTTGAAGGTGTCGGCAAGTGCGCGGCCAATGCCGCTGGAGCAACCGGTAATCAACGCAACAGGCATGGCGCGGTCCTTGTGCAAAAGAAAAAGTGGGATCAGTCGGAGAAACTACCCTGCAACCGTTCAGCGCGAAATTCCAGGGTTTGCGGGCGGTAGCCGGGGCGCAAGGGCGGTAGCGGCAAGCAGTCTTCCCAACTGCCGCCGGCCTGCAATTCACCGGGGCCGCGATAACGTGGCGCAGCGTATTGATTGTCGGCCAGGTTCACCGTATCGCCCGGCGCATACGCCGCGATGCGCCAGCGCAACTCGGTCAGTGGCACGTCGTTGCCGTTTTTCATTGTCAACTTCAACGGCCGGTCTGCGGGACAGTGCTCGGGTGCGTAAGTGATGCGCAGCTCAAGGCGTGCCAGTTGCTTGATTTCGCGGTTGTCCATCCAGAACACCCACGTTGCCACCAGGCCCAATCCGACAGCGGCCGCCACGGAAACCGGCACGGCCTTGGCCGGGTAGCGCAGCAACAGGATCAGCCAGGTAATGACCAGCAAGACGCCGATGAACATGTTTTAACGCTCCTTGAACTCATGACCACCATCCTACCGAAGGGCCGCGGGAATGGACATTCGCGGTTCAAGGGGCATCTACCGCTGGTCGCTACTGTAATTTCTGACAGTAGCCAGGCAGTAAGCGCCACGATTAGATGGCCATTGGCAAAAAAAGGACATCCAGGGCATGCCGGCCTCGACGATGGGAATGCACTACAACACACCCAAAGTGTTTGTCTTCGATCCGCGAGGATTGCCCGTCTGTTCGGTTGATTATTGGCGTGAGGTTGAAGGCATCGCCGCTCAGGCGCGATTCAATCGCACGCTCCACGATGCCGCGGGTTTCCCGATAAAACAGTGGGACCCTCGGCTGTGGGCGTTGCACAAGGACGACCCTGCAGTCCCTGCCAATCTTACGACAGTGCATTCGCTGCTTGGCCATCCCGTTTGCACGAACAGTGTCGATGCCGGCTCGACAGTCAGTCTGTTAGGCCTGGCCGATCAGGTGCTGTTCAGCTGGGACAGTCGCGGGATACGACGCGAGGTTGAATACGACGACCTGCTTCGGCCCGTGGCGGTGTTCGAACACCTGGCCACCGAACCACGACGTTGTGCTGAACGCATGGAGTATGTTCGTGCCGAACCGGAGGCCCAGGATCATAACCAATGCGGGGAATTGATTCGCCAGGATAGCCCGGGCGGGACCGTGCTGTTTGAGTCGTTCGCGATCACTGGCCAGTGCACAAGGCAGGCTCAACACTTCACTTTAGCGGCCGTTGCCCCGGATTGGCCCGAGCCGATTGCCGAGCGTGAGGCGTTACTGGAACCAGATGAGGGCGCAATCTCGACGTGGCGTTACGGGCCGCACGGTGATGTGCTGGAGATGGTCGATGCCCGGCAGAACACCCAGAGGTTTGACTTCACCCGTGATGGTCGGTTGCGCCAGAGCGAACTCAAACTGGCCGGCAAGCTCACGTGGCAAGCGCTGGTCCGCGAGATCGAGTACAACGCCGACGGACAAGTCACGCGAGAAGTGGCGGGCAACGACGTACAAACAACACTTACGTACTGCGCCGAGAGTGGTCACTTGATGACGCGGCGGGCGCACAGCGAGCGTACCGGCGAGTTGCAACATCTGCTCTATGACTATGACCGCATGGGTAATGTGCTGAGTATCGAAGACAAGGCGCTGGCGGTGCGTTATTTCAACAATCAACGCGTCGAACCCGTTTGTCGATACAGCTATGACAGTTTTTATCAATTGATCGCGGCAATTGGCTGGGAGGCGGGCGCCCCCAATCAAGGGCCGGCATCCGTCGGCCGTAACGATCCTGCTGCGCTCGGTAACTACCACCAAACCTTCAGCCATGACGAAAGCGGCAATTTGCTGAAGCTGGCACATGTGGGTGCCCAAAGTCCTGGGCGCGAACTTAAGGCTGCCCGGTACAGCAATCGTTGCTTGCCATACCGCAACGGGGTGCCGCCGACCGAAAATGAAATCGCCGCGGCATTCGATGCCAAGGGCAATTTGCTGGAGCTGGATCAGGGGCGGCTGTTGACGTGGGACCTGCGCAATCAATTGCAGTCGGTCAGCCCGGTGGAACGTAAATCCGGACGTAATGACTGTGAATGTTATTTCTACGATAGCGGCGGCCAGCGAGTGCGCAAGATTCGTTCATTGCAGACCAATGCCCGAACCGTGAAAGCCGAAGTGCGTTACCTGCCGGATCTGGAACTGCGCACCGATAACGGCACCGCAGAGGTGCTGCACGTCATCACCGTGCAGGCCGGACTCAATACGGTTCGGGTGTTGCACTGGGAAAGCGACCCACCGTCCGGGGTCAACGATCAATACCGGTACAACCTGGTCGATCACCTGAAGTCCTGCACCCTGGAACTGGGCGACGACGCACGCATCATCAGTCAGGAAGTCTTCTATCCCTTCGGCGAAACTGCATGGTTTACCGGTTCGGACGTGGTTGGCGTCGGCAATAAAACCATTCGCTATTCGGGTAAGGAGCGCGATGCGACGAGGCTCTATTACTACGGTTTTCGGTACTACGTGCCGTGGTTGTTCCGTTGGCTGAATCCTGACCCCGCGGGGAATGTGGATGGACTGAATCTGTATTGGATGACCCGAAACAACCCGGTCAGCTTGATTGATGACAGTGGAGCCATTTCGAAAAAGCCCTTGAGTAACGGCTTACGGGCACCGGTAATCGCCACGGGTAATGAGCGCGAAGTGCCGGGTGCCAAACCCGTTGATGCGGGAAAACCTATCCACATGGTGCCATTCACGGGGCAGTCAGCGGATATCCTCAAAGCATTGTCGATTCCTGAATTTAGCCATGTGGGGGTTAACACCGACTTGCTGATGTCAACGAAAGTCGCTTATTCACCGCAAGTCAGCTCGCAACTGGCGAATAAAGAAGGCGCCAGTTTTATATTTTCAATGCAGCGGATGACGTATTCCGGCGCGGCGAAGGGTGAGTTCAATGCCCTCAAGGTTGTCGATATCGCTGCTGGTGAAATTCCTGAACAATCCAGCGCAGTCTCCGGCTATTGGGCTGCGCAGGGAGGGTATGTAGACATACCTGTCCATCCCAAAGGCACGGACCCCGAGTTTGTTTTTACACCGGGTTTCAGTGGTTGTTCGCTGACGGTCGATCAGCTCAATGACAATGTTTTGCGGGTGAGGCACGTAGAGGGTGCAAAAGAAGATGCGCAATACAACAAGTTACCTTCCGCTGAGCACGGAATGGGGCTCAGCGCATCGATGGAATTTACCGATTATGGGTTTGATGTTGATGAAAACAACAGTGTGATCACAGAGACAACCGGGTTCGCTTTCATGAGGTACGACCGAAAAACAAAGGCGTGGAACATTCATTATCAAACTCTTCAAGGTGCAGCGACCATCGGAAAGTATGCCCCGACCCGGCGAGGTTTTTTTGGCGCAACGAAGTCCTCTGTGAATGTGTTCGAGCGTACCAAGGTCAGAAACACCATGAGCAAAAAGGTTGTCACCGCCAGGCAGTAAATCGGCGGGACAAAAAAGGCACACCCAATCCGCTGCGGGAATGGACAGTCGTGGTTCAAGGGTGTGTACCGCTGGTCGCTACTGTAATTTCTGACAGTAGCCAGGCAGTCAGCGCCACGATTAGATGGCCATTGGCAAAAAAAGGATATCCAGGGTATGCCGGCCACGACGATGGGAATGCACTACAACACACCCAAAGTGTTTGTCTTCGATCCGCGAGGATTGCCCGTCTGTTCGGTTGATTATTGGCGTGAGGTTGAAGGCATCGCCGCTCAGGCGCGATTCAATCGCACGCTCCACGATGCAGCGGGTTTTCCGATAAGGCAGTGGGATCCGCGCCTGTGGGCGTTGCACGAAGACGACCCCGCAGTCCCCGCCAACATCACCACAGTGCATTCGCTGCTTGGCCATCCCGTTTGCACGAACAGTGTCGATGCCGGCTCGACAGTCAGTCTGTTTGGCCTGGCCGATCAGGTGCTGTTCAGCTGGGACAGCCGCGGCATACGACGCGAGGTTGAATACGACGACCTGATTCGGCCCGTGGCGGTGTTCGAACACCTGGCCACCGAACCACGACGTTGTGCTGAACGCATGGAGTATGGTCGTGCCGAACCGGAGGCCCAGGATCATAACCAATGCGGGGAATTGATTCGCCAGGATAGCCCGGGCGGGACCGTGCTGTTTGAGTCGTTCGCGATCACTGGCCAGTGCACAAGGCAGGCTCAACACTTCACCTTGGAGGCCGTTGCACCGGATTGGCCCGAGCCGATTGCCGAGCGTGAGGCGTTACTGGAACCAGATGAGGGCGCAATCTCGACGTGGCGTTACGGGCCGCACGGTGATGTGCTGGAAATGGTCGATGCCCGGCAGAACACCCAGAGGTTTGACTTCACCCGTGATGGCCGGTTGCGCCAGAGCGAACTCAAACTGGCCGGCAAGCTCACGTGGCAAACACTGGTCCGCGAGATCGAGTACAACGCCGACGGACAAGTCACGCGAGAAGTGGCGGGCAACGACGTACAAACAACACTTACGTACTGCGCCGAGAGTGGTCACTTGATGACGCGGCGGGCGCACAGCGAGCGTACCGGCGAGTTGCAACATCTGCTCTATGACTATGACCGCATGGGTAATGTGCTGAGTATCGAAGACAAGGCGTTGCCAGTGCGTTATTTCAACAATCAACGCGTCGAACCCGTTAGTCGATTCTGGTATGACAGTTTTTATCAATTGATCGCGGCGATTGGCTGGGAGGCGGGCGCCGCCAATCAAGGGCCGGCATCCGTCGGCCGTAACGATCCCGCGGCGCTCAGTACCTACCGCCAGACCTACAGCCATGACGAAAGCGGCAATTTGCTGAAGCTGACACATGTGGGTGCCCAAAGTCCTGGGCGCGAACTTAAGGCTGCCCGGTACAGCAATCGTTGCTTGCCATATCGCAACGGGGTGCCGCCGACCGAAAATGAAATCGCCGCGGCATTCGATGCCAAGGGCAACTTGCTGGAGCTGGATCAGGGGCGGTTGTTGACGTGGGACCTGCGCAATCAATTGCAGTCGGTCAGCCCGGTGGAACGTGACTCCAGACGCAATGACTGTGAATGTTATTTCTACGATACCGGCGGCCAGCGAGTGCGCAAGATTCGTTCATTGCAGACCAATGCCCGAACCGTGAAAGCCGAAGTGCGTTACCTGCCGGATCTGGAACTGCGCACCGATAACGGCACCGCAGAGGTGCTGCACGTCATCACCGTGCAGGCCGGACTCAATACGGTTCGGGTGTTGCACTGGGTAAGCGACCCACCGTCCGGGGTCAACGATCAATACCGGTACAACCTGGTCGATCACCTGAAGTCCTGCACCCTGGAACTGGGCGACGACGCACGGATCATCAGTCAGGAAGTCTTCTATCCCTTCGGCGAAACTGCATGGTTTACCGGTTCGGACGTCGACTATAAAACCATTCGCTATTCGGGTAAGGAGCGGGACGCGACGGGGCTTTATTACTATGGGGATCGCTACTACATCCCGTGGTTACAGCGATGGACCAGCCCGGATCCGGCAGGGTGGGAGGCGGATGGCCTCAATCTTTTCCGAATGGTGCGCAATAGCCCGCTGGTTTTTTTTGACGAGCAGGGGAGGGACTCGATATCCGAGTCGGCAGAACGCACTGCGATCGAGATTTTTGAATCGTACAAGGCCAATTACAGCGATACGGACAGAGTGGCTCCCTACACAATGATGAACGAAATAACCGAGGGCAAACTGAACTTCAAAACAACACAGGCGACACCCGCAGTGCTTGAAAAGACCAAAAACCTGCGGTTTACCTTGCGCCACTATTCGTCCAATCCAATGAGTCCGGGGGATGCACCGTCCCATATGGCTATCAAGTCAAATTTTTCCCTGGTCAACAGTAATGTGATGACGTTGGGCGGAAAAGGTGGCAATACAAGTGAGAAGGATTGGACCAAGGCTGGAAACATGGGGTTTACGTTCTTCCTGTTGGCTATAAACGGAGAGGTTAACGAGCGCAGGTTTCTCGAAAAAAAGACACATTTTGCCGAATACGATATTGAGGATGACACGGCGCTGGAGGCTGCCTTTGGCGAAGATTTCGATAACGTAGAGTTTTTTGCTTCGCCCGATGTACTTGACCCAAAACACTCTTCGGATCTAGGGGCGGTGCCCATGGTTAAAGGCCGATTGAAAGAGTTGAAGGCACTTTTGTTGGGTAATTCGGGAATCAAACCGGTGCAGGCGGGAATAATGAACTCACGAACAATGCTGGATACTATCGACGAAAAGTTCCACAGATCGCTTGAAATCAAAGTACCAGGTTCAGTAAAGGTCAATACTTGGCATAAAAAACCACTTCCCAAGGCTGCATAACCGTGGATAAAAAAAGCCCCCGACCAACCCGCTGCGGATGGGGATTCGCAGCGGACTGGACGGGGGCTTTTAATTTACCTGGCGTTTACTGCGCGATGGTTTTCACCGACACGCCGCGTTCGACCGGGGTCGAGCGACCGTAGATATCTTCAAAGCGCTCGATATCGTCTTCACCCAGATAGCTGCCCGATTGCACTTCGATGATCTCGAGTGGAATCTTGCCCGGGTTGCGCAGACGGTGAACCGAGGCGATCGGGATGTAGGTCGACTGGTTTTCAGTGAGCAGGAACACGTTTTCGTCGCAGGTCACTTCAGCAGTACCGCTGACCACGATCCAGTGTTCGGCGCGGTGATGGTGCATCTGCAGCGACAGGCAGGCCCCCGGCTTGACTGAAATGCGCTTGACCTGGAAGCGGCCGCCCATGTCCACCGAGTCGTAGGAGCCCCACGGGCGATAGACTTCGCAGTGGTTCTGGGTTTCGCTGCGACCCTGCTCGTTGAGGGTGTTGACCATCTGTTTGACGCCTTGGACCTTGTCCTTGTGGACGATCATCATGGCGTCCTTGGTTTCGACCACCACGATGTTTTCCAGGCCGATCACCGACACCAGTTTGCCGTTGCCATGGATCATGCAGTTTTTGCTGTCCTGGATGACCACATCGCCTTTGGTGACGTTGCCGTTGGCGTCTTTTTCATTGACTTCCCACAGCGACGACCAGCAACCGACATCGCTCCAGCCCGCGGTCAGAGGCACAACGCAGGCGCGCTGGGTCTTCTCCATCACCGAATAGTCGATGGAATTGTCCGGGCAGCAGGCGAAGGTGGCAGGGTCGATATCGACGGTGTCAGGATCCTGCGCGCTACGTTCCAGTGTCAGTACGCAGGTGTCGTAGATGTCCGGATCATGTTTTTTCAGCTCTTCGAGGAAGCGGCTGGCGCGGAACAGGAACATGCCGCTGTTCCAGAAGTAACCGCCAGACTGGACGAACTCGGTGGCGCGCTTCACGTCGGGTTTTTCGACGAAATGCGAGACACGGCTGACGCCTTCCGGCAGCAAAGCATCGTTGGTGGATTTGATGTAGCCGTAACCGGTTTCCGGTTTGGTCGCCGGCACGCCGAACAGCACCATCTCGCCACGCTCGGCTGCCACGGTGGCCAGGGCCAGGGCGCGTTGCAGGGCTTTCTGGTCTTCCAGGACGTGGTCGGCCGGCAGCACCAGCATCAACTCGTCGCGACCTTCATTGACCAGCATCATCGCGGTCAGGGCCACTGCTGGCGAGGTGTTGCGGCCGAAGGGTTCCATCAGCACGCGCTGCACGTCCAGGTTGCGGGCGCTCAGTTGCTCGTTGACGATGAAACGGTGTTCCTTGTTGCAGACCACGATCGGGGTGTCCATGCCTTCGAACACCAGGCGTTCGAGGGTTTGCTGGAACAGCGTGTGTTCGCCGGTCAGGGCGAGGAATTGCTTGGGGAACTGCTTACGGGAAAGCGGCCAAAGACGTGAGCCACTACCACCTGACAAGATCACCGGAATCATGTTGTTACTCCTTTAAAATCGATTGGTTAGAGCCACGAACGTTCTGTCGTTTCACTCTTGTTTTTGTTCCGTAATCAGATCGGCTCACCGATTCTGTAGCAGCTGCCGAGCCTGCGAGGCTGCGTTCGGCGACGTAGTCGTCGTGAATCCCGTCAATGCGGTCATTCAGAAAGACCGAGTTGCTTGGATTGCGACTGCTTCGCAGTCGGACGCAGGCTTCGCCAGCTGCTACAGGGTGATCACCGTCCTGATGAATTAATCAGCGCGTCGACACCGGGCGCTTGACCCAGACTGGCGACAGGCTGCTGCCGTTGCCGGTGACGTACAGCACCGCCGCTTCACCGCGCTCCAGGGCAACCGGCTTCACGTCGCCGACTTTCTTGTCGCCTTCGTACAGCGCCAGGCTGACTTTCACCGGGTTGATTTCACGCTCGCCACGGCCCTTCGCAGCCACGTTCGGCACCACATCGGTCTTGCCGTCGGCGGTTTTCAGGGTCAGGGCCTTGTCGCTCAGGTTCTGAACGCGTACCAGGGATTTCTGCTTGTTCTTGAACGGCGGTTCTTCGATCAGTTGCGGTGCGCCGCTGGCGTTGTTGACCAGGGTGTAATAGTGATCGCCGGCCAGTTTCACCGGCAGGGTCTGGCTACCGACCTTGGCGCTGTAGTCGCCGCCCGGCATGAAGCTGAAGTCAGTGCTGGACAGCGGCGCGACTTCATTCAGGTTGGTGGTGCCGACTGTAGCACTGACTTCAGCGTTACCGGCGTTGTAGACCCGCACGAAGGTGGAGCCTTTCGGTGCGGTCGGGCCGTAGAGGGCGGCGTCGCCACCGGCAAAAGCCTGCATCGAGAGCACGCTCATGCCGGCAACGAGAGCGAAGGTCTTGGCGAGACGGCGAGGAGTAGTAGTGAAAGTCATGGGTGTACCTCTCTTTCAGTTTTGCGCCCGGTCGGGCGTCTCGGATTTGGTGTTTACAGCTACGTTTTGTTGGCGCGCGCCGGCTTGTTTAAGCTCTGCGACCCACTGCGGGTCGGCGTCACCGATTTCGTTGTTCACAGGCAGATATCGTTCAGGGAATTCCCAGATCAGCACTTGTGGCGGGCTGTTCTTGAAGGCATCGCTTTTCAGGTAGCTGAGCATCGGCAGAATCGGGCCATGGCCGTCTTCGGCGTAATTGACCACGTCGCTGTGCAGCGCTTCTTTCAGCGCACCGACGAAGTTCCAGTTAGGGTTGGCGCTGTAGCTGGTGCCGATCAGGGCCACCGGCACTTCCGTGTTGGCGAACAACGCGTCATCACCGGCCGGTTGATCCTGGGCCGCCACGGTGTTGCGCTTCTGCAAAGGTTCTGGCGCCGGCATCAGGTTTTCGAACAGCGGGTCCAGCGGCAGGAACAACCGCAGGTCACCCTTGTGCGTCACCTTCTCGGCAGGTTCGGTGACGAAGTTTTGCGGTTCGCCACTGAGCGGAGCCTTGTCGGCAATGGTTTTGGCCAGGGTCTGGGCAGCGACTTGTGCACCTTCCGGGGTCCAGTGGGTGTCGGTGCGCAGGAACACTTGCTGACCGTCGTGCTTGGCTTGTTGCAGCGGGCCGAGCAGGTCAGGGGCGAGGATCTTGTCGGCCGCCACACGAGCGTGGAAGTCCTTGTACAGATTGGTGTGGATACTCGCCGGCTTCACTTCACCCAGGTGTTCCGGGTACAGACGCGTCTTGGCCGGAACAATCGCCATCACCAGTTGCACGCCTCGCTTTTTCAGTTCCTGGCGCACGCCCTCTACCAGCGCGTAGTTGCCTTGCAGGTTCAATTCTTCGTTGACGATCGGGTGGAACTCTTCATCGCTGTAGAGCCACTGATCGCGACCGAGCACCACGCCCGGACGACCTTCGTTGAACAGTTTGAAATCCAGCGCGGCCCAAAGGTTGGTGCCCAGGCGCTTGATTGGGAACTCGTCGTCGTAGTGCGTCTCGACGGCTTTGGTCCAGCGTCCGTTGAGCACGGTGGCATCGGCGTTGGTACTGAAGCCGAAGAAGCTGCGTACCGACCACACGCCCAGGACCAGCAAGGTCACCAGGAACAGGGCGATGTAGAAGATGCGTAATGAGCGGGTCATGGTCAGATCCCTCAGAACTGGAAGTAAAGGAACGGCGAGAAGCTTTGCGCCGAGAGTTTGAGAATCGAGGCGATGAACAGCAGCAGTACCAGGGCGCGCATCACGTAACGGGACCAATCGGCGGTCCAGTAGGCCGGTTGCACAGTCGCTTCAACGCCGACGGTGTAACCCGGTTGGTGGATGCTGGCCGGGTTGTCGCCCGGTACGGCTTTGATCATTCCAGGCGTCGCCGCGGCCGGGCCGTCGGTTTCGATGTTCACTGCAGGCTTGGTCTTGACTGGCGGCTGGTTGGTGTAGAAATCACGCAGGCCGAAGAACGCCAGGGTCACGTAAGCCACCACCAGGGTTGCCACTTGCAGACCGGTGAGGCTGGCCTGGTTGAGTTCCGACAGCGACCATTCGCCGAAGCTGAACATTGCGCCGTACATGCGACCGGCGACGTGCAGGTTCTCTGCGCGGAAGATCACCCAGCCCATCACCACCAGCAGGAAGGTCAGGACCCAGCGGATCGGGTTGAAGCTGCGCGGCGAGGTGTTCAGGCCGATGGCTTTTTCGATTGCCAGCCACATGCCGTGCCAGGCGCCCCAGACGATGTAGGTGATGTTCGCGCCGTGCCACAGACCACCGAGCAGCATGGTCAGGAACAGGTTGCGATAGGTCATCAGCGTGCCTTTACGGTTACCGCCGAGGGTGATGTACAGGTAGTCACGCAGCCAGGTGGAGAGGCTGATGTGCCAGCGCCGCCAGAACTCGGTGATCGACTGGCTGACGTACGGCTGTTTGAAGTTTTCCATGAAGCGGAAACCCATCATCAAGCCCAGGCCAATCGCCATGTCGCTGTAGCCGGAGAAGTCGAAGTACAGCTGCGCGGTGTAGGCCAGGGCGCCGAGCCAGGCATCGCCCGTGGTCGGGTTCTGCAAGGCGAAGCAATGGTCGGCGACCACCGCCAGGGTGTCGGCGATGAACACCTTCTTGATGAAACCCTGCATGAACCGCGTGGCACCTTCGGAGAACTTGTCGAGGGTGTGGGTACGGTTGTTGAACTGGTCGGCCAGGTCGCGGAAACGCAGCACCGGGCCCGCGATCAAGTGCGGGAAGATCGCTACGAATGCGGCAAAGTCGATCAGGTTGCGGGTGGCCGGGGTATCGCCGCGGTAAACGTCGATGATGTAGCTGATGGACTCGAAGATGTAGAACGAGATCCCGATCGGCAACAGTACGTGGGTCAGGATGAACGGCGACAGACCGACCGAGGTCATCATCGCGTTGATGCTCTCCACGCCGAAGTTGGCGTACTTGAAGTAGCCCAGGATGCACAAGTCCACCGCGACGCCGAGCAGCAGCCAGCGTTGGGCCGGTTTGGTCCGGACACCGGCGGCGCCAACTTTCAGGCCGATCCAGTAGTTCCACAGCGTGACGGCTGCGAACAGCGCAAGGAAGTCCACACGCCACCAGGCGTAGAACACGTAGCTGGCGATCAGCAGCAGCAAGTTGCGATAGCGTTGCCCGCTCAAGTAGTACAAGCCGAGAAAGATCGGCAAGAACAGAAACAGGAACACGTTGGATGAAAATACCATCCCGATCTCTCCATGTTTAACCAACAGTCAAGGGCCAACGGCCCCCCCAAACCCCCCACGAAAATCCGGGGATGTATTACTCAATTCATGCCTGACACTGACCCTGTGGCGAGGGGGCTTGCCCCCGTTCGGCTGCGAAGCAGTCGTAAAACCGGTAAACGCGTTATGCCTGAGTCACCGCGCTGTCAGGTTTTGGGGGCGCTACGCACCCCAACGGGGGCAAGCCCCCTCGCCACAATGGATAGCGCTGAGCTTTAAGAGCCCTTGTTGCCTTTTTCATTGGCCGGGTCATAGACCTTGGTCAAGTCCCCGCCGAGGCGGAAAGACTTGAACGGCTGCATCTTGTGCTTGAGTTCCAGCACATTCGGCGCGCAGGTGTAGAGCGAGCAGAACGGTTCGAGCCAGGCGAATTTCGAGTCGATCTTGAGATCGGTCATGTCCTGATCCTTGCCGTTCTTCTTCTCGAATTGATCCGGGTCTTGCACACCCGCGAGTACGCGATCACCCAGGCGTTTCAAGGCGCCGTTGTTTTCCTGACGCAAATCCACACCGTTGGCCTGGGCGAAACTGGCGATCATCGCCAGCGGCGGCAGGGCATAGTTGTGGTAGGCGAGGGCGCGTTGCTGGCGCTTGAGTTCGTTAGGCAGGAAGCCTTGGGCGTCGATTTGATTAGCGCCGACCTTGAACTCCTTCACGGCCCAGTCGAACAGGTCGCGGCGGTTGGTGGCAACCGACGTGGCCATCACCGACCAGGCGGCCCAATACGAGTGGTTGTTGGTCTGTTCGAGCGGCAGGTTGTCCCAATCGCTGACCACCTGGTCGGCCATTTTGCTGAACCAGGCTTCAATCACCTGCGCCTCTTCCTGGTGGGTGGCCAGTGGGTGCGAGTCAGAGAATTTCAGGCGGATATAGGACGACGCCATGCTGCCCAGCGCCCATTTGCGCATGGACTTGCCAGTGTGGTTGAAGTCCCTGGACATCAACGCGTCGGCCTTGGCCCAGGCGGTCAACCAGTCGAGGGTGCATTCCAGTTGTTCGGGGCGACCGTCACGCATGAACTGCATCACTCGCTTGCTGGTGCCACGCTCGATCTTGGTGATGTCGGCGGTGGTGTCGCGGAAGGCTTTTTCCGATGCCTCGTTCAGGGTCGAACGGGACTTGTCGGAGCCTTCGTATTTGCTGCGAAACTGCAGGGCGCCGGTGTAGGGCGTCGGCATTGCATCGCAGCCTTCGCTCTTGTCGCCGGTCTTGAATTTATCCACAGGCGCGAAGTAACCCTGGGGCGGGTGCAGTGGCGCGGCGGCCTGGGTGGCGCCAGCGAACATCGCCAGAGCCAGCAGGGAAGGCGCGAGTAACTGTTTCAAAGTTCGGGTTTGCATGCAGTTCATAAGAGGTAGCCTCATTGCCCGGCTTGAGCAGTACGCTGCCCGGTGCCGGAGAACACGTTGCGTTTGCAGATTTTCGCTTCGACTTTCTGCGGCGCGGCGCCTGGTGTTTCAGGCCCCTGGACTTCAACGGCCAGCAGATTCTGCGAGGCCCAGTCTTCGTCCGTGCGCAACTCGAAAGCGAAACGCCCGTCGGTTTCGGAGGTTTCCGGCTTCTCGATCTTGATGTCCTCATGACGCCCATTCATGTACCAGAGGGTGGCATGCAGGGTTTTCACCGACGTATCGGCGAAGCGGATATCGACCTGGTGGTCACTGTTGCGCAGGTCCAGGTTCTTGCTGTTGACCATCAGTTCGTTTTTGCCCGGCTTCAGTGCGGCGCTGCCGCTCATCTGTGCATCCTTGCCTTCGCAACCGTTATCCAGCAGCGCCATCATCTGGCGGTAGATGGTTTCCTGGTCGAGGCGATAAAGCGGCGAGAACTCCCAGATGAGAATCTTCGGTGGCTTGGTCTGGAACTCTTCGCTGCCCAGGTACTGCAGCATCGAACCTTCCAGGCCACCGCCGGGGAATGCCACGTTGAGGATGTCGGCGCCGATGGCCTCTTCGAGGAAACCGGCGAAGTTGTAGTTCTTGCCACTGTGGCTGGTGCCGACCAGGGTGATTTCCGGGTTGCCGGATTCACCGAACAGATCGCCATCCGCCGCTTCACCCTTGGGCTCGGTGGTGAACTGATCCATGTACTGGATCGCGTAGCTGGTGCCACAGAGTTGACCCGCCATGTTGTGCAACGTTCCGGTCTTGCCCATGCGACCCGACTTATGGGTCTCGAATTCACGCTTGGGAATGTCGGCGAAGACCGGCAACTGCTTGACCTTCTCGGCGACGATCTTCGCGGTGCGCTGGGCGCCATACGGGGTCCAGTGCTGGTCGCCGCGGAAATAGAAATCGTGGGCGGGCAGGGTGTCGGGCAGCGATTCGTTGGTCAGCGGTGACAGGTCAGGGACCACGTAGCCCATCTGCGCAAAACGCCCGAGCATGGTTTTGTAGTTGGTCAGTGCCTTGTCGAAATCGTATTTGGCTTTTTCTTCCGGGTTCAGCTTGTTGCGGTTCACCAGGCCACGGGTCGGCTGGTAAACGATGACCAGTTCCACGCCTTTGCTCTTGAACGCATCGTGCAGCTGCTTCATGCGTTTGTAGCCGGCGGGCGTGGTGTCGAATTCGGTGCGCAAGTCTTCTTGTGTACGGAACAGCCAATCGCCCTGGGCCTGCACCAGTGTGGTGAAGTTCTGCTGATAGCGGGTGGTGTAGTTCTTCGGGTCGTGGGCTGCCGGGCACAGGCTGCAGCACGGCTCGGCGCTGAAGCTCGGTGCCTTGGCGTCTTCGGCACGCACGCCAGTGCTGGCCGCGAGAATGCCCGCAGTCAGGGCCGACAGGCTGAGTAATTTGATCAAGTGTGGGTGCATAAAATTATCCTCAGTCCCGCATTTCGGTCTGGCGTTCGACAGGGTCGATCAGCACGGCTTTCTGCTGGCGCACCAGCAGGTCGAGAATTTCATCCTGACGCTCGCCGAGAATTCCCGAGAAGCTGATGCCGCTGGTTTTGGTCGGTGCGAGCATCGACACGCGATACAACTCCACGCTCAGCGGCGAGTCGATCGACAGCGGTCCGCTGCCGTTGGCAGCCAGTTCACCACCGACCACGATCAGCGACACTTCGGCATCGAACGGGTCGAGCTTGATGTCCCGGTCGGTGTCGCTCAGGTCTTTGATGTGCCCGTAGACACCGGTCAGGCCGTTGGCCATCGAGACGTTTTCGTACAGGCGAATGTTCACGCTGTTACGAATACGGATGCCGTGGCGTCGGTTGCTGATCACCTGGTTGCCCCACAGCAGGTTGTCGGCACTCTCGTAGAGGGTGATGCCGTCGGTGTGGTTCTTGTAGATCTCGTTGTAGGCGATCAGGTTGTTCACACTGTTACGGTCGATCACCAGGCCCGAGAGGTGGTTGTCGTAGCTGCGGTTGTTGAAGATGAAGCTGTCGTTGACCTCACGGGAAATAATGATCCCGTGCTTCTTCTTCGTACCGTACACCGTGTTGTCGGCGATGATCAGACCGTGGGAACGGTCATGGGGGTCGATGCCGTAGACGATGTTGTCTTTGTAGGTATTGCCCTTGACCACGAAGTCGCGGGTTTCGTAGCAGTAGAAGCCGTACCACATGTCCGAGAACTCGGAGCCGACGATCCAGCCGGTCGGTTCAGGGCGCTTGAGCACCTTGGCCATGTTCGGCGTGTACTGGGAAATACTCACGCCGTAGGACTTACTGTTGGCGTAACCGAAGCTGGCAATCTTGCTGTTGGCGATGTAGGTCTCGGTGCCGCCCCAGGACAACAGGAACGGACGGAATTCCTTGGGCGACGAGAAGGCCGCCGGGCCGTTGGCCTTCTCGCTCCAGCCGGTGATCTTGGTATCACGCACAAACAGCTGACCGTCGTTGACCAGGAACGAGCCGGCCTCCTGGGACAGGCGCAATTCCTGGGTCTGTTTGTCGATTTCCAGAATGCCGTGTCTGCCCACCACGATCGGCAACTTCGCCAGGAACACACCTGGCGATGTTTCGCTGAGGTACTGCTTGGGCAGCTGCTTGGTCAGATCCTTGAGGTTCATGTAGCCGTCGTCGACGAAGATCGCCTGCGGGATGCCGTGCTGACGCACCACCCACTCGGCCATCTTGTTGTCGCCGCCGATGAAGTCCTTCAAGGCGTCTTCCTGCATCATCCGGCGCACGCTGATCTTACCGGGCTTGGTGCGCACGATTTTCGCGGCAATGGCTTCGGCGGTGTAGCCTGAAGTGTCCGGCAGTTTCGGCTTGGCCAAGTCCAGGGGCGCGGTTGGCGCGCTGCTGACGGTGTAGGTCTTGGCCTGTTGCAGCCCCTTGGCTATGGTCGTCGATTTGCCCTGTTGCACAGACTTGGCCGGTTCGACGGTGGCGAAGGCGGCTGCGCTGGCCAGCAGCAGCGCGCCGGCCAGCAGGCTGATCGAGCCTTTCTTGGCGCTGTTCATGTCGGGCACTCCCTTCGCGGTTTGCATCAGAAGCGCCAGATCACGTCGATAAACGCACGGTGCATGTACGAGTCGACTTCTTTGCCATAGGCATCGCCGGGCTTGAACACACCGCCACGGAACCGCACCAGGGCCGAAGGCTCATCGATCGACTGGCTCAACGCTGCCGGCAACAGGCCTTGCTTGAAGTACTTGGTGACCACCAGGTCCATTTCTTGACCGAGGTCCTTGTTGCCATCTTCCAGCGGCAGGGAGGTGCTGGAGAGGATCGCGCCGGTCGCGTCGTCGGTGTTGTTTTCAACAGCGTTGATGCCGTTGTTGCCCACCGGCTTGTTGCCGTCCACACGCCAGAACTTGTGATAGATCAAGCTGGCGTCGTATTCATCGTTGAGCATCCAGGAGCCGAACAACGTAGCGGTCTGCATGTTGTTCATTTCGCCACGGAAGGCTTCGCCGAAACGGTGAACCCGCGAGCGCGTACCGGTGTAGTTCGAGCGGTTGCTTTCCAGGCCGTTCTGTTGGTACTCGGCGCTGGCGCGGGCATAGGCTGCACCGACTTGCCACTGTGGATCGAGGCGCAGACGAACACCCACGTCGGTAGCCCAGCCGTTCAGGTCTTCACCACGCTTGGCTTCTGCCGGGCGAGTGCCGTCGGCATTCAGCGGGTTGACCGTGTCACGGTCGCCGCTCATGCCGGTGATGCTGCCCCAGTAATTGACGGAGTTGGTGTTGCGCCAGTTGTAGGCATCACTGTCGGCGGTGAGGCCGAGCCAGCTGATGTCGCCGTTCTGTTTCTTGTCCAGGGTATCGCCGGCCACGCCTGGCTCCGGATAGTCGAGCTTGCCGTTATCGTGGGTGTGATGACCGCGAATGCCGACCCAGTTACCCGGCGTCCACTGATACGCCGCATCGGCGTAGGCGTGCAGGCGATCCTTGTCTTTGGGCGCCAGTTCTTTCAGGTCGGTACGGTATTCGCTGAAGCGTTCGGCGATACCGACGTTGGCGCGCAACAGGGTGGTGTCGAAGGTCCAGTTCAGGGCTTCGATGTTGGTGTCGCGCCATTGGCCGTCGTCGTTGCGCAGGCGTTGGCGACCGAACTTGAGGATCTCGCCAGGGTAAGGCGTGAGGCCCTGGTAACCGACCCAGAACTCGCGCATCGCCAGGTAGTTTTTCTTGGTCTTGCGATCACCGCTGTCGGTGGTCTGGGTGCCGCTGTTGTCGGACTGCTGCAGGGTGTCGGTTTCGATGATGTCGGTGGACGTCACGGCCTGACCCATCGCGTAGGCGCTCCACGCGCCGCTTTCGCCATAGACCCATGGGCGCAGGTCGAGGCCGACGCCGTTAACGTCGCCGCCACCGGCGGTGCCCAGGTCACTGTCGTTCTCGGACTGGCCGGTAACTTTGACTTCGAGACCGAAGTTCTTGTCTTCGGTCAGGGCCGCCAGGGTCGGGCACGACCACAGCAGGGCGAATGTCAGGCCAATACCGGCCTGCACGAATGGATTGAGTTTCATAGGGATTCCTCGCCGTCTTCTTCTTGCAAAGCGTGCAGTTCCAGCGTGTCCGGACTCACGGTGCTACGAATGGCTTGCTCTTGTTTGAGCAGGCGTTGGGCCTCGGCCAGCCGATCAGGCGGCAGTTGCGCTTCGAGTGTTTGCGCAAGCTCAGTGGCTTGCGGGGTGTCTTGAGCCTTGGCCAATTGGCTGAAGACGTAAGCGTTGACCGGGTCGGGCCGGGTGCCCTTGCCTTGGGAGAACAGTTGGGCGATGGCGAAATCGGCGCTGTTCTGGCCGTTGCGCGCAGCGGTCAGCAGGTGATCCAGGGCTTTCTGCGGATAGACCTTGCCCAGGTAACCGCGACGGTAAATCTGGCCGAGGTAGTAATCGGCGGCGACTTCCCGGCCGACGGCTTTCTTGAAGTGCTCTTCGGCGACCTTGGCGTCGGCCGGCACCATCTTGCCTTCGTAGTAGAGCTTGCCCAGCAACAGTTCGGCGCGCGGCTGGTCGGCGGCGCGGCCGTTGTCCAGGTACTTCATCATCGTGTCGACGTCGCCCAGTTCAGGGAAGTCGTAGAGCAATTGCGCCAGGCTGACCCACGACGCCGGGTAGCCCGGGGCGATGCCTTCGAGCAGCGACTGAGCGGTTTTTTCGTCGGTCTTGCCCAGGCTCGCATCGCCCAGCACGCGGGCCACGCTGTCGACCCGTTGCGCGGAGACGGTGCCACGGCTGTGAGCGGCCTGCATCTGCTTGATCAACTCGGCCTGTTGTTCGGGCTGGCCACGTTTCTGATAGACCGTGGCCAGTTCGACGTAGCAGATGTCGGTGGTATTCAACGCCGCTTTGCAGATCTTTTCCACGTCATTCAGGTGTTGGTCGTAAGTGCCTTGGGTGCGATAGAGCAGCACCTGGGCCAGACCTGCTTCCGGTTTGCCTTCGGCGCGCCATTGGCTGATCTGCTGTTGTGCGTTGACGTTGGGGAAGCTGTGCGGGAATTGCAGATACAGCATCGCCAACGGGATCAGGGTGTTGCCTTCGCCATTGGTCGCGGCTTTCTTCAACAGTGTTTCGGCTTCGTGGTGTTCGGCTTCGGTGGCGCCAGGTTTGGCCACCAGCAGGCGACCCAGGCGAGCCTGAGCCCGCGGCGAGACGCTGGCTGCGGCGCGGTAAGTCGCCTCGGCCTTTTTGATCTGCGCCGGGTCGCGGCTGTCGACCTGAATGTCGGCCAGCCCAACCTGGGCTTCGCTGTAGCCCAGGTCGGCCAGTTGCTGATAGTTCTGCGCCGCCAGCGTGGTATCACCGCGCTTGAGGGCTTCATTGGCCAGGCGCTGGTCGGGCAGGCCGGCGCAACCGGCCAGGCTTACGGCCAGTGCAACTGCACACAGTGATCCTATGTGGGTGCGCGGTGTTCTGAGGATTTGTGGAGTCGTCACGGGCATGTCCTCTTTTTAAAGACCGGCGGCCATGGCTTTGTTGATCAGCCAGTTCAGGTTCGGGCCACGGGTGCTGTTCACTTCCGCCGGGCGACCGGCGAGTGCGCTGTCCAGCGGCTCGTCAGGTTTGATCTGCACGCGGATATCGGATGACAGGTCTTCGCTTTTCAGGCTGGTGCTGCTGACGATCTTGCCGGTACGGGTCTGGTCTTCGCCGGCGATCTGGAAGCTGACCGTGGTGCCTGGGCGCACGTCGCCGAACTGGCGATAGGAGAAGCGTGCTTCAACGTTGGCTTCGGTATTGCGTGGCACCAGTTGGAAGATCACGTCACCTTTGTTGGCGTATTGACCGTTAGCCACCAGTTGCTGGGCCACGGTGCAATCGCACGGGGAGGTCAGGGTGCCGGTCATTTGCTTGCCGAAGAGCTCTTCAACCTTGGACGGTTGCAGTTGGTTTTCGTCCAGATGGCCCTTGAGCACGTCGAGCATGCTGGTGCTGAAGGTCGCCAGCGGTGCGCCTTTGGCAGCAACGCCGTCAGCCTTGATCAGGCTCTGCACGGTGCCGTCGCGCGGCATGGTGATGTTCATGCCTTGCACGCTGACCAGGCCGGCCTGGGCGTGGCTGACGAAGTACATGCCGTACACCGATTTGAAAATGAAACCGAACGCTACCAGGCCGACCACGAAGATGCCGGCGCTGAAGGTCACCGCTTTCAGACGGCCGAGCGCGGTCATGCCGTGGCCGCCGTCCTTGACCTTGCGCGCCTTGGTGAAGTTGTCGCGCTGCAGGGTCGCCAGCACTTCACCGATGCTGACGATGTCGCCGGCCAGGTGCGAGGTGATCAGGTGGCGCAGGGTGGAAATGTCCCGCGGTTCCAGATTCTGGAACTGGCAACCGGTGCGACCGGTCTGGCGGTCGACGGAGCGGATCTGCAATTCCACGTCCATGGCCAGGCCAAGGTTATCGATGACGAATTGCAGGCGGGCCTTGTGCACATCGCCAACCTTCAGTGGCAGCTGACCGGCGTTGAACGCCAGGCCGCCTGCGGAAAGGTCGATGACCCGGGCTTCGACCGGGGTCCGGTCAGGGCCGAAGAAACGCAGCTTGGCCGGAATTTTCACACGGGCGTGTTGGCGCTGGGCTTCGGATTCGTGCACTACGTTGCTGTTGACGGCGGTATTCATATGGGCGATTTCCTAGTTAATTCAGGCGAGTTCGGTCAGACCATCATCAGCAGCACGGCGACAAAGATGCTGCCGGCGGAGAAGGTCATGGTCCGAGACGACCAGGTGTTGAACCAACGTTGAAAGCTGGCGAGATCACGGGTCAGAGAAGTGGGCTGGCGAGTCCAGGATTGTTTGTCGAGGCGGAAGAACACGTAGATCTTCACCAGCGCGCCGACGATCTGGTTGTAATAGAGAATGGCCGGGTACGCCGGGCCGATCCGGTGACCGGAACAGGACAGCAACAGGGTCAGGATCAGGCGGGTGATGCCGATCCACAGCAGGTAAACCAGGATGAACGCGGTGCCGTACTTGAAGGTGGCGATGAGCGCCACGGTCAGGCCCAGCAGGGACGTCCACATCGACACGCGCTGATCGAACAGCACCACCGAAGTGAACAGACCGAGGCGTTTCATCCCCAGGCCCAGGGCGCGGGAGTTCTGCCGCAGGTTGTTGCCGTACCAACGGAACATCAGTTTGCGACTGGCCTTGATGAAGCTCTTTTCCGGCGGGTGTTCCACGGTATGGATCGCGGCGTCGGGCACGTAGAACGTGTCGTAACCCAGGCGCATCAGGCTGAACCAGCTCGACTTGTCGTCACCGGTCAGGAACTTGAAGCGGCCCAGACGCCAGTGTTGCAGCGAGTCGCTTTCCACATCGGCGATGAAGTCCGGGTTGGTGACCACGGTGGCGCGGAACACCGACATCCGACCGGTCATGGTCAATACACGCTTGGACAGGGCCATGGAGCACATGTTGATGTGGCGCTGGGCGAATCGCAGTTTGTGCCATTCGCTCATGATGTAGCCGCCGCGCACTTCGCAGAACTCGTTGGTGGTCAGGCCGCCGACATTGCCGAACAGCTGGAACCACGGCACGGTCTTGAGCACGACGCCTTCGGCCAGCACGGTGTCGCCATCGATCACTGCAACCACGGCACGGTCGTCCGGCAGGTGGCGGGAGATGGCGCGGAAACCGTAGGCCAGGCCATCGCGCTTGCCGGTGCCGGGAATGCGCACGAAGTCGAGCTTGACGCTCGCCGGTGGGTTCATGCGTTTCCAGAGGCTCTTGACCAGCAGCTCATCGGACATTTCGACGATGGAGCACACCACGGTGGTCGGCAGGCCGCAGTCGATGGCCTCGCGGATGACCGAGCTGTAGACCTGCGCGGTGGTCAGCGCGTCGATACGGAAGCTGGTGACCATCAGGAACACATGGGAGGGGTCTGCCGCTTTACCCAGCTTGCGCACTTTGCGCCGCAGGTGCGGGTAGACCACGTACAGAAACAGCATGCCGCGCAGAAAGTGCGTGGCACCCATCGAGTAGCGCCAGATACCGACGATACCGACCAGGAAAATGAAGTCCTTCGACTCGGAGTCGAACGTGGACACAGGCAACGCAATGGCGATGCCCATCAATAAACTTAGGTAAAACAGCCAACCGGCGGCCTGAAGTAGGCCGTGCTTTAGCCTGTGCATAATCTGCATCCGTCTCGATCTCGGGCGGAGCCCGATTGGGTTAAGGCAGGCTTGTGAAAACTGGCGCCACCCGGTTTGGATAACGCCAGAATCCCTGTAGGAGCTGGCGAAGCCTGCGATCTTTTGATCTTTCGCTTGGGATTCAAGTGAGCTGGGAAAGATCGCAGCCTCGTTTCACTCGACAGCTCCTACAGGCGTGTTACCAGCAGATACCTTCGGTGCGCTTGCTGACGCTGGTGGCTTGAGACATGAAGCCGACCAGGTCGACCACTTGCTTGCCGTGCGGTGCTTCCAGCGCCAGGGCGCGGAATTTCTCGTCACGGTTACCGAGGATGATCACGTCGGAGTTGTTGATCACGTCCTCGAAGTTCGAGTTGAGCAAGGACGAGACGTGAGGGATCTTCGACTCGATGTAATCCTTGTTCGCACCGTGGACACGGGCGTACTCGACGTTGCTGTCGTAGATGCTCAGGTCGTAGCCCTTGCCGATCAGCATTTCCGCCAGATCGACCAGCGGGCTTTCGCGCAGGTCGTCGGTGCCGGCCTTGAAGCTCAGGCCCAGCAGGGCGACTTTGCGTTTGTCGTGGCTGGAGACGATGTCGAACGCGTTCTGTACCTGGGACTCGTTACTGCGCATCAGCGAGTTGAGCAGCGGTGCTTCGACGTCCAGGGAACCGGCGCGGTAGGTCAGGGCGCGCACATCTTTCGGCAGGCAGGAGCCGCCGAACGCGAAGCCAGGACGCATGTAGTACTGGGACAGGTTCAGTGTCTTGTCCTGGCAGACCACTTCCATCACTTCACGACCATCGACGCCG
Organism: Pseudomonas sp. 008; assembly: GCF_016861935.1. Lineage (NCBI taxonomy): Bacteria > Pseudomonadati > Pseudomonadota > Gammaproteobacteria > Pseudomonadales > Pseudomonadaceae > Pseudomonas > Pseudomonas sp. 008. Next base: position 33,849 of record NZ_BOMA01000017.1, on the reverse strand, counting down.
ACAGCCTTGGCGATGTTGCCGATCTCGTTGGCGAAGGTCACCTTGGTGGCGTGCCACACGTTGCAGGTGTACTTGATCATCTCGGCAACGGCGATGTCCTTGCGGATGATCGGCGCGTCGAGTTCTTCGTACAGCGATTGCAGAACGTCGCCCGAAGCCTTGTCGAACTCACCGATGACGGTCATTGGCGGCTGGTCGTAGTCGGCGATCGCGGTGCTTTCACGCAGGAACTCAGGGTTCACGGCAACACCGAAGTCGACACCGGCTTTCTTGCCGGAGCAATCTTCGAGAATCGGGATGACCACGTTTGCCACGGTGCCCGGCAACACGGTGCTGCGCACGACGATGGTGTGGCGGGTGGTTTTGTCACGCAGAACAAAACCGATTTCGCGGCACACGGCCTCGATGTAGTTCAGTTCCAGGTCGCCGTTCTTTTTGCTCGGCGTGCCGACGCAGATCATCGACAGATCGGTGTCGCGAATCGCCTCGGCGAAGTTGGTCGTGCCGCGCAGACGGCCAGTCTCGATGCCCTGTTTCAGAAGTTCGCCCAGACCGGGTTCAACGATCGGCGAACGACCGGCGTTGATCATATCGATCTTGTCTTTGGCAACATCGACGCCAACGACGTCATGGCCCCGTGCAGACAGGCAACCGGCACAGACTGCACCGACGTAACCCAAACCAAATATGCTGATGCGCATCGCATTTACCTCTCAGTTAATCAAGACTGTGTTCAACAAGCCATTACATGGCCGGAGTTAATGGTGTTCAGCGGTCATAGTGCACTCGCAAGTGCGGCCTTAAAGGCGTCACAATGCCGGGTGCAGGCATACTAAGTTCCGAGTGTCTAAATAAGTGCACTCAAGATGTGCGCAACCAGGCCTTATTGTTATGACGTGCCCTGTTATGCAGCCGACCCTCTAATCAGAGGACGTTCGTGCAAAGGTCTTGCGCGCTCAATGCCAGGCCAGAAGCCCGTAAATCAAGCGGTTGGGTGCTCGGGTGAGCACGTTTATAGGGGCGCAGCCGTGGCCTTGTAGGGGATATTAATGGTGCGTTATCTCCTGTCCTTCATGTGTTTCCCAAACAAGTGATCCATAAGTTCAAGTTAATGTGACAACTTCGCTATCGGGACCGCTTCTCTGTGTAAGTTATCTCGTACGTTCGCCGAGAGAATCGTTACGGGTGGTATGAGCGGCGCATTTGGACATAGTTCCAGTCCGCCCATCGCGATTTCTGAAATTTCTTGAAATATTGAAAAAGATGGCACTGCTCTCATATTGATAGCACTTGCCGTTTCGCCCTTTATATATAGGGTGATTATTGCCTTGGATACTTTTTTGCCACTACCAACAAAAATTTTCAGTGCCACTACTGAAAAAAATCAGCAAAGTCGAGTGAAACAAAAGTTAGAAAATCGAGTGATTGTTTTTTGGCGCCAATAAGTCGGCGAAAGGGGCGGGGATTGTTCGAGGATCGAAGGGGTAGCGCACGACGAAGTTGTTGATGTCGTGCGCGAATTGAGTGCGGGTCTGGTTACTCCGGTGCGTGATCGCGCAGGAACACCAGATTGTCCGGTTTAGACTGTTCGCTGCTGTAGCGATAACCCTGAACATCGAACTGCTTGAGGGCGACCGGGTCATTGATGCGTTCTTCAATGACGAAGCGGCTCATCATCCCGCGGGCCTTTTTCGCGTAGAAGCTGATGATTTTGTACTGGCCGTTCTTCAAGTCCTTGAACTCGGTATTGATGATGCGCGCGTTCAAGGCGCTGCGTTTGACCGCCGAGAAGTATTCGTTGGAGGCCAGGTTCAGCAGCACATCGTCGCCTTGATCGGCCAGCGCTTCGTTCAGCCATTCGCTGATCCGCGTGCCCCAGAAGGCATACAGATCCTTGCCACGGGCATTGGCCAGCTTGGTGCCCATCTCCAGCCGATAGGGCTGCATCAGGTCCAGAGGGCGCAGCAAGCCGTACAGGCCGGAGAGCATGCGCAAGTGCTGCTGGGCGTAATCGAAGTCGGCTTCGCTGAAGGTTTGTGCATTCAGGCCGGTGTACACGTCGCCCTTGAATGCCAGCAAGGCCTGCTTGGCGTTGGCAGGGGTGAAGGCCGGGGTCCAGCTGCCGAAACGTGCGGCATTGAGGCCGCCAATCTTGTCGGAGACGTGCATCAGCTCGCTGATCTGCGCCGGTGTGAGGTCGCGCAGTTGCAGGATCAGTTCCTGGGAGTGGTCGAGGTATTGCGGCTGAGTGAAGCGCTGGGTCGCCGGCGGTGTTTCGTAATCGAGGGTCTTGGCGGGGGAAATCACCATCAGCATGAAGTCGGCTCCTTTAATCGTGGGGGCGATTCTAGGGGGTTGTCTGTGTTGACTCCAGCTATGGCTGTCATAGGTGATCGGTGGTGTCGCCAGGTTTTGTGGCAGAAGAAGATCCTGTGGCGAGGGGGCTTGCCCCCGTTCGATCGCGAAGCGGTCGCAAACCGACACTTGCGTTCTATCTGAAGGAATGGGGGACGCAGTTTTGGGGGCTGCTTCGCAACCCAACGGGGGCAAGCCCCCTCACCACAGGGGATCGGCTATAGTGCCGCGCGGGTTTTGTTATGGAGACATCCCATTGCGTATCGTTTTTCTATTCTTTGCCGGGTTGTTGAGCTTTGGTGTCATGGCGGCGCCGGGCGATGTGGCGACGCTGGATCGCAGCACCTGGCCTGAGCAGCTCAGCAACCCGACCCTGTTCGACGTTGCCTCCCGGGCCGAAATCCTCATGTTCGCTCGCGTCCTGCTCGCCAGCGAATCGCTCGATGAAGCAAGCCTGGCTCAACGCCTGGGCCTGCGCACCGTCAATCTGGAGTCGGTCAACCACCTGCGCCAACGCATGTGGCAGCGGTTGCTGAGCAACTACAACTTCGCCCAGCAGAGTTGCGATCAGGATGCCTCTTTCTGTTTCCTGGTCGAGGACATGGACACCCTGCGTGAGCAAGCGGCCAAGTTTCAGATCAGTGACGACAGCTACTACATCAAGTGGGCCGAGCCGAGCCGGCTGTTCCACGCCCAGTATCTGGACGAGCAATTGCGCAAGGCCGCGCTGTTTCCGCAGACCAGCAGCGAAGTCGATCGTTTTGGCGACTATGAGCGCAATGGCGATGCGATGAATGATCGCCTGTTCCTGCTGACTTTCGACAGCGCTGCCAATGCCGTGCCGGATAACACTGCCTGGGTCACCGAGTACCTGCGCAAATCGAACATGAGCGCGACGTTCTTCGTCCTCGGCAAGGACATCCAGGCCCGTCTGGCTGAAGGTTCGGCGACCAGCCTGCAAGGGACCTATTCGCAGCAATGCGTTGGCGTGCAGGGTTGGGAGTTCCGTTCCCACAGCCATTGGCAAGACTGGCAGGACTCGGTGCGGCGCAGCGCCGAGCTGGTCAAGGGCAAGCTGCCGGAGAATTACGTGCCGCTGTTTCGTCCGCCCGATGGCCAGCGTCGGTCCGACGCTGAAGGCTTCTTCAGGTCTCAGGGTTTGCAGGTGGCATTGTGGGACATCGATGCCCAGGACGGCGCCGGCAAGCTCAAGGGCAGCCAGAGTGCACAACGGGTGCTGACGCTGATGCTGCTATGGCGGCACGGGGTGATCAATTTCAATGTGAAGCAGGATGCGCTGAAAACCGCGTTACCTTGGCTCATGACGCAAACGGCGCCGAGCGGGATCGGTTGGGAAAACTGTCAGGACGCGTTTCGCTGAAACGGAGAAAGCCCGTAAACATTAGGGCAGGGACGTTTTTGGAGGAGATTTCGATGCAGGCGGACTTCCGACTTTAGCGGGGTGCTGGCAGTCCGCCAAGTGCTATTGGTCATTCTGAAAAATAAACTTCAAAAAAACGTCAAAGTGCTTTTTTCTGTCATGTGTTTTGGAGTATTACGAAGACAGACCGCCGAAACCTGCAACACAGGTGGCGTCTTCCAAGACTCCGTTTGGGTTGCAATCACTTGAGTCTGAGCAGGTGATTTCGGTGGCCACTTCGAGGCGCAGCACTGTCATGGTATTGCGTCGACTGGCTCCCACAAAGGTGACCGAGTATGGATGATCACGGACGTAGCCCTTCCAACCAGCCAATCCTTTATGTACTCGATACCAACGTATTGATTCACGATCCAAACGCCCTGCTTAACTTCGAAGAACACCACGTCGCGATCCCGATGACCGTGCTTGAAGAGCTGGACAAGCTCAAGAGCGGGCCTCACAGCGTTGCAGCGGAATGCCGCCAGGCCATTCGGCTGATCGACAAGACCCTGGGCGATGCCAGCCCCGAAGACGTCGAACTCGGCGTTCCGATCCAGCGTGGCAAGGGTGGGCCCAAGGGCTTGCTGTCAATTCTGATGAGCAAGCGTGCCGAGCCGAACATCATTCTGCCCGAGCACCTTAACGACAACATCATCATCAACCAGTTGATCGACCTGCGCGCACGTGATGCAAAACTGCCCGTGGTGCTTGTTACAAAAGATATCAACATGCGCCTCAAGGCCCGGGCTTGTGGGATCGCGGCCGAGGACTACAGTACCGACCAACTGGTCGACGACGTTTCGTTGCTGCCCAACGGTTACCACAACATGACCGGCTCCTTCTGGGACCGGGTGAGCAAGGTCGAAACCCGGCAGGATCATGGCCGCACCTGGCATCAGGTGCAGCTGATCGACAACCTGCCTGCCGTGCACGTTAACGAGTTCATCATCGACGAACAGGGCTTTGTCGGCTGGATCAAGGAAATCCAGGTCGACAAGTTATTGATCCTCGACCTGCATCAGGAGCCTCTGTTGCACCAGGAAGCCTGGGGCCTGAAACCGCGTGACATCTATCAAAGCCTGGCGCTGTACGCCTTGCTCGATCCGGACATTCATCTGGTGAACCTGTCCGGCGCGGCCGGTTCCGGTAAAACCATCCTGGCCCTGGCGGCGGCCATCGAGCAGACCATGGTCAGCAAACGCTACCGGCGCATCATTGCCACCCGCAGCGTGCAGGGGCTCGACCAGGAAATCGGTTTCCTGCCCGGCACCGAAGCGGAAAAGATGGAGCCTTGGCTGGGCGCCATCACCGACAACCTCGAAGCCTTGCACATGGATGACGAAAACACCCATGGCAGCGTCGACTACATCCTCAGCAAAGTGCCGTTGCAGTTCAAATCCCTCAACTACATTCGAGGCCGTAGCTTCCAGCAGAGTCTGATCCTGATCGATGAATGCCAGAACCTCACGCCGCACCAGATGAAAACCATCATCACCCGTGCTGGCGCCGGTTCCAAAGTGGTGTGCCTGGGTAACCTGGCGCAGATCGACACCCCTTACCTGTCCGCGACCAGCTCCGGGCTGACGTACCTGACCGAACGCTTCAAAGACTTCCCCAACGGTGTACACATCACCCTGCAAGGGGTGCCACGTTCGATTCTGGCCGAATACGCCGAATCGCATCTGTAACCCTCACCACAGAACCGGGCGGCCCGAAGCCGCCCGGTTTTTTATGGGTGCGGAAAATTGACCCGCAGGTTTACAATCGATGCTCCTGATCAGGAGTAACGCTGTGCTGACTCATCTCGATTCCCAAGGTCGCGCCAATATGGTCGACGTCACCGAAAAAGCTGTGACGTTCCGCGAAGCGACGGCCCAAGCGCTGGTGCGCATGCTGCCCGAAACCCTGCAGTTGATCGTCAGCGGCGGCCATCCCAAGGGTGACGTGTTCGCCGTGGCGCGGATCGCCGGCATCCAGGCGGCGAAGAAAACCAGTGATCTGATTCCTCTGTGCCATCCGTTGATGCTCACCGGCGTCAAGGTCGAACTCAGTGCCGAAGGCGACGACACCGTGCGCATCGTGGCGCGCTGCAAGTTGTCCGGGCAGACCGGCGTCGAGATGGAAGCGCTGACCGCCGCCAGTGTCGCGGCGTTGACCATCTATGACATGTGCAAGGCCGTGGACCGCGGCATGACCATCGAGAGCGTGCGGCTGCTGGAAAAACTCGGCGGCAAGAGCGGCCATTTTCAGGCGGAGCAGCCATGAACGTGACCGTGAAGTTTTTTGCCCGTTACCGTGAGGCGCTCGGCGTGGATTCGGTGAAGGTTGAAGGTGATTTCGCCACGGTCGACGATGTGCGTGCACTGCTGGCCCAACGTGAAGGCGCCGAGGTGTTGAGCGAGCAGAACCTGATGTGCGCCCGCAATGAAGACCTCTGCCAGCTCGATGAACCGGTCGGCGATGGCGATGAAGTGGCTTTCTTTCCAACCGTGACCGGGGGCTGAGCCATGGCGATTCGTGTGCAGCCCACGCCGTTCGACCCGGGCGCTGAGGTCAACGCCATGCACGCGGCCAATGTGGGCGTTGGTGCGGTGGTGAGTTTTGTCGGCTATGTGCGCGACTTCAATGACGGCCTGGACGTCGCCGGGATGTTTTTGGAGCACTACCCGGGCATGACCGAAAAAGCCCTGGGCAAGATTGCTGCGGAGGCCGAGCAACGCTGGCCGCTGTTGAAGCTGGAAGTGCTGCATCGCATCGGCGCGCTGGAGCCGGGCGAGCCGATCGTATTCGTCGGTGCCGCCAGCGCTCACCGTCAGGCAGCGTTCGATGCCTGTGCCTTTGTCATGGACTACCTGAAAACCCGCGCGCCATTCTGGAAGAAAGAAAACACCCGTGATGGCCCGCGCTGGGTTGAAGGGCGCGACAGCGATCATGCGGCGGCGGATCGCTGGAAGCAGTAATTCCTCTAGTGCTTTCGAATACGCCTTCGCGGGCAAGTCGGACCGCGAAGAGGCCTTCTGCATCACCCAAAACCCCACTGATTCCCCTCCCGACCAGAGGCTGGAAGATCTTTATGCGTCCGATTGACGGTTGATACATAAAAGTCCAGTATGGATTTATAAGTACAAAAAAGGCGCTCCCTGTTTCAGCTTTTTCTTCTGTCTTGCCAAACCAACAACAACCCGCGAGAGAACGAACATGAAGAAATTCCCCCTCATCACCGGTCTGGCCCTGAGCCTGTTGGCGTGCAGTAGCGTGTTCGCTGCCGAGAAAAGCCTGCGCATCGGTATTGAAGCGGCCTATCCGCCGTTCGCGTCGAAAACCGACAAAGGTGAAATTGTCGGTTTCGACTACGACATCGGCAACGCCCTGTGCGCGCAGATGAAGGTCAAGTGTGTGTGGGTCGAAGGCGAATTCGACGGTCTGATTCCTTCCCTGAAAGTGAAAAAAATCGACATGGCGCTGTCGTCCATGACCATCAATGAAGACCGTAAGAAGTCGGTGGATTTCACCCACAAGTACTACTTCACCTCATCGCGACTGGTGATGAAGGAAGGCGCGGCGGTCGATGACCAGTACGCCAGCCTCAAGGGCAAGACGGTCGGCGTACAACGCGCAACCACCACGGACCGTTACGCCACCGAGGTTTTCGAACCGAAGGGCATCAACGTCAAGCGTTACGGCAACAACGAAGAAATCTACATGGACCTGGCTGCCGGTCGCCTCGATGCCATTTTTGCCGACACCATTCCATTGAGTGATTTCCTGTCCATGCCGCGTGGCAAGGGTTACGCCTTTGTCGGGCCGGAACTCAAGGATCCGAAATACGTGGGTGAGGGCGCCGGGATTGCCGTGCGCAAGGGCAACACCGAGTTGGTCAGTGAACTGAACGCGGCCATCGACGGAATTCGCGCCAGTGGCGAATACCAGAAGATTTCGGAGAAGTACTTCAAGTCCGACATCTACGGCGATTGATCGGAGAAAGATCGCAGCCTTCGGCAGCTCCTAAAGAGGACCACATTTCTCTGTAGGAGCTGGCGCAGCCTGCGATCTTTTGATTTTCAGCCCTTCAATTCCTTCAAATGCTTGTACACCGTCGCCCGGCCCATGTTCAGCACATTGGCCACGTAGTTGGAGGCGCTTTTGCCTTTGAAGGCGCCTTCGGCGTGCAGCGCCAGCACCAGTTCGCGTTTATGGTCGCGGGTCAGCACATTCAGGCTCAACTGGCGCTCGCGCAGCCAGGCATGCAGAAAAGTGTTGATCCGTTCCTGCCAGTCATCGCGAAACAGTGAGTCCGGTTGCGGAATCAGCTTGGTCGGCGACAGGAACAAATCCAGCGCCGCCTTCGCGTTCTCGAACAACGAGATATTCAGATTGATGCACAGCACTGCCAGCGGTTGCCCTTCGCTGTCGCGTAGTACGCTGCTGAGGCTGCGAATTTTCTGGCCGTCCCAGTTGAGCTTTTCGTACGGCCCGATGTTTCGTTCACTGACCTCTTCGCTGAGCATGTCCTCCAGCGACGAGTCGTCTCCAATTTCCCGTTTGGACAGGTTGTTGGCGATGTAGTCGACCTTTTGTGTGCGCAGGTCGTGCAGCACCACCTCGGCGTGAGGGAAGAACAACGTGGCGATGGCATCGGCAATCGCGCGGAAGTTGTCCATGGACACATTGTCCAGGGCCGAGTTTTTTTCAGGTGCGTTCATACAGTGGAGCTCCAGGCCAGCGTCAGTGCCCCTTTAAAAAGGGGCACTGGAAGTTTGCCGCAATCGTGTGGGCACGTCACCTGAGGATCAGGATCAACCCAGACGGGCGGGGGAGAGCATCGCGGCGTCCAGACCGAAACGAGTGAGCTGTTCGGGCAAGGCTTCGCCGCGTACCAGTGCAGCGCTGGCCTGGCCCATGGCCGGTGACGTCTGGATGCCGTAGCCGCCTTGTCCCGCCACCCAGAACAGGCCCGGTATGTGTTGATCGAAGCCGGACAGCAAATCCCCGTCGTGCACGAAACTGCGCAAGCCGGCCCAGGTGCGGGTCGGGCGGCGGATGGTCAGGGTGGTCGCCTCTTCGATCTGGTAGATGCCCATGGCGATGTCCAGTTCTTCGGGCTGCACGTCGTGCGGCTCCACCGGGTCGGCGTTGGCCGGTGAGCCGAGGAACATGCCGGCGTCGGGTTTCATGTAGAACGATTCATCGAGGCTGACCAGCATTGGCCAGTCATGGCTATCCAGGCCCTCGGGGCCGGCGAAGATAAAGGCTGCCCGACGCTTGGGCTGCAGGCCCAGAGGCCGCGCGCCAGCCAGCACGCCAACCTTGTCGGCCCAGGCGCCGGCGGCATTGATAATGATCGGGGCGCTGAAGGTTTGAGTGGCGGTTTGAACCTGCCACAGCCCTTCGGCATCCCGGGTCAGGCTCAGCACTTCGCTGTCGGTATGCACCTCGCCTTTATTGCGCCGGATACCGCGCAGATAGCCTTGATGCAGGGCATCGGTATCGATGTCGCTGGCGGTTGGGTCGTAGATCGCGCCATGGACTTTTTCCCGACGCAGGATCGGCAGGCGCGCACAGGCTTCGTCGGCGCTGAGCAGTTGCATCTGCGGCACGGTGGCTTTGGCGCTCAGGTATTGATTGTTCAGCTCGGCCGGATCGCCCGTGAAGTCGACGGTCATCTCACCGCGCGGGGTCAGCAGCGGGTGTTCGCAGAAACCGGGCGGTGGTGCATCGAAGAAATCGCGGCTGGCCAGGGTCAATGCCCGAACCTGAGGCGTGCCGTAGGCGGCGGTGTAGAGCGCCGCCGAGCGTCCGGTGGAGTGATAGGCCGGATGGGATTCGCTCTCGAGCACAATCACCCGTCCGTGCTGCGACAGCCAGAAACCGGTGGAAGCACCGGCAATCCCGCCGCCGATAATGATGAAGTCTGCCTGGCTCATGAACGTCTCCTGATGGGGCGTAAATGCCGAAATTGTTGGGGATCCCTGTGGGAACGGGTGTTAGCCCAGTAGGCGGTAAATGGCATTGGCCAGTGCGATGTCTTCCAGGCCCAGGCCGATGGAGCGGAAGAACACAGGTCGGTCGTAGTCCGGGCGCTGCACTTTTCCGCTGAGCAAGTCGGGCAGGTCGCCGACTATCGAGCGCTTGTCCCAGCCATGCTGTTCACCGGCGATCAGCATTTCGCCGGCCGAGCCCGGGGTGGTCTGGCGATAGTCGCAGAATACCTGCATGTCATTGAGGCTCTGCGGCGGCACTTCATGGGCACGCGGAGCATTGGTGCTGATGGACGTGATCAACGCCGGTTTGCTCAACATGGACGGGTCGATCACCGGGCCGGCGGACGAAGTACAAAGCATGATCACGTCGGCGTCTTGAATCGCGGTTTCGCAACTGTCGGCGAGGGTCAGCCGTGGATCGAGGCTTTTGAGTTGCGCCAGCGCTTCGGCGTTCTTGCCGCGCAAGCTCGGCGAATACAGGCTGATGCTTTGCCAGTCTCGCAGGTTCTTCACATAGTGCAGGTGCGCCTGGGCCACCTTGCCGCTGCCGATGATCGCCAGGCGTTGGGCCTTCAGCGGGGCGAGGGCATCGACCGCCACCGCCGTCGTTGCCGCGGTGCGTGCGGTGGTCAGTTCACCGGCATCGCAGAGCAGCAGCGGCTGGCCGGTCTGCATTGACATCAACAGCGTCCAGGCGGTCACCAATGGGCCTTGCTCACGCACGATGTAGGGCGATGTCTTGACGCCATACACGCCGTCTTCGGCCAGCACGCCCAAGTAGTTGATGAAGTCCCCGGCACCTTTCGGGAATTCCACCAACTGCTGGGCCGGTTGCACGGCTTGCCCGGCGGCCAGGTCGCGGAACAGCTTGCGCAGGATCTGCGGCACGTCGACTTGCGCCAGCAGTTCGCGGGCCTGGGGTTGGGTGATGACGTAAGGCGTGCTGGGCATGGTCGGCTCCGGGTGCTGAAAGTAAACTAATTTGTCCATTATGGACTTTTAGTTGTCTCGAGCAAGCTCCTGTTGAAGAAACCGGACGAAAAAAAAGCGCAGTCCGTCTCCGGCTGCGCCTTTTATTCTGCGACCCGTGTTATGGGCGCTTGCGCTCAACCGCCCGCAGCAGATGCGTCGGTGGCGTTTCACAACTGATCTTGCGACCCAACAGCGCCTCGATGGACGGTAGCTGGTAGGAGTCGTCTTCACCGGCAAAGCTGATGGATACACCATCGGCGCCGGCACGACCAGTACGACCGATGCGATGCACGTAGTCGTCCGGGACTTCCGGCAGGGTGAAGTTGATCACGTGGCTGATGCCGTCGATGTGAATGCCGCGACCGGCCACATCGGTGGCGACCAGCACCCGGATCTTGCCTTCGCGGAAACCTTCCAGGGTCTTGATGCGCTTGTGCTGCGGCACATCGCCAGACAGTTGCGCGGCGTTGACGCCATCGCGCACCAGGCGTTCTTCGATGCGCCGCACTTCGTCCTTGCGGTTGGCGAAGACCATCACCCGTTCCCAGCCGTTATCGTTGACCAGGTTATAGAGCAGTTTGTATTTGTCGGCGCCGGCCACCGCGTAGATGTGTTGCTCGACGTTTTCGCTGGCCACGTTCTGCGCTTCGATCTCGACGATCGACGGGTCGGTGGTCCATTGCTTGGCCAGGTTCATCACGTCGTCGGTGAAGGTCGCGGAGAACAACAGCGTCTGACGCTCACTCTTCGGTGGGGTCTGGCGAATGATCTGACGCACTTGCGGGATGAAACCCATGTCGAGCATCCGGTCGGCTTCGTCCAGCACCATGACTTCGACCATGTCCAGGTGCACGTCGCCGCGCTGGTTGAAGTCGAGCAAGCGGCCCGGAGTGGCCACGAGGATGTCGCAGTGACGGGCTTCGAGGTGCTTGAGCTGCTTGTCGAAGTCCATGCCGCCGACAAACGTCATGACGTTGAGGCCGGTGTACTTGGTCAGGTCGGCCGCGTCCTTGGCGATTTGCACTACCAGTTCCCGGGTCGGGGCGATGATCAGTGCTCGCGGTTCACCCATGTAGCGTTCTTTGGGCGGCGGGGTTTGCAGCAGCTGCGTGATGATCGAAATCAGGAACGCGGCGGTCTTGCCGGTACCGGTCTGGGCACGACCGATGGCGTCTTTGCCCGCGAGGGTGAAGCCAAGCACCTGTGCCTGGATCGGCGTGCAATAAGGAAAGCCCAGGTCCTGAATGGCGTGCATCAGCTCGGGGGCGAGTTTGAAATCGTGGAAGCGGGTTTTGCCTTCCTGGGGTTCGACGACGAAGTCTTCGAGTTTCCAGGGGATGACCGGCGCCTTTGGCTTCGGTTCGCGGCGTGGTTTTGCCGGTTTCGGGGCTTCGCTGCGCGGCTGTTCAGAGACAATGGCCGGAGCAGAGGGGGCGGTCGGTGTGGTCACCGGCTCGTGTTTCGGTGCCGCTACGGTTGCGGTCCGGCCAGGCTGATTACCGTCGGTACGGTGGCTGGGGGTATGAGAAGGAGCGCTGGAGCCTGGCGCGAGCTGCTCAGCCTCGCTTTTACCGAACATTTTCTTGAGTGCTTTGAGCACGGTCATCTCATCAATTGGTTAAGGAATGTACGCCGGCCAGTGTAATGCAAGAATCGGGCGCGGCGTAGTGCGATGGATCAAAGGGTAGCTTTTAGCGCAAACGCTCGGCGATCCAGACGCCGATGTCGCGAATTTCTTCGGGTAACACTTCGTGGCCCATTGGGTATTCCTGCCATGTCACGGTGACACCATGCTGCTTTAAATACTCGTAGGCGGTCCGGCCCATGGAGTTTTGCACGACGTCATCATACTGACCATGCAACGACAACACGGGAATGCGCTGCTGGCTGGCGGAAAGCTCCAGTTCATCGCTGAATGTCGGGGCATAAGTCGAGAGCGCAAGTACACCGCCCAACGGTCCCTGCCATTTCAGGAAGGCTGTGTGCAAAACCACGGCGCCGCCCTGGGAAAAACCGGCGAGAAAGATCCGCGAGGCGTCTATTCCGCTGGCCTTCTGCACTTCAATCAAATCCACGACCCGTTGCGCGGACTCCTCCAACTGCTCGCGGCTGATGGCGCGTGCCGGGCTCATGGCCAATATGTCGTACCAGCTTGGCATCTCGTAGCCACCATTAATGGTGACAGCGCGGGTCGGAGCCTGGGGCAAAACGAAACGGGTAGTGAGCAGGTTTTCCTGTAGCGCTTCAGCTACCGGCAAAAAATCGTAGCGGTCGGCACCCAGCCCATGCAGCCAGATTACGCAGGCGTCTGCGGGCTTGACGGGTTGAAGAATCAGGGGCTCGGTCATGTCTGCTCCATTGTTGTGCGTGCGCTCTCATTGTGTGCGAGGTTCGAGTGCGCAATCGGTTGATCAGTTAAGAAGATGTCGCAAGGTTGAAAGTTTTGCTATTGACCTGTCGCTGAATCGCTTTAGCGAGCGGTCTGGTACGGGCTTTGCTATGGGGAACCCTGTGCAACCAATCTCGTGCCTGGCGGTAACACTATCAGTGTATGGCTAGTCGTGGGATAGCAAAGAATCCGGTGATGGATGTTCGCCAGTGGCCGCTACGGGCTTCGCGAACGTGAAAGGGCTACAGCCCGTTCGGCCGATTGGTGAGAAGTGAGTTATCCATGATGTGGATTTTCTCCTACTAGACTCATAGCGACGGTCCTTACGTCGGTTGACCCTAAAAAAAGCCAACAAGGGTCAGCAACGCCTCAAAAGGGTGCGACAGGGCTCAAGCTCCGACACAACAAGAGCAAAACTGGAGGTTTGAATGAAGATGTTGAAATCCACCCTGGCCATCGTGACTGCAGCAGCAGTGCTCGGTGTCAGTGGGTTCGCTCAGGCGGGTGCAACCCTGGATGCAGTGCAGAAGAAAGGTTTTGTACAGTGCGGTGTGAGTGACGGTTTGCCGGGTTTCTCGGTTCCGGACTCTACCGGCAAGATCGTTGGCATCGATGCTGACTTCTGCCGCGCTGTAGCTGCTGCAGTGTTTGGTGATGCGACCAAGGTCAAATTCAGCCAGTTGAATGCCAAGGAGCGTTTCACTGCTCTGCAATCCGGCGAAATCGACATGCTGTCGCGCAACTCCACCATGACCAGCTCCCGTGATGCGGGCATGGGCCTGAAGTTTCCTGGCTTCATCACCTATTACGACGGCGTAGGCTTCCTGGCCAACAGCAAGCTGGGCGTGAAAAGTGCCAAGGAACTGGATGGCGCGACCATCTGTATTCAAGCCGGTACCACCACCGAGCTGAACGTGTCCGACTACTTCCGCGCCAACGGCCTGAAGTACACCCCGATCACCTTCGACACTTCCGATGAAAGCGCCAAGTCGCTGGAATCCGGTCGTTGCGACGTGCTGACCTCCGACAAGTCCCAGTTGTATGCACAGCGCAGCAAACTGGCCTCGCCGAAAGATTACATCGTTCTGCCTGAAACCATCTCCAAAGAGCCTTTGGGGCCGGTCGTGCGTAATGGCGACGATGAGTGGCTGGCAATCGTTCGTTGGGTTGGCTACGCGATGCTCAACGCCGAAGAAGCCGGTATCTCTTCGAAAAACGTCGAGGCAGAAGCCAAGTCGACCAAGAACCCGGATGTTGCTCGTCTGCTGGGCGCCGACGGTGAGTACGGCAAGGATCTGAAGCTGCCGAAAGACTGGGTGGTGAAAATCGTCAAGCAAGTCGGTAACTACGGCGAAGTCTTCGAGAGAAACCTCGGCAAGGGCACTCCGCTGGAAATCGACCGTGGCTTGAACGCCCTGTGGACCAACGGCGGCATTCAATACGCACCACCAGTGCGCTGATGGTTCTATCACCCGGTGGGCCAACCACCGGGTGATGTTCTGTTCCATTATTTCCGGGGCACTTCATGCAAAATTCAATCGGCGCACCAAAGCAGAGGTTCAGCCTCAGCGATCCGCGAGTGCGTGCGTGGCTGTTTCAGATTATTACGGTTCTCGCCGTGGTCGGGATGGGTTGGTACCTGTTCGACAACACTCAAACCAACCTGCAACACCGGGGCATTACCTCCGGTTTTAGCTTTCTTGAGCGCAGCGCCGGTTTCGGCATCGCTCAGCACCTGATCGACTATACCGAATCGGACAGCTATGCCCGGGTGTTTGTCATCGGCCTGCTCAACACCTTGCTGGTGACGTTCATCGGCGTGATCCTGGCGACGATCCTCGGTTTCATCGTCGGTGTGGCACGACTGTCGAAGAACTGGATCATTGCCAAGATGGCGACGGTTTATGTCGAGGTCTTCCGTAACATTCCGCCGCTGCTGCAAATCCTGTTCTGGTACTTCGCGGTGTTCCTCACCATGCCGGGGCCGCGCAATAGCCATAACTTCGGCGACACCTTCTTCGTCAGCAGCCGCGGCCTGAACATGCCGGCAGCGTTGACAGCGAACGGTTTCTGGCCGTTTGTGGCGAGCATCGTCGTGGCCATTGTCGCGATCGTGCTGATGTGCCGCTGGGCCAACAAGCGTTTCGAAGAGACCGGCGTACCGTTCCACAAGTTCTGGGTAGGCCTGGCGATGTTCCTGGTGATCCCTGCGTTGTGCGCATTGATCTTCGGCGCGCCGCTGCATTGGGAAATGCCACAGCTGCAAGGTTTCAACTTTGTAGGCGGCTGGGTGCTGATCCCTGAACTGCTGGCACTGACCCTGGCCCTGACCGTGTACACCGCGGCGTTCATCGCCGAAATCGTGCGTTCGGGCATCAAGTCGGTCAGCCACGGCCAGACCGAAGCGGCTCACTCGCTGGGGCTGCGCAACGGTCCGACCCTGCGCAAGGTGATCATCCCGCAAGCCCTGCGCGTGATCATTCCGCCGCTGACCAGCCAATACCTGAACCTGGCGAAAAACTCCTCGCTGGCGGCCGGTATCGGTTATCCGGAGATGGTGTCGTTGTTTGCTGGTACGGTGCTGAACCAGACCGGACAGGCGATCGAAGTCATTGCCATCACCATGAGCGTGTACCTGGCGATCAGTATCAGCATTTCCCTGCTGATGAACTGGTACAACAAGCGCATTGCGCTGATCGAGCGGTAAGGAAGAGCGCATGACGACTCATACTTTCAAACCCGACATGCCTCCACCGAGCAGTAGCATCGGTGTCGTGGCGTGGATGCGGGCGCACATGTTTTCCAGCTGGATCAACACCCTGCTGACACTGTTCGCGTTCTATCTGATTTACCTGATAGTTCCGCCTCTCGTGAGCTGGGCGATCCTCGATGCCAATTGGGTCGGCACCACCCGTGCCGACTGCACCAAGGCCGGCGCCTGCTGGGTGTTCATTGAGCAGCGCTTTGGCCAGTTCATGTATGGCTACTACCCGATGGACTTGCGCTGGCGCGTGGACCTGACCGTGTGGCTGGCGGTGATTGGCGTAGCGCCGTTGTTCATCGCACGTGTTCCGCACAAGGCAATCTACGGCCTGAGCTTTCTGGTGCTCTATCCGATCATTGCCTACCTCCTGCTGCACGGTGGCGTATTCGGTCTGAGCCAGGTGGCGACCAGCCAGTGGGGCGGCCTGATGCTGACCCTGGTGATCGCTACCGTCGGTATCGTCGGCGCACTGCCGCTGGGTATCGTGCTTGCCCTGGGCCGTCGTTCGAACCTGCCGGCGATTCGCGTGGTCTGCGTGACCTTCATCGAGTTCTGGCGCGGTGTGCCGTTGATCACGGTGCTGTTCATGTCGTCGGTGATGTTGCCGTTGTTCCTGCCCGAAGGCATGAACTTCGACAAATTGCTGCGGGCGCTGATCGGCGTGATCCTGTTCCAGTCGGCCTACATCGCCGAGGTGGTGCGTGGCGGTCTGCAAGCGATCCCTAAAGGTCAGTACGAAGCGGCTGCGGCGATGGGCCTCGGTTACTGGCGCAGCATGGGCCTGGTGATTTTGCCGCAAGCCCTGAAGCTGGTAATCCCTGGCATCGTCAACACCTTCATTGCGCTGTTCAAGGACACGAGCCTGGTGATCATCATCGGCCTGTTCGACTTGCTCAACAGCGTCAAGCAAGCCGCCGCCGACCCGAAATGGCTGGGCATGGCCACAGAAGGCTATGTGTTCGCGGCCCTGGTGTTCTGGATTTTCTGTTTTGGTATGTCCCGCTATTCCATGCATTTGGAACGCAAGCTGGACACTGGCCACAAGCGTTAGGAGCGTAGTTTATGAGTGAAGCGATCAAACAGCCTGTGAGTCCTCAAGGCATTATTCAGATGCAGGGCGTAAACAAGTGGTACGGCCAGTTCCACGTGTTGAAAGACATCAACCTGAACGTCAAGCAGGGCGAGCGTATCGTGCTGTGCGGCCCGTCGGGTTCCGGCAAATCCACCACCATCCGTTGCCTCAATCGCCTGGAAGAACACCAGCAGGGCCGTATCGTGGTCGATGGCGTGGAACTGACCAACGACCTCAAGCAGATCGAAGCGATCCGCCGTGAAGTCGGCATGGTGTTCCAGCACTTCAACCTGTTCCCGCACCTGACCATTCTGCAGAACTGCACCCTGGCGCCGATGTGGGTACGCAAGATGCCCAAGCGCAAGGCCGAAGAAATCGCCATGCATTACCTGGAGCGCGTACGCATTCCAGAGCAGGCGCATAAATACCCGGGGCAACTGTCCGGTGGTCAGCAACAGCGTGTGGCGATTGCCCGTGCCCTGTGCATGAAACCGAAAATCATGCTGTTCGACGAACCGACGTCGGCACTTGACCCGGAGATGGTGAAAGAGGTTCTGGACACCATGATCGGCCTGGCCGAAGACGGCATGACCATGCTCTGCGTGACCCACGAAATGGGCTTCGCCCGTACCGTGGCCAACCGCGTGATCTTCATGGACAAGGGTGAAATCGTCGAACAGGCCGCGCCGAACGACTTCTTCGACAACCCGCAGAACGAGCGGACGAAGTTGTTCCTGAGCCAGATCCTGCATTGATAGACGCTTGGCAGTGAAATAAACCCGGACTCTGTTCCGGGTTTTTTTTGCTCCAATGAAACGCTCCACCTGCTGACCGCGAACCCTGTAGGAGCCGGCTTGCTGGCGATGGCGGCATACCAGACGCCACCGAGTATCCCGGCTATAGCCATTTGGCATCCCACAATGGGTAATCGTGCACACGTGTGACAAGCCCCGCACGCAATGGATTGGCAACGATGTATCGGGCGACCGCTTGCAGATCCGCTTCACGGCGAATCGCGCGATCATGGAAACCTCTCTGCCATACCATCCCTCTGCGCTCCAGTCGCGCGTTTACCGCCCGCGCGCTGCGCGATTTGGTTGCCAGCACCAACGCCGACAACGAGTTGTTCTTCAGTTCGACCAGCCAATGAAAATGGTCGGGCATCACCACCCAGGCGAGGGAATCGACCCATTCTTCTGTCTGCGCCTGACGAAAGTGGTCTACCACCAGACGTCCTGCCCGCCAGTCAGTAAAAAACGGGGTGCGATTCCAGGTGACAGCTGTCAGCAGGTAGATTTGGCCGGTTTGGGAATAACGTCCGGCGCGTAAGCGATTGGCATGGGGAAGATCGGGCATTCCATTGCCCTCCTGTGTTTTGAGAGAAACAGAAGGCTAGTACGCAATAGTGAGGGGCATTGCCAAAGTTCAGTTCTGAATGTGTCGGTACGATCGCCATCGCCAGCAAGCCGGCTCCTACAGGGTTTGCGTGAGCCCGTTGCCTTGTCGGACGAAGCTGACTAACATGTCAGAAAATTCATCCTATGATTGGATGAAAGGGCGAATTCTATGTCAGATATTTCTCCATTAATTAAACGGTCCTTGGTCGATCAGGCCCTGGACCAGCTGCGCCTGCGCATTAATCAAGGTGTCTGGACGGTCGGCCAGCGCTTGCCCACCGAGCCGGAATTGGCGACTGAGCTGGGCATCAGCCGCAACACCGTGCGCGAAGCCATGCGCGTGTTGGCGTTTTCCGGGTTGATCGAGATCCGCCAGGGCGACGGCAGCTACGTGCGGGCGGTAGTCGATCCTTTGGATACGATGAAGGCGCTGTCCCGCTGCTCTCAGGAACAGGCTCGGGAAACCCGGCACATTCTGGAAGTCGAAGCCATCGGTCTGGCTGCATTACGCCGCACCGATGAAGACCTGGTGGCGTTGCGCGAGGCGCTGGGCGTCAGCGGCAGTCACTACCACGGCGATCTCGACACCTACATCGCCTGTGACCTGGTGTTTCACCGTCGTCTGGTGGACGCGGCGCACAACCCGACCCTCAGCGAGCTGTATCGCTACTTCTCCAGCGTCGTGGGCGCGCAGTTGCGTCAAACCTTGAACGTCACCCCCCGACGCCAAGCGGTGTTCGACCTGCATATCGAGCTGCTCGATGCCGTCGAACAACGCGACCCGGAACGGGCCAAAGCCCTGATGAGGCGATTGATCAATGAACCTTGAAACCGAGAATCCGATGTCCAGTCAGCAGGCGAGCCACAGCCGCATCACCGAGCTCAAGCGGACGGCGGAGCTCGAAGAGCTGTTGATCGACGCCGAGGCCGATGATGCAGAGGTTCAGCGAAGTCACCCGCTCTTGCGGCGCCCGTGGCTGTTGCTGCTGGGGCTGATTCTGGTGGCGCTGAACTTGCGTCCGGCGCTGTCGAGCATGGCGCCGATGCTCAGCGAGGTCTCGAAAACACTGGGGCTATCGGCTGCCCAGGCCGGTTTGCTGACCACCTTGCCGGTGCTTTGCCTCGGTCTGTTCGCGCCGTTGGCGCCGGTGCTTGCGCGACGTTTTGGTGCCGAGCGGGTGGTGTTGGGGATTCTCCTGATGCTGGCCGGCGGGATCATTTTGCGCAGCTCGTTCGGCGAGGTCGGCCTGTTCGCCGGCAGCGTGCTGGCCGGCGCCAGCATCGGGGTGATCGGCGTGCTGCTGCCCGGTATCGTCAAGCGCGACTTCCCGAAACAGGCCGGCACCATGACCGGCGTCTACACCATGGCGTTGTGCCTGGGCGCGGCCATGGCGGCCGGCGCGACCGTACCGTTGAGCGAACATTTCGACAAGAGTTGGGCGCTGGGCCTCGGCTTCTGGGTGGTTCCTGCCTTGGTCGCAGCCATGTTCTGGCTGCCGCAAGTCGGTCAGAAACACGGCGCACATAACGTTGCCTATCGGGTCCGAGGCCTGTTGCGCGATCCGCTGGCCTGGCAAGTGACCTTGTACATGGGCCTGCAATCGTCTCTGGCCTACATCGTATTCGGTTGGCTGCCGTCGATTCTGATCGGTCGCGGTCTGACGCCAACCCAGGCCGGTCTGGTGCTGTCGGGTTCGGTGATCGTCCAGTTGATCAGCTCGCTGGCCGCACCGTGGCTGGCGACCCGTGGCAAGGATCAGCGGCTGGCCATCGTAATCGTCATGGCAATGACCCTCGGCGGCTTGTTCGGTTGCCTTTATGCGCCGATCGACGGCCTGTGGGGCTGGGCAATCCTGCTGGGACTGGGGCAGGGCGCTACGTTCAGCCTGGCATTGACCCTGATCGTGCTGCGCTCGCGGGATGCTCATGTCGCCGCCAATCTGTCGAGCATGGCACAGGGCTTCGGCTACACCCTGGCCTCCATGGGCCCGTTCGCGGTCGGTGTGGTGCATGACTGGACTGGCGGCTGGACCGCGCTGGGCTGGATCTTCGGTGTCATCGGCCTCGGCGCGATCATCGCCGGCCTCGGTGCCGGGCGTTCGTTGTACGTGCAGGTCGAAAGCGAAAAGATCTGATTCGCGCACACTGTCGGTATTCGGGGGGCGAATGCTGATGGTGTTTCGTCTGTTTGCAGATTATCGTGCTGGCAATCTGCCTATTTTCCGGAGCCTGCCCATGAGTGATGCCCACAACGCCTTGATCACCCGGTTCTATCAAGCCTTCCAGCGGCTGGATGCCGAGGCCATGAGCGCCTGCTACACCGACGACGTGGTGTTCAGTGATCCGGCGTTCGGCGAACTGCGCGGGCGCGATGCCGGCGATATGTGGCGCATGCTCACCACCCGCGCCAAGGACTTCTCCCTGACCTTCGATAACGTGCGCAGCGATGAGCGCACTGGCGGCGCCCATTGGGTGGCGACGTACCTGTTCAGCCAGACCGGCAATATCGTGGTCAATGACATTCAGGCGCGATTCGTGTTCCGCGACGGCAAGATCTGCGAGCACCACGACAGTTTTGATCTGTGGCGCTGGTCGCGTCAGGCACTGGGTTTCAAAGGGCTGTTGTTAGGCTGGACCCCGCTGGTAGGTAACGCCGTGCGTGCTCAGGCCTTGAAGGGGTTGAAGGCATTCCAGGCCAGTCGCTGATAAGATCGCAGCTTGTTTTCTTTCAAGCCTTGATCGTCACGTGAGCACCTCGAGCGAATCTTCCGTCATTGCCGCCGAACCGTCGCTGTCTGTCAGCAAACCCTGGTTCGTCTACCTCGTTCGCGCGGCCAATGGTTCGCTCTACTGCGGGATCAGCGACGATCCCGTGCGTCGCTTCGCCACCCATCAGAGTGGCAAGGGCGCGCGCTTCTTCCTGTCGAGCCCGGCCGTGGCGCTGGTTTATACCGAGCGCTGCCGCGATAAAAGCGAAGCGCTGCGCCAGGAGCGTTTGATCAAGAAACTCAAGAAAAGCGCCAAGGAATGTCTGGTGGCGAGTGCGGCCGCGGGCTTATCAATCTGACTGATAAGTGCCCATCAGGCAGATGGGTAGGCTGCCTGCCGATTGCGCGTTAAGCTGCGGGCTCCTTATCCGAGCGGCGGAGCCGAGCATGTCCGAGTTGATTCTGCATCATTACCCGACGTCCCCTTTTGCCGAAAAGGCCCGCTTGCTGCTGGGCTTCAAGGGGTTGTCCTGGCGCTCTGTGATGATCTCGCCGGTGATGCCAAAACCCGACCTGACGGCCCTGACCGGCGGCTACCGCAAGACGCCGGTGTTGCAGATCGGTGCTGATGTCTATTGCGACACCGCGTTGATCGCTCGTCGTCTGGAGCAGGAAAAAGCTTCACCGGCGTTTTTCCCGGAAGGCCAGGAAATGGTCACGGCGACCTTTGCGGCGTGGGCCGATTCGGTGGTGTTCCAGCATGCAGTCAGCCTGGTGTTCCAGCCAGAATCGGTAGCGGTGCGCTTCGGCAAATTATCGCCGGAAGCGATCAAGGCATTTCTGGCCGATCGTGCCGGCTTGTTCAGCGGTGGCAGTTCCACTCGGTTGTCGGCCGAGCAGGCAAAGCATCAGTGGCCAACGATCATGGCGCGCCTGGAGCAGCAGCTTCAACGCGAGCAGGGGGACTTCCTGTTCGGCGAACCATCGATTGCCGACTTTGCCCTGGCTCACTCGCTGTGGTTCCTCAAGGCGACGCACGTGACTTCACCGTTGGTGGATGCTTATCCGGCCGTGTCGGCGTGGTTTGGCCGCGTGATGGGGTTTGGTCATGGCGCGTTCAGTGAGATGACGGCCGAGCAAGCGCTAGAGATTGCCCGCCATGCCACACCGGCTGCGTTGCCGGATGAGCAGTTCGATGAGCCGAACGGGTTCGAGGTTGGCCAGCGGGTGGTAATCGCCGCGACTGATTACGGGGTTGATCCGGTGGCGGGGGAGCTGATGTTTGCCGGCAGCGAAGAGTTGATTCTGCGCCGTGAAGACGAGCGGGCCGGTGTGGTGCATGTGCACTTTCCGCGGTTCGGGTTTCGCATAGAGGCTTGCTGACGCACGCACCTGTGGCGAGGGGGCTTGCCCCCGTTGGGTCGCGAAGCGGCCCCAGCATTTCGATGAGAAAACCGTATCCACGGGAAATTGCGACTGCTGCGCAGCCGAACGGGGGCAAGCCCCCTCGCCACAGGATTGTTTGAAGCTGATGGTTATTTCAATGCAGCAAGCACCTGATCCGGGTCATACCCGCGAATCAACGTTCCATTCACATCGATGATCGGAATCCCGCGTCCCCCCAGTGCCTCATAGGCTTTGCGCGCCACGGCATCCTTCTCGATATCGAATTCCTTGTACGGAATACCTTTCTGATCGAGGAAGCGCCGGGTCAGCTTGCAGTAACCGCACCAGTCAGTGGCGTAGAGCACGACGTTGGCCTTGGCCTGGGTCTGCTCGGACACCACCTGCGAGGGGTGAAGTACCCGCTCGATCTTGCCCCAGTTCTGGTAGACCACTACCACCAGCAGGATCAGCAGGAATTTTTTCAACACGCCACCGAGCATCAGTTGCGTCGCTTGAGCTGGTCGGTCAGTTGGGTCGGCAGGCCCTTGATGATCAGCGTGCCGGCTTCTTCGTCGTATTCGATCTTCGAGCCCAACAGGTGCGCTTCGAAGCTGATCGACAAGCCTTCGGCGCGACCGGTGAAGCGGCGGAACTGGTTCAGGGTACGCTTGTCCGCCGGGATCTCCGGGGACAGGCCGTAGTCCTTGTTGCGGATGTGATCGTAGAAGGCTTTCGGGCGATCTTCGTCGATCAGTCCGGACAATTCTTCCAGGCCCATGGGCTCGCCCATTTTGGCCTGGCTGCTGGCGTAATCCACCAGGGTCTTGGTCTTCTCGCGCGCGGACTCTTCCGGCAGGTCTTCGCTTTCGACGAAGTCACTGAATGCCTTGAGCAAAGTGCGGGTTTCACCGGGGCCGTCGACGCCTTCCTGGCAACCGATGAAATCGCGGAAATACTCCGAAACTTTCTTGCCGTTCTTGCCCTTGATGAACGAAATGTACTGCTTGGACTGCTTGTTGTTCTGCCATTCGGAAACGTTGATCCGCGCTGCAAGGTGCAACTGGCCAAGGTCCAGATGTCGCGAAGGGGTCACGTCCAGCTGATCGGTCACCGCCACGCCTTCGCTGTGGTGCAGCAGGGCGATGGCCAGGTAATCGGTCATGCCTTGCTGGTAATGCGCGAACAGCACATGGCCACCGACCGAGAGGTTGGATTCTTCCATCAGCTTTTGCAGATGCTCGACCGCCACCCGGCTGAAGGCCGTGAAATCACGACCACCGTCGAGGTATTCCTTCAGCCAGCCGCTGAATGGAAACGCACCGGACTCCGGATGGAACAGCCCCCAGGCTTTGCCCTGTTTGGCGTTATAGCTTTCGTTCAAGTCGGCGAGCATGTTCTCGATGGCCGCGGACTCAGCCAGTTCAGAGTCGCGGGCGTGAAGAACTGCGGGTGTGCCGTCGGGTTTTTTGTCGATCAGGTGGACGATGCAATGACGGATCGGCATGGGCTTCTCGGCTGATTGGAGAGAGGAGGGCGTGCTCCCCCGAAAAAGCGCCCAGTGTACCGCAACCACTGGTTTTGGCGTGGTCCGAAGGGCAATTCGAAGCTCTCCGGCGACCCTAATGTGATTTTTTCCCGATTTAGAGCAATAAAGCTGACCAAATGGGTAGCTAGAGGCGGATATTTCCCCGTCTCTGTGCTAGTTTTGCCCGGTCTTACGCGAAGTCACTGCGTTAAGCGTGCATTCAGCATTTGTCAGGTCGAACCAAACCCTGATTTCGGTATCTATAACCCCGACTCGTCGTGGTTATGGCCGAGGGTGCCAGATCCAGAAGATCGGGCTCGATGGCTGACACTGCACTCTGCAATCCATATGAATTTGATAGGGAAGGAACACTACAATGGCTCTTACTAAAGACCAACTGATCGCCGACATCGCTGAAGCTATCGACGCGCCAAAAACCACCGCGCGTAACGCTCTGGACCAACTGGGCCAAATCGTTGCCGATCAGCTGGAAAACGGCGGCGAAATCACTCTGCCAGGTATCGGCAAGCTGAAAGTGACTGAGCGTCCTGCCCGTACCGGCCGCAACCCTTCGACTGGCGCTGCCATCGAAATCGCTGCCAAGAAAGTGATCAAGCTGGTTGTGGCCAAAGGCCTGACCGACGCTGTTAACAAGTAAGACTTGTTAAAAAAAACCGTGCTCCGGAGCAATCCGGGCACGGTTTTTTTGTGTCTGCGATTCAGCGATTAATCAGGCTCAATCGCTGTCTCGGTTGTTACTCAGCTTTTGCGGGCCCAGCGCTCGCGCCAGACCTGCTGCTCGGATTTGGTCTGGAAGGTCCAGGCGACGAAGCGGCTTTGCTTCTGCCCTTGGGACATTTCCACGACCTGGCTTTCCAATACGCCGGCCTTTTTCAGCGCCGTCTGGATCGCCGGCAGGTTCGAGGCTTTCGAGACCAGGGTGCTGAACCAAAGCACTTTGTGTTGAAAGTGCGCGCTCTCGGCGATCAGTTGCGTCACAAACCGTGCCTCGCCACCTTCACACCATAGTTCGGCCGATTGCCCGCCAAAGTTCAGCACCGGCAGTTTGCGTTTTGGGTCGGCGCGGCCCAGCGCGCGCCATTTACGCACGCTACCCTTGGTCGCCTCGTCCATCGAGGCGTGGAACGGCGGGTTGCACATCGTCAGGTCAAAGCGTTCGCCGGGTTCGAGCAAGCCCAACAGAATGTGCTTGGGATTAGTTTGCTGGCGTAGCTGGATGGCTTTGTTCAGCCCGTTGGACTGCACGATGGCTTTGGCTGAGGCTACGGCGATCGGATCGATTTCCGAGCCGAGGAAGTGCCAACGGTAGTCGCTGTAGCCGATCAGCGGATAGACGCAGTTGGCGCCCATGCCGATATCGAGCACCTTGACCGGTGCGCCGCGAGGGATCTCGCCGTCGTTGACGCTGGCCAGCAGGTCGGCCAGGAAGTGCACGTAGTCGGCACGGCCCGGAACCGGCGGGCACAGGTAATCGGCCGGGATGTCCCAATGGGCGATACCGTAGAACGCTTTGAGCAGCGCCCGGTTGAACACCCGCACCGCGTCCGGGCTGGCGAAGTCGATGCTCTCTTTGCCGTACGGATTGATGATCACGAACTTCGCCAGTTCCGGCGTGGTCTTGATCAGCGCCGGGAAGTCGTAACGACCCTGATGGCGATTGCGCGGGTGCAGGCTGGCCTTCTCGCGTGACTCCACGGCTTTGGCCGGGGTCGCGGGTTTAGGCTTTTTGCGCGCAGGTTTGGGTGTGCTGGGGGCGGTCATGGGCGAGGTCGATTCGGGTATGGCTAAAAGTGGCGGGTATTGTCCCACATCCGCTCGTTGAGCACTCAATTGCGAAGATTACGTATATCCCGTAGGGATTTTTGGTATTTGGGAGAAAGTGGCGGGCACAAAAAAGGGAGGCCGCTGGGGCCTCCCTGTTTCATTGCGATGTGCCGTTACAAACTGGCAATCCGCGCATGCTGCTCGGCCAATTTGCCCAAAGCCTGTTCAGCTTCGGCCAGTTTGGCGCGTTCCTTCTCGATGACTTCGGCCGGGGCCTTGTCGACGAAACCGGCGTTGGACAGCTTGCCGCCGACGCGCTGAACTTCGCCCTGCAGACGCAGGATTTCCTTGTCCAGGCGCGCCAGTTCGGCGTCCTTGTCGATCAGGCCGGCCATCGGCACCAGCACTTCCATCTCGCCAACCAGTGCGGTGGCGGACAGTGGAGCTTCTTCGCCAGCCTTCAGAACAGTGATCGATTCCAGACGCGCCAGCTTCTTCAGCAAGGCTTCGTTCTCGGTGAGTCGACGCTGATCTTCGGCGCTGACGTTTTTCAGGAACAGGTTCAGCGGCTTGCCTGGACCGATGTTCATTTCACCGCGGATGTTACGGGTGCCGAGCATCAGACCCTTGAGCCATTCGATATCGTCTTCGGCAGCCTGGTCGATGCGTGCCTCAACGGCCACTGGCCAAGGTTGCAGCATGATCGTCTTGCCTTGAATACCGGCGAGCGGTGCGACGCGCTGCCAGATTTCTTCGGTGATGAATGGCATGAACGGGTGAGCCAGGCGCAAAGCGACTTCCAGCACTCGAACCAGAGTGCGACGGGTGCCGCGCTGACGCTCGACCGGCGCGTTTTCGTCCCACAGCACAGGCTTGGACAGTTCCAGGTACCAGTCGCAATACTGGTTCCAGATGAACTCGTACAAGGCTTGTGCCGCCAGGTCGAAACGGAACTGATCGAGCTGACGGGTCACTTCGGCTTCAGTGCGTTGCAACTGCGAGATGATCCAGCGATCCGCCAGCGAGAGCTCATAGGCTTCGCCGTTCTGGCCGCAGTCTTCGCCCTTGTCCAGCACGTAGCGCGCGGCGTTCCAGATCTTGTTGCAGAAGTTGCGATAGCCTTCGACGCGACCCATGTCGAACTTGATGTCACGACCGGTGGACGCCAGCGAGCAGAAGGTGAAGCGCAGGGCGTCAGTGCCATAGCTGGCGATGCCTTCGGCGAACTCGTCGCGGGTCTGCTTTTCGATCTTCTTCGCCAGTTTCGGCTGCATCATGCCGGAGGTGCGTTTCTGCACCAGATCTTCCAGCTCGATGCCGTCGATGATGTCCAGCGGATCCAGGACGTTGCCCTTGGACTTGGACATTTTCTGGCCTTGGCCATCACGTACCAGGCCATGCACATAAACGGTCTTGAACGGAACCTGCGGCGTGCCGTCTTCGTTTTTCACCAAGTGCATGGTGAGCATGATCATCCGGGCAACCCAGAAGAAAATGATGTCGAAACCGGTCACCAGCACATCGGTGGAGTGGAATTTCTTCAGGAATTCGGTCTGCTCCGGCCAGCCGAGGGTGGAGAAGGTCCACAGGCCCGAACTGAACCAGGTATCCAGAACGTCGTTGTCTTGTTGCAGCGCAACGTCCGGCCCGAGATTGTGCTTGGCACGCACTTCGGCTTCGTCGCGACCGACGTAGACCTTGCCCGACTCGTCGTACCAGGCCGGAATCCGGTGGCCCCACCACAGCTGACGGCTGATGCACCAGTCCTGGATATCGCGCATCCACGAGAAGTACATGTTTTCGTACTGCTTTGGCACGAACTGAATGCGGCCGTCTTCAACCGCAGCGATGGCCGGCTCGGCCAATGGCTTGGTGGACACGTACCACTGGTCGGTCAGCCACGGCTCGATGATGGTGCCGGAGCGGTCGCCTTTAGGCACTTTCAGGGCGTGGTCGTCGACGCTGACCAGCAGGCCGGCGGCTTCGAACGCTGCCACGATCTGCTTGCGCGCTTCGAAGCGGTCGAGGCCGGCGTATTCGGCCGGGATCTTGCCGTCGATGCTCTCGTTCAGTGTGCCGTCGAGATTGAACACCTGGGCCGCAGGCAGCACATGGGCGTTTTTGTCGAAGATGTTCAGCAACGGCAGGTTGTGGCGCTTGCCGACTTCGTAGTCGTTGAAATCGTGGGCCGGGGTGATTTTCACGCAGCCGGTGCCGAATTCAGGGTCGCAGTAATCGTCGGCGATGATCGGGATGCGGCGGCCAACCAGCGGCAGCTCGACAAATTTGCCGATCAGGGCTTTGTAGCGTTCATCGTTCGGGTTAACGGCCACGGCGGCGTCGCCGAGCATGGTTTCCGGACGCGTGGTCGCGACGATCAGGTAGTCGTTGCCTTCAGCGGTTTTGGCGCCATCGGCCAGCGGGTACTTCAAGTTCCACAGGAAGCCTTTCTCGTCGTGGTTTTCCACTTCAAGGTCGGAAATCGCCGTGTGCAGCTTGGTGTCCCAGTTGACCAGACGCTTGCCGCGATAGATCAGACCGTCTTCGTGCAGACGCACGAAGGCTTCTTTCACCGCTTCCGAGAGGCCGTCGTCCATGGTGAAGCGCTCACGGCTCCAATCCACGGACGAGCCGAGGCGGCGGATCTGACGGCTGATGTTGCCGCCGGACTGATCCTTCCATTCCCAGACTTTCTCGAGGAATTTCTCACGGCCCAGATCGTGGCGATTCTGGCCCTGGGCTTCGAGTTGACGCTCCACCAGCATTTGCGTGGCGATGCCGGCGTGGTCGGTGCCTGGCTGCCACAGGGTGTTGCGACCCTGCATACGGCGGAAACGGATCAGGGCGTCCATGATCGCGTTGTTAAAGCCGTGACCCATGTGCAGGCTGCCGGTGACGTTCGGCGGCGGGATCATGATGGTGTAGGACTCGCCCTCGCCTTGTGGGGCGAAGTAGTTCTCGGACTCCCAGGTGTTGTACCAGGAAGTTTCAATGGCGTGCGGCTGGTAGGTCTTATCCATGCGCGGCGGGACCCTATTGGCATTTATTCAGGAAAAGCCGGGAAGTATAGCGGGGCACGGGGCGTAGGGCGAGCAGGGGCGGACTGTGGCGAGGGGGTTTACCCCCGTTCGGCTGCGAAGCAGTCGTAAAACCGATGTGTGGGTGCGCCAGATGCACCACGATGGCAGATATTGGGGCCGCTTCGCGACCCAGCGGGGGTAAACCCCCTCGCCACAGAAGCCCGCTCGGCTCAGGGTTACTCGTACTGGCTAAGCAACCGTTCCATCCGCGCATCCAGCCGGCGTTTGATTTCGGTTTCGATGTGCGGGGCGAAGTCGTCGATCACGTCTTGCATGATCAATTGCGCGGCGGCGCGCAGCTCGCTATCCAGGTGCAACAGGGCATCGGGGCCCTTGTTGGCGGCAGGAGCCGGCTGGGCGGCCGGGGCGGGTGGTGGCGGTTCGACCTGCGGCGCATGGCCGACGGTGTCGAACAGCATGGGAATCTGTTCCTGGTCGCCTTCAATGACGGCGTCGGTCAGCAACGGCGGTTGCAGGTTGTCATCGCCGAGCAGTTGGCGGATCGACTCAAGGTCTTCCAGCAGGTGCACGGACTTTTGCGGTGGTTTTGGAGTGTCCATCGGAATGCTCAGAGTCGCTGTAAACGGTGATCTTGCAGAGGATAGCCCTGTTCGCGGTAGAAACGAAAACTCTCCCGCGCAGCCGCACGAATCGCCGGGTCTTCCACCACCACTTCCGCCACGCGGGCGAACTGTCTGGCAAAGGCCGGGACTTTCAGGTCGAGATTGACCAGCAGATCCTGATGCTGACCGCAGTCATCGCCAAGACCCAACACAATCAAACCGTCCGGCTCGCTTTCGGCAGGACCGTGGGGCACGAAGCTTTCGCCCTTGAACGCCCACAACCGCGCATCGAGCGCATCACGCTGGGCGGCATCGCTGCAATGCAGGTAAATGCGGTGGCCCATGCGCCAGGCTTTTTCGGTGAGCTTGCAGGCGAAATCCAGCCGCGCCGAAGGATCGGCGCTGGGCAGGATATAGAAGTCGACTTTGGTCATTGCGGTTCCTGAGCCACGAACGGCGTCACTCGAAAGTGACGCCGTTCGAGGTCATTGGTTTCAGGCTTTGGCGCGGTCCAGCAGGTATTGGGTCAGCAGGGGAACCGGACGGCCAGTGGCGCCCTTGTCCTTGCCGCCGCTGGTCCAGGCCGTGCCGGCGATGTCCAGGTGCGCCCAGTTCAGGTTCTTGGTGAAGCGTGACAGGAAGCAAGCGGCGGTGATGGTGCCGGCTTTCGGGCCGCCGATGTTGGCGATGTCGGCGAACGGGCTGTCCAGCTGCTCTTGATACTCATCGAACAGCGGCAGTTGCCAGGCGCGGTCGTCGGCGGATTGGCCGGCGCTCAGCAGTTGGCCGATCAGCTCGTCGTTGTTGCCCAGCAGGCCCGAGGTGTGGGCGCCCAGTGCGACGACACAAGCACCGGTCAGGGTGGCGATGTCGATCACCGCTTGCGGCTTGAAGCGTTCGGAGTAGGTCAGGGCATCGCACAGCACCAGACGGCCTTCGGCGTCGGTATTGAGGATTTCAACTGTCTGGCCGCTCATGGTGGTAACGATGTCGCCCGGACGCGAAGCGTTGCCGCTCGGCATGTTCTCGGCGCAGGCCAGGATGCACACCAGGTTGATCGGCAGTTTCAGCTCAAGCACGGCACGCAGGGTGCC
This sequence comes from Pseudomonas sp. 008, assembly GCF_016861935.1. NCBI lineage: Bacteria > Pseudomonadati > Pseudomonadota > Gammaproteobacteria > Pseudomonadales > Pseudomonadaceae > Pseudomonas > Pseudomonas sp. 008. Next base: position 3,358 of record NZ_BOMA01000017.1, on the reverse strand, counting down.
GAACACGCTGGCGGCGCCGCCCATGTCGTACTTCATCTCATCCATGCCGGCGCCCGGCTTGAGGCTGATGCCGCCGGTGTCGAAGGTGATGCCTTTGCCGACGAGGGCGTACGGCTTCTCGGATTTCTTGCCGCCGTTGTATTGCATGACGATCAGGCGCGGTGGCTGGGCGCTGCCCTGGCCGACGGCGTAGAACGAACCCATGCCCAGGTCCTTGATCTTCTTCTCATCAAGGACTTCGACTTTCAAGCTTTTGAACTCTTTGCCCAGGTTCTTGGCTTGTTCGCCAAGGAACGTCGGGTGGCAGATGTTCGGCGGCAGGTTGCCCAGGTCACGGGTGAAGGCCATGCCGTTGGCGATTGCGGTGGCGTGGGCCACGGCGCGTTCGACTTCAGCCTGTGCCGCCTTGATGGTCACCAGAGTGACTTTCTTCAGGGCGCGCGGGTCGGCTTTCTGGCTCTTGAACTGTTCGAAGGTGTACTCGCCGTCCACCAGGGTTTCGGCCAGCAGGCGGGTCTTGCCATAGCTGTCACGGCCCTTGACCACCACTTCGTCCAGGGCCAGCACTGCATCGCTGCCGCCCAGGCCTTTCAGGGTATTGAGGATGCCGGCGATGATTTTGCGGAACGGGCGATCGCCCAGTTCTTCATCCTTGCCCACGCCCACCAGCAGCACGCGTTCGGCCTTGAGGTTGGGCAGGCTGTGCAGCAACAGGCTTTGGCCGACTTTGCCGGCCAGGTCGCCGCGCTTGAGCACTGCGCTGATAGCGCCGCCGCTCAGTTCGTCGAGCTGCTTGGCAACGGTGCCGAGCTTGCGGCCTTCGCGGACGGAGACCACCAGGGTGGCGGTCTTCAACGTTTCCGGGCTAACGCTTTTTACAACCAGTTCCATGTCCGGGTCCCTGAATTAATGGTCAAACTGCGCGACGCGCAGAGGCTTGCTTATAAGTAGAAAGGCGCCGGTGTGTTGCCAGCGACAAAGGCCGCAGTTTGAACCTCGCTGCCTGCGCCTGACAACCCTCGGTTATGCGAACTTAAGCGGTTCAGGTGCCTGCTTGAGCATGCGCAGTGACAGGCGCACTCAATCACAGGATAATGCGCATCTTTTTCGGCGGCTCTGCCCTGCGGGCCGGCTGATATGTTTGCTTGTTTGGCCGCTTAGCCTGACAACCCTGGAGTGTCTGGTTTGATTGTCTTCCGTTATCTATCCCGCGAAGTCCTGTTGACCTTGAGCGCCGTCAGCGCCGTGCTGCTGGTCATCATCATGAGCGGACGCTTCATCAAATACCTCGCCCAGGCGGCCTCTGGGCTCCTGGACCCGGGCTCGCTGTTCCTGATCATGGGCTTTCGTCTGCCGGGTTTCCTGCAGCTGATTCTACCTTTGGGGCTGTTTCTCGGGATCCTGCTGGCCTACGGTCGTCTGTACCTTGAAAGCGAAATGACCGTGTTGTCTGCCACTGGCATGAGCCAGCAGCGTCTGTTTGCCATGACTCTTTTTCCGGCGACCCTGGTTGCCCTGGTCGTGGCGTGGCTGAGCCTGAGCCTGGCGCCACAAGGTGCCAACCAGTTCCAGCTGCTGCTGAACAAACAGGATGCACTGACCGAGTTCGACACCCTCGAGCCGGGTCGCTTCCAGGCCTTGCGCGACGGCACTCGGGTGACCTACACCGAGCAACTGTCGGATGACCGCATCAATCTGGGCGGCGTGTTCATCTCGCAAAAGAATGTCAGTTCCGACAACAAGGATCGGGGGATTTCCGTGCTGGTAGCCGAGAAGGGCCGTCAGGAAATCAGGCCCGATGGCAACCGTTACCTGATTCTCGACAACGGCTACCGCTACGACGGTAATCCGGGTCTGGCCGACTACCGCGCCATCAAGTACGACGAATACGGCGTATTACTGCCAAAACCGGACGTCAGCGACGAAGTGACCGACCGTGATGCGATGACCACCAGTTCCTTGCTGGCCAGCGACGACATCCGTTCGCGTACCGAACTGCAATGGCGCCTGTCCCTGCCGTTGCTGGTCTTCATCGTGACCCTGATGGCGGTGCCGCTGTCGCGGGTCAACCCGCGCCAGGGCCGTTTCCTCAAGCTGCTGCCGGCGATTCTTCTTTATATGGCTTACCTGACCATCCTGATTGCCGCTCGCGGCGCCCTTGAAAAGGGCAAAATCCCGGCCGCATTGGGCTTGTGGTGGGTGCATGCGGTTTTCCTGGTGATCGGTCTGGGCTTGCTGTACTGGGAGTCGCTGAGCTTGAAGATGGCGAGTCGCCGCAGCGCGCTGGAGGTGGCCCGTGGATAAGCTCGATCGCTACATCGGTAGCAGCGTGTTCATCGCGATCCTGGCGGTGCTGGGGATCATTCTGGGCTTGGCAACGCTGTTCGCCTTCATCGATGAGATGAGCGAAGTCAGCGATACCTACACGCTGATGGATGTCCTGAGTTACGTGTTGCTGACCGCGCCGCGCCGCCTGTACGACATGTTACCGATGGCGGCGCTGATCGGTTGCCTGATTGGTCTCGGCAGTCTGGCCAGTCACAGCGAGCTGACCATCATGCGTGCCGCCGGTGTGTCCATCGGTCGGATCGTCTGGGCCGTGATGAAGCCGATGCTGATCCTGATGGTGGTAGGGCTGGTGATTGGCGAGTACGTCGCGCCGGCCACGGAAATCACCGCTCAAGCCAACCGTTCGCTGGCCCAGGGCAGTGGCGATGCGCAAAGCGCCAAGCACGGTTTGTGGCACCGTCAGGGTGATGAGTTCATTCACGTCAACTCCGTGCAACCCAACGGTCTGCTGTACGGCGTGACCCGTTATCGTTTTGACGATCAACGCCACATGCTGTCTTCGAGCTTCGCCAAACGTGCGGAATTCGATACCGATCACTGGCAACTGACCGATGTCACGACCACGCTGTTCCATGACAAAAGTACCGAAGTGGTGACTGCCCCTGTGGAACGCTGGGAAATCGCCCTGAGCCCGCAGCTGCTGAGTACTGTGGTGATGGCGCCCGAGTCGTTGTCGATCAGCGGTCTGTGGAATTACATCCACTATCTGGCTGACCAGGGCCTGAGCAACGGTCGTTACTGGCTGGCGTTTTGGGTCAAGGTATTGCAGCCGCTGGTGACCGCTGCATTGGTGTTGATGGCGATTTCCTTCATCTTCGGTCCGCTGCGTTCGGTGACCCTCGGTCAGCGGGTCTTCACTGGTGTACTGGTGGGCTTCACCTTCCGTATCGTCCAGGATTTGCTCGGGCCTTCGAGCCTGGTGTTCGGTTTCTCGCCGCTGTTTGCGGTGCTGGTGCCGGCCGGTGTCTGCGCCCTGGCCGGGGTCTGGTTGCTGCGCCGGGCCGGTTGA
>NZ_BOMA01000016.1:0-200819 GCF_016861935.1 Pseudomonas sp. 008 | reverse complement strand
GCATGAGCGCTGTCGCCATCCTTGTCGGTGATGGTGGCGGTCAGGGTCACCAGGTTGTCCGAGGTCAGACTGGTCGAATCATCCGGATTGGTTGGATCGGGATGCACCACCGCCCGGATCTGGTCGAGGGTGACGTCACCATTTGCGGCGACGCTGACGGTGAATACCAGATCGTTGCTAATCGCCGTGCGGCCTTCCACGACTGTACCGTTAAGCGACAAATTCACCGCTTGGCCGGTAGCGGTATCGGTCAGCCCGGAGCCGCCCGCGACCACGCCCAGTGCATAGGTCAGCGTGCCCGCACCGTCAGCGCCAAACGCCGAGCTGAAGTTGGCGGTAAAGCTCTGGGTGTCGTTGGTGGCCAGCACGGTTTCGTCGACTGTCAGGACTGGCTCCGTGCCGGTGGTGCTGATGCTCGGTCCGTCGTCCTTGAACACCAGGTTCTGGCCGATGTTCAGCGTGGCATGAGCGCTGTCGCCATCCTTGTCAGTGATGGTGGCGGTCAGGGTCACCAGATCGTCCGAGGTCAGGATCGTCGAATCATCCGGATTGGTTGGGTCGGGATGCACCACCGCCCGTTGCTGGTCGAGAGTGACGTCACCATTTGCGGCGACGCTGACGGTGAACACCAGATCGTTGCTAATCGCCGTGCGGCCTTCCACGACTGTACCGTTAAGCGACAAATTCACCGCTTGGCCGGTAGCGGTGTCGGTCAGCCCGGAGCCGCCCGCGACCACGTCCAGCGTATAGGTCAGCGTGCCCGCGCCATCGGCGCCAAACGCCGAGGTGAAGTTAGCCGCGAAGTTCTGGGTGGCGTCGGTCGTCAGTACCGTTTCATCGACCGTCAGGACTGGCTCCGTGCCGGTGGTGCTGATGCTGGGTCCGTCATCCTTGAACACCAGGTTCTGCCCGATGTTCAGCGTCGCATGAGCGCTGTCGCCGTCCTTGTCGGTGATGGTGGCGGTCAGGGTCACCAGAGTGTCCGAAGTCAGACTCGTTGAATCATCGGGGTTGGTGGCGTCGGGATGCACCACCGCCCGTTGCTGGTCGAGAGTGACGTCACCGTTGGCGGCGACACTGACGGTGAACACCAGCAGGTTGGTGGTGGCGGTGCGGCCTTCGACCACGGCACCGTTGAGCGACAGGTTGACTGCCTCACCGGTGGCCGTGTCGGTTAGCCCGGAGGCACCCGCGACCACGCCCAGCGCATAGGTCAGCGTGCCCGCGCCATCGGCGCCAAACGCCGAGGTGAAGTTAGCCGCGAAGTTCTGGGTGGCGTCGGTCGTCAGTACCGTTTCATCGACCGTCAGGACTGGCTCCGTGCCGGTGGTGCTGATGCTCGGTCCGTCATCCTTGAACACCAGGTTCTGCCCGATGTTCAGGGTCGCATGAGCGCTGTCGCCGTCCTTGTCGGTGATGGTTGCGGTCAGGGTCACCAGAGTGTCCGAAGTCAGACTCGTTGAATCATCGGGGTTGGTGGCGTCGGGATGTACCACCGCCCGTTGCTGGTCGAGGGTGACGTCGCCATTAGCCGCCACGCTGACGGTGAACACCAACAGGTTGGTGGTGGCCGTTCGGCCTTCGACCACGGTGCCATTGAGCGACAGGTTGACGGCCTCACCAGTGGCCGTATCCGTCAGTCCGGAGCCGCCCGCGACCACGCCCAACGCATAGGTCAACGTACCCGCACCATCGGCGCCAAACGCCGAGCTGAAGTTGGCGGCAAAGTTCTGGGTGGCGTCGGTGGTCAGCACCGTTTCGTCGACTGTCAGCGTTGGCTCCGTGCCGGTCGCACTGACGCTCGGCCCGTCGTCTTCGAAGATCATCTTGGAGCCGATTTCGGCGGTCGAGGTGGAGGCTTGGCGCAGCGAGAAGCCGCCGATATCAAAATCGGCGTGGTTATCGCCCCTGGCGTCTAGGGCCGCCCCGTTCTCGATGAGCACGCGGTTGTGATCTGAGGTTGTGGTGTATTCAATCTGGTAGCCGGCTTTAATGCCGGTGAGTGTTGCAACCCCACCCGTAAAGCTGATGGTGATGGTCGGATCATTCACCGAGCCGTCGGAGTTTTCGATTACCAGCCCGGTGCTATTGTTGATGACTTGAACATTGGTGATGGCAACCGGCGTGTCATTCGCATAGCCGTTGATGAAATTCGCGCCAGGTTCAGCAGCGGTATTGAATGCGCTGATTTTTACCACAGCACTCTTGCCGCTTTGCAACTGCACGACGTCGAAATTGGCCGATGTCGAATTGTAGACGCCGGTAAAGTCGATGTTGGACTCAACATCAGCTTCGGTCTGACTAAGATTGGGAACGGTCACATCCTGCCGGGCACCGGTGACGAACGAAAAGCGGATGCCTTCCTGTTCCACAATCATCTGGTTGTTGGTGCCTATGGTGGTCGGCCCACCGCCCTGGCTGGTATTGATCGTGTCGCCGGTGTTTATGTTGGCGCCACTTGACTGGTCTGCAGGGTCCTTACCGGTGGCGATGATGGTGGGATCGGTGATCCGCACAACACCATTGACGGTTTCAGTTGTCGGGTTCGCTTTCGTGAACATCAGGAAGAGGTTCTGACCCGAGGGCGCACCGGCCAGGCTGAATCCCAGGTCCTGAGTAACTCCGATGAACACCTTATCCTGCAGATTGAGCGAATCATCGGGGTTCGTTGCATCTGGATGCTTGAGCGGTTGGTACTCCACGGTCCAGATCTTGCCGCCCGAGACCGGTGATCCGGTTTCTTCGATATAGCCAGCGAACACGATCGCGCCGGCTGGGCCACCGGCTCGGCCCACAACGATATTGTTGTTGCTCGTATCCGTATAGAGAAGGATGCTGGTGCCATCGAGAGTATCCAGTCCGCTATCCAGGCCATTGAGCGGTGCGCCAGCACTGTCGACGAAGCGGATATCGGTAACGCCGGACGGGTCGGTGAGGGTGAATGCATTGCTGCCGGTGTTGCCCGCGGCACCGGTATAGCCGCTCAAGGCCGTCCCCGTGGCGGTACCTGCTCCCAGTGCGGTCAAACGGGTAGAGAAGGCGGAGGGCAGGGATGCCACTAGAATGTCGTTGTCGTCAGCGTCTCCCGCGGGGCTTGGCGTGGCGGTGAGGTTCTGCAACCCGGCCGTTTCATCCAGCGTAACGTTTGCGCCGGGCGTAACGCTCAGAGCGTTGGCCGTAAGTGACGTTAAGTTGAGGGAAGTCGGATCGCTCGTTAGCGATGAGTTTTGCTCGCGAATAGTCATGATTTTCTCCTGAGCCATTGCGGTCATCGAGGTCGGACCATTGACCTCTGCAACTATGACTAATCGCCGGGAATTGCACATCGGCCGATACTCCCAAGCGGGGTGGGAGTTTCGGCCTACTTGGGAGGGGAAACGGGATGAGGACGCGAAGGCGTGCTGCCCATATTCCGTTTGTGAATGAGCACAGGCCGATGATGCTCCCTCGGGCTTTAACCGCCAGCGCGTGAGTCAGGCTCAAGTAGCAGGGTGCGGAGGGCGCAGATAGATGAAATCTCGTTTGCCGAAGCGTCTGTTCACCTCCCGGAACTGCAAAAAAAGCGAGGGTGGTTTTCACCACCCTCGCATCCTTCACACACGCGCTGCCTCAGGCGCTGCCATGGACAATGTCGGTATTCAGAACATCAACCCCGACCAAGGTGATGGTCGTGATTTGTCCACCCGTTTCTGCAATCGTCACAATGCTGTTTGCGCCGCTGTTGTCGATCGACTGCACAACGGCGCTCTGGTCGCCGTTGAGCACCAGCGTGTCGCGCAGCCCTGCGCTCGCATCGAAGCCGGTGATCTGGTACTTGTTCTGTGCGAATGACAAATCGACGTTGAAGGCATCCCGCTCACCGGCCGTGCCCACCAGCGTGAAGTCGAAGGTGGTGCCCAGGTCGTTGGCGAACAGGTTGGCGTCGAACGCGCTCGACGCCGAGTCGCCATCCTTGTCCGTCAACGTCGCGTTGAACGCCAGCTTGATATCGCTGGCCAGACTTTCGGTTGGCTTAATGAACTCGATCACCGGGATCTTGACATCGCCTCGGCCCATCGTGAGCTGAACCGCGTCGATCAACTTCGTGCCTTGCTGCTGAACGAGGAAGGACACTTGTCCGCCGGCCTCCTGTGTCACGGTGTTCACCTCGGTGAGGGCCGAGAACGTGCCATCCTCATAGTAGGCCCTGTAGTACAGGTCTTCGGTTGCCGTGTTGTAACCTCCCACGGAGTTGTCGATGAAGATCTTCATGCCCGCCAGCAGGGTCTCCGGATTAATCACGAAACTTTCATCGGCAGAACTGATGGCCGCCAGGTTATCTCCCTGGAGAATGTTATTGCCGACGCCGATGCCGGACGTGCTGACGTTCATGGCCGCCGAGTCGATGTACGACGGCAGGGGAGTGGTCTGTAGCTGGGCTTCGGTGGGGTCGGGTTTCCCAACCCCGATGCCGGTCAGGATGTCCCCGGTCGACGCCGTTGCTTTTGCGGAAAAGAACACAATCTCCTCGGATGGCGAAGGAATGGTCGGCGGATTCTGCGGTGGGATCAGCAAGGTGCGCACCGGATCCGGGCCGCCGGCACTGAGTGAGCCGTCGGCACTGCTCAGCACGATCTGCGAACTGAAGCCTTGCACCAGGTCCAGTGTATAGGTGCCATTGCTATAGGCGGTCAGCGTGTAGTCGACGGAGGTATTCGCGGTGGCGGCGTTGTTGTCGAAATCGCCGGTCAACGTGCCAGCGAAATGGTAGGCGCCATTGACGTCCGGTGAAGGCGACTGCTCGGTGAGCGTGCCGGTCCCGGTCGCGGTCGTGTTGTCTGGCCGGACGAGGGTGAACTGGTTATTCACCAACGAAATATCCAGCCCGGTTGCCCCCAGTCCGTCGGCTCCGTTTGAATGATCCCAGTACCCTTGTTGCGGAAGAATGCTGCCGGTCCCGATCAGGTTGCCGAAGGCGAGTGTTGGGCCGTCGTCCTTGAACACCAGGTTCTGCCCGATATTGAGGGTCGCCTGGGCGCTGTCACCGTCTCCATCGGTCTTGGTCGCTATCAGGGTCACCAGGTTGTCCGCCGACAACGTCTTCGAATCATCGGGGTTGCTGGCGTTGGGATGCACCACCGCGCGGAGCTGGTCGAGGGTGACGTCACCATTGGCGGCGACGCTGGCCGTGAACACCAGCAGGTTGCTGGTGGCCGTGCGGCCTTCGACCACGCCGCCGTTGAGCGACAGGTTGACCGCCTGGCCGCTGGCCGTGTCGGTCAGCCCGGAGGCCCCCACCACCACGCCCAGTGCATAGGTCAGCGTGCCGGCACCATCGGCGCCAAACGCCGAGGTGAAGTTAGACGCAAAGCTCTGGGTGTCGTTGGTCGCCAGCACTGTTTCGTCCACCGTCAGCGTCGGTTCGGTGCCGGTGGTGCTGATGCTGGGGCCGTCATCCTTGAACACCAGGTTCTGGCCGATGTTGAGCGTCGCCTGGGTGCTGTCGCCGTCCTTGTCGGTGATGGTCGCGGTCAGGGTCACCAGATTGTCCGCGGTCAGGGTCTTCGAATCGTCGGGATTGCTGGTGTTGGGATGCACTATGGCGCGGATCTGGTCGAGGGTGACTTCACCATTGGTGGCCACGCTAGCGGTGAACACCAGCAAGTTGGTGGTGGCCGTTCGGCCTTCGACCACGCCGCCGTTGAGCGACAGGTTGACTGCCTCACCGGTGGCCGTATCGGTCAGCCCGGAAGCACCGACCACTACGCCCAGCGCATAGGTCAGCGTGCCGGCTCCGTCAGCGCCAAACGCCGAGCTGAAGTTGGCGGCAAAGCTCTTGGTATCGTTGGTGGCCAGCACCGTTTCGTCCACCGTCAGCGTTGGCTCGGTGCCGGTGGTGCTGATGCTGGGGGCGTCATCCTTGAACACCAGGTTCTGGCCGATGTTGAGCGTTGCCTGGGCGCTGTCGCCGTCCCCATCGGTCTTGGTCGCCGTCAGCGTCACCAGGCTGTCCGAGGTCAGGGTCTTCGAATCATCCGGATTGGTCGCATCGGGATGCACCACGGCGCGGATCTGGTCGAGGGTGACGTCGCCATTGGCGGCCACACTGACTGTGAACACCAGCAGGTTGGTGGTGGCCGTGCGGCCTTCGACCACGCCGCCGTTGAGTGACAGGTTGACTGCCTCACCGGTGGCGGTGTCCGTTAACCCTGAGCCTCCCGCGACCACGCCCAGCGTATAGGTCAGGGTGCCGGCGCCATCAGCGCCAAACGCCGAAGTGAAGTTAGCTGCAAAGCTCTTGGTATCGTTGGTCGCCAGTACCGTTTCGTCCACCGTCAGCGTCGGTTCCGTGCCGGTGGTGCTGATGCTTGGCCCGTCGTCCTCGAAAATCATCTTGGAGCCGATTTCGGCGGTTGACGTGCTGGACTGCAGTACCTTGAAGCCGCCGATGTCGAAGTCAGCGTGCGTCTTGTCGCCGTTCTTGTCGGTCAGCAACCCGGCGTTCTCGATCATCACGCGGTTGTGGTCGGTCGCCGTGCTGTAGGTGATCTGCGAGTCGGTCGGAACGCCGGTGATCAGCACCGTGCCGTCGGCGTTGTAGGTGATGACGACGCCGCTGACGGGGGCACCCGCGAACGTCTTCACGGTGACACTGCCGTTGGTGATCGCGACCTTTTCGGTGCTGTCGTTGGCGTAGCTGTTGACGAAGTTGACACCGCTCTGCGACCCGCTGACGTTGTCGGCGTTCTTGACGGCGGTGAGCAACAGCTTCGCAGTCGTGCCGCCCGTCTCCTGCACGACCTTGAAGGTCGCGGAGCGGGCACCGAAGTACTGGGTGAAGTCGATGTTCGCTTCGACACCCGCTTCGCCCGGGGTCAGGTTGGGGATTGTAAAGTCCGCCTTGGCACCGCTGACGAAGCTGAAGCGCAGGCCTTCCTGTTCGGTGATCGCCTGGTTGTTGGTGCCCAGGGTTGTGCTGCCGCCGCCCTGGCTGCTGTTGACCGTGTCGGCGCTGGTGATGGCATCACTGCTTGCCGACTGATCCAGCGGATCCCTGCCGGTGACGACGATCGAGACACCAGGAATCCGGCCGTTCGCATCGGCCGTCGCGCCCGCGGTCGTGAACATCAGGAACAACTGCTGGCCCGACGGCGCTTTGTCCAGACTGAATTCCGCGTCCTGACCGGCGCCGATGAACACCTTGTTCAGCAGATTGACCGCATCGTCGGGGTTCGTCGCATCTGGATGCTTGAGCGGTTGGTACTCCACGGTCCAGATTTTGCCGCCCGACAGCGGCGACCCGGTTTCTTCGATATAGGCGGCGAACACGATTGCGCCGGTTGCGCTCCCGGCTCGGCCCACCAGGATGTTGTCGTTCGTATCGGTATAGAGAAGGATGCTGGTGCCATCAATGGTATCCAACCCGCTGTCCACGCCATTAAGCGGTGCGCCCAAGCTGTCGACGAAGCTGACGTTGGTAATGGTTGCTCCAGGGTCGGCGGTGACGCTGAACGCATTGCTGCCGGTATTGCCTGCGGCACCGGTATAGCCACTCAAGGCCGCACCCGTGGCGGTACCTGCCCCCAGTGCGGTCAAACGGGTAGAGAAAGTCGAGGGCAGGGACGCCAGCAGAATGTCGTTGTCGTCAGCGTCTCCCGCGGGGCTTGGCGTGGCGGTGCTGTTTTGCAACCCGGCCGTTTCGTCCAGCGTAACGCTCGCGCCAGAGGTCACAACGCTGAGAGCGTTGACCACTGAGTCGAGGGTCGGAATGTATAGGGGGGTCGGATCGCCCGTTAGCGATGAATTTTGCTCGCCGGTAGCCATGACTTTCTCCAGAGCAATTGCGGTCATCGAGGCCTGACCGTTGACCTTTGGCCGCAACTATGGAGAAGCGCCGGGAATTGCGCATCGGCCGAAACTCCCATGCGGGCTGGGAGTTTCAGACTACTTGGGAGGGGAAAGAGGAGTAGGGCGCGAAGGAGTAGCGTCGCATATTACGTTTGTGAATGAGCACAAGACGGCGGCGTTCTAAGGCCGCCCAGACGTTAACCGCGAGCGCGTCGAGCTGAGTTTGAGTCAGCTCGGTCGGCCGGGATCACGCAATGACACGGGTATGCCGCCAGCGTCATTCAAATCTAATCCTTGTTCATAGAGGCAGGCGAACTCATGAGCTGCTTCCTCCCCGCCGAATCACGATAGGCTGCTCGATCAGCCGCAGTTCGAGCTCGCCCGAGGCCGGCACGAAGCGCGGGCCAGTGCTTTCAGGCGTTGCCCGCAACCTCCAGGTGCGCTGCACCTTTGCCAGTTTGGCGACTCCCGACGCCACGGACCAGCGCCGGCAGACCTTCTCCAGCTTGAGCGGGTAAATGGTGAGTTGGTCGCCGTTGAAGTGCATGCGCAGGAAGCATTTATGGTCGGCGATGCGTTGCGAGGAAAAAACCACCTCGCTATGCAGCCCCCATAAAGTGTTGGCCATCACCATCCAGGCACCGAATAGCAGGCCTCCCAAACTACCACCGAGCACCAGTGTCCCCACCAGGAACAACAAGACCTGGAGCAGGTTTTCTACCTCGAACTGCAAGTAGTGGATGTTGATACGGCCCATGAGCCACAGCAGCCCGATCGCCAGTCCCAGATGAAGCAACCCGTGAACGGCCCCGACGCCATAGGCAAGCTTTCGGGTGCGCTTGACCCCGGCGGCTGAGAGCACTGCGCAGCCCAACACAATGATCACGGCGAGCATCACCGACGAAGGACTGTGTGCCAGGACCAGGACCAGTTGTCGCCATACCTCGCGCAGGTTGGGAATAGATACTTCGAGGCCAGACAATACCTCGACGAGGCTGCGATTATCGCGCGCCGGATGGGGCACCTTGCTGGCGCTTTCTACCATCCAGTCGAACAGCAAGTACATGATGGCCAGCATGCCGCAGAACGAGAGGTTGTGGGTGGGTAGCCGCCATGCCCGATTACGCAGCTGTTCGGAGGTCTTTTTGTCCGGGTAGGTTGCCGCCAGCTCGTAGTGCTGCGGCGTTCCGCCGACGCTGATCGGCTCGGGCGGATCGGGAAGTTGATGAGTGCCATGCAGGAAGGCGCCACCGCCTCCACAGGTGATGCGTTGCGGTGCTTGGCTGCCGGCTTTTGGCTGGTAGCGCGCGTAGTGGTGCGAGTCTCCGGCCAGGACCACCGCCAAGTGGTCACCCAAGAGCTGTTCGATCTCGCGCAGACTGCTGAAGCGCAGGGTCTGGGTCTCGATCGAGGGCAGGGTCTTGCGCCCCACGCGTGCGAGTCGTTCGGCCTCATCCACCCAGCTCGGCTCGGGTGTACAGAGGATCACGCGGTCGCCTGGCTGCAGTTTGGCGCGCATCTCTTCGAAGTACTGCTTCTGCTGTCGATCGATCATCGACTCCAATTGCAGGTCCAGGCCCCAGATCCACCAGCCATTGGGCAGCTGCAGTACGTAATAACTGGTGCGCTGACGGGTTTCCCAGCCGCCGATGGGCTTCTGCTCGCAAAACAGTTGAGAGAAACCGCGCAGGCCGTCATACCAATCGTGGTTGCCGGGCGTCGCCACCATCCACGGTGCACCCGGCTGCGGCACGGGCTGGTCCTGCTCATTCGGGCGAACCTTGGGGACCGGCGCGGGGAAGGCGGCGCGGAAGGGATCAAGGAAGCGGGTGCGATAGCCGGATTGGGCCGGTGTGGGGTAGACCTGATCGCCGCCGAGCAGCAGCACGTCGCCGCGCGGCAGCGTGAGCTCCGGCAACTTGACATCCTGGCTGACGCACAGCGCCATGGAATAGGTGGAGTCCCAGCCATCGCCGGTATCCGCCAGGTAGTCGATCCACACGTCACCGTCGGCAGCCACCTGGATGGGCGGGTTAGAGTCCCGGGGGTTGAGCATGGCCAACACATCGCGTGGGTCTGCGAAGGCACCCATGGTGGTGGCGGCGGCCGATTGCATGCCCGTGCGCATGAGCTGAAACGGGCCTAACCAGTTGACCATCGACTCCTGGGTGTAAAGCTCGATGCGGCTATTGGTCGTGGAAGATTGGGTGGCGTGGGTCATGGCGAGGAGCGCAGAGTGCCCCTCTTCAAAGTGTCCCTCTCCAGGGCGGAACTCAATCGATTGCTCCTTCATCGCCTAGCCTCCATTGCTGTAAAGAGTCCGGGTACATCAGGTGGGGTTTGACTTCTTGTCGGTTGATTCAGAATAGGTCAGTTATGCGATAGCCGCCGGTTCATGGCAAGACGATCAAAACGATGGACCCGCCGCAATGGCGGGTCCGGAAGGGGGATCAGAGTGTCGGCAACTGCCCGATGCGACCCATCATCTCGGTCACGATCTGCAGGTCCAGCAGGAACTGGTCGACGGTCTTGAACTCGTTGTCGTTGTGGCCGGTGTACTTGAGCTCAGGCCTGGCCAAGCCGAACTGCACGCCGTTGGGCAGCTCATGGACCGAAGTGGCGCCGGCTGAGGTACCGAACTTGTGTTCCATGCCAAGGTTCTCGCTGGCCACGGCCAACAGCGCTTTGACCCATTCACCTTCGGGGTTGCGGTACATCGGCTCGGCGATCTTGTAGTCGAAAGCCACTGCAATGTGAGTCTTCTTGCTCCAGGCACCCAGCTTTTCGGCGATTTCAGCCTTGAGCGCTTCCGGGGACTTGCCCTTCGGCACGCGCAGGTTGACCGCAAGCTTGAAGGCTTTTTCATCCATCCCGACATAGGTCAGGGAGGTGGTCAGCGGCCCCATGAAGGCATCGGAAAAACCGACCCCCAACTTGCCGCCCAGGTAGTCCAGTCCCCAGTTGTCGACGGCATAACGGGCGGCGTCGGTAATGTGGTTGTGCTTGAGCGCGACCTTGCCGTCGAGGCTGTTGATGAAGCCCAGCATCCGTGCCACCGGGTTGATGCCTGACTCGGGCTCGGAGGAGTGGGCGGAAACGCCGGTGACCGTGAGCTTGACGTCCTTGCCGACGACCTTGGCGGTCACCTCGAAGTTGCCGCCATTGCGCTTGGCATAATCGCTACCTGCCTTCTGCAGGCTAGCGGCCAGTTCGGCGGGCTTGTCAGTCACAAGGGTAGCGACTGACGTTGACGGAATCTGGTTGGTTGCCAGGCCGCCCGTCATTGAGGTGATTTCGGCGCCCTTGCCCTGAGCGCTCCGCAGGGCAAAGTTCGCCATGACGGTGCCGTAGCCTTTCTCGGCAATCACCACCGGGTAGCCGCCATCCAGCGCCAGGTTGTAGTTGGGTGTCGGGTTGTGTTCGAAGTAGTAGGGGATGGCGTCGCCGGTGGTTTCCTCGGTGGTGTCTACCAGCAGCTTGAAATGGCGAGCCAGCGGCAGCTTCTCTTCCTTGATGATCTTCATGGCGTAGAGCGCAACCACGATGCCGTTCTTGTCATCTTCGGTGCCTCGGCCATACATACGGTCGCCGACCAGGGTGACCTTGAACGGATCGAGGCGGGTGCCGTCTTTCAGAACCCAGTTCTCCGGCGTCACGGGCACCACATCGGCGTGCGCGTGAATGCCCACGATTTCGTCGCCAGCCCCTTCGAGGGAGATCTCATAGACGCGGTTGTCGATATTGCGAAAGTTCAGGTCGAAGGCCTGGGCAAGGCCCTTGAGCTTGTCGGCGATCTTGATGAATTCAGGGTTCTCGTGCTGGGCCACACCGTCCACGCGGAAGGTCGGGATGGCCACCAGTTCGCGCAAGGTCTCGGTGGCAGCGTTGCCGTACTTCACCCGCGCATAGAGGCCAAGCAGGCGATGAATCTCGTTCTGCTGTTCAGCGGAAAGGGGCTTGTTGCCCCGGAAAGCACTGATTGACGGGCCGAGGTTACCGGTTTTGGCAAGCTCGCTCTTGGCCAGGCGTTCCAGGAACTGCCTGAAATCCTTTACCGATGCATCGCTGAAGGTCTTGAGGATGGTCGCGCTCTGTTGCGGGGTGATGTTGGCGTGCGCTGAGGTGGTGAACGACGAAAGGCTGGCCAGCATCAGGGTTGTCGCGGCCAGTTGCTTAAGTGAAAAGTCCATTGCTGGGGGCATTCCTTTGCAGGTGGTTGGTAGGAAATATCTGATTGATTAGTCAGAAACTTTTCCAAACTAACACCAAGAGGGAGTAGTACGGGAGTACCTGAAGTGCGATCTGTCGCACAGAAATGCAAAAGCGACGCAGAAATGAAAAAGCCTACCAATGCAACTCGAAGGCATTTTGCGCGCCCGTCTGGAGGCTGCTGCCCAAGCGTTTGCACTCGCGAGAAAGGGTGTCTTGCAGCCATTGACGGTCATCCCCTTCGGCGCGACAGAGGTGAAAGCGCTGCAGGCGAGTGGGTATCAGCTCCAGCGTCTGCAGGTGCCCGTCCGGGGCCAGCGAGGCAAAGTACAAAAGCCCCAGGTCGCCGCGATAATCTGCGTGGCCCTCGATGCCTTCGTAATCGTTCAGCAGATCCCCGCAGCCATAGAGAATCAGGCGCTCGCGGTACACTTCGATGCCCTTGATGTGGTGCGAGGAGTGGCCGTGCACCACATCAACTCCGGCCTCGTCGATCAAGGCATGGGCGAACCGGACCTGTTCACGAGGGATCTCAAACCCCCAGTTGCCGCCCCAATGAATGGAGGCCACCACCCGATCCCCCGGATTTTTGTACTTGAGAATTCGTTCGGCCACAGGGCGCAGGCTTTGCATCGACAGATCTTCCAGCCGCGCGACGCCCGCGCGGCTATCCGTGGCGGCCCACTGCGGTGGAATGCCGCTGTCGGGAGCGCCGAGGCCAAACACCAGCAAGCGCCGCCCGTCAGGCTGCGCCAGCACGGCGGGCGCTTCGGCGGATTGCCGGTTGTGCCCGGCGCCGACACTGCATATGCCGTTGTTCGCCAGGGTGGCCAGCGTATCGGCCAGGCCAGGCGCGCCCCAGTCCAGCACATGGTTGTTGGACAGCACGCAGCAGTCGATGCCGGCGGCACTGATGGCCGGGAAGTTCTCCGGGCTCATGCGGTAATTGATGCCCTTTGGCTCCGGTCGTCCGCGTCGGGACACCGCTGTTTCCAGGTTGATGATGCGTGCGTGTGGCTGGCGACGTTCGAACTCATCCAGCGCAACGCCCCAGATATAGTTGAAATCGACCGGGCGGGGAATCGGGCCATTGCGTCGTTCTGCCAACCGGACGTAATCGCCGGCTTTCTTGACGTAGTCTTCGTAAAGCCGTGGATCGCCAGGATGCGGCAGCACTGCGTCGATGCCTCGGGCGGTCATGACATCGCCGGTGAGAAACAGCTTCAGCGTATCGGTAACGGCTGCCATGGCACCCTCCGGATATCCCGAATAGCCTGGTTCAATAGTAAATGTCTGTTTTAAAACAAATTAGTTTGTTTTTGGGCTTCCCAGATGCCGCGAAAGTTGATAAATTTCCGCGCGTTCTTGCAGAGGCCCTTACGGGGCTTGCAGCGTAGGGACGCAGCAGCTCGATATTGCTCGCAAGCTGCGAAATCAGAAAGAGAGTGCCAGGCACTCATCGCAACAGCTACAGGGGCGTCGCCAAGCGGTAAGGCAGCAGGTTTTGATCCTGCCATGCGTTGGTTCGAATCCAGCCGCCCCTGCCATTTTCCTTACACTTATTCAGTTATGACTCTGTCGGCGGTATTGCGCGAGTCCTGGATGGTCGTGTTTACGAGAAACGCCAGTGCCGATTCGGCCTGGCGTTTTTTTGTGTCGGTTAAATATCCCTCCGAACGCAGCGAGCGCGACGCCGTGGCGGCGCGCTCGCTGTTCACTCAGTGGGGCGCGCGAGGGATGGTCTTGAGCAGGTCTTCAGGGCTGATGTGCCCGACAACCTGCTGCACGCTGCCCGGTTGCGGCAGACCAAGGATGTGCCCCTTCATCTTGCCGATCACGTGCATCTCGCAAGGCTTGCAGTCGAACTTCAGTGTCAGCACTTCGTCACCGTGCACCAGCTGCATCGGCGCGACCTTGGTGCGCACGCCGGTGACGCCTTTGGCCTGCTTGGGGCAGAGGTTGAAGGAGAAACGCAGGCAGTGCTTGGTGATCATCACCGGCACCTCGCCGGTCTCCTCGTGAGCCTCATAGGCCGCGTCGATCAGCTTGACGCCGTGACGGTGATAGAAGTCGCGGGCTTTCTGGTTGTAGACGTTGGCCAGGAACGACAGGTGGGACTCCGGGTACACCGGTGGCGGATTGGTCTCGGACTTGCGACCACCCCGTGGGTGGGCTTCGATGCGGGCCGCGGTCAACGCTTCGATGACTTCGCGGCGCAAAGCCTTGAGCTGCGAGTTCGGGATGAAATACGCCTGCGGTGCATCCAGCTTGATATCCGTGGCGTGGTACTGCGTGGTGCCCAATTGGCCGAGCAAGTCGTGCAGTTGCTCCAGGGCCTGTTCCGGCTTGTTGGCCAGGCCGAATGGACCGTCCAGGGCGACATTGGCGCTGACACCTTCCTCGCTGGTGGCGGTCAGTTCGAGGCGATCCTCACGCAGGCGAGCGACCCAGGCCACACCCACCCGGCGCTCGGCGGAGGTCTTGAGCAGGGCTTGCTGCCAGTTGTGGTCGAGGTTGCGGCTCAGCGGGTGATTCGGCCGCAACTGGTGCAGCCCCTTCGGCATTTCGTTGGGCTCGACACGGTAGCGGTAGCGCTTTTCACCGTCTTCTTCGAACTCGCCTTTCGGTTCGGCGATGTTGGTACGCCAGCCCACCACCTCGCGCTTGACCAGCACATTGAGGCCGTCGCCGTTGGACAGCGGTTCGTGGGTGACCACCAGCAGGTCGCGCTTGCCGACTTTCTCCACCACGCCCACCGGCAGGCCGGTGAAGGTCGGCGAGTCGAAGGCGCCGATGTCGATCTTGCGCTCGCTGACGAAGTAGTCGGTGCTGCCACGATGGAAAGTCTTGTCCGGATCGGGCAGGAAGAAGTGCGCGGTGCGGCCGCTGGAAGCGCGAGCCAGGTCCGGACGGTCTTCGAGGACGTCGTCCAGGCGCTGGCGATAGTAGGCGGTGATGTTCTTCACATAGCCCATGTCCTTGTAGCGTCCCTCGATCTTGAACGAGCGTACACCGGCTTCCACCAGCGCGCGGATGTTGGCGCTCTGGTTATTGTCCTTCATCGACAGCAGGTGTTTTTCGTAGGCGATCACACCGCCTTTTTCATCCTTGAGGGTGTAGGGCAGGCGGCATGCCTGGGAGCAGTCGCCACGGTTGGCACTGCGACCGGTCTGCGCATGGGAGATGTTGCACTGGCCGGAGAACGCCACGCACAGCGCGCCATGGATGAAAAATTCGATGGCCGCGTCGGTCTCGTCGGCAATCGCGCGGATCTCCTGGAGGTTCAGCTCGCGGGCCAGTACCAGCTGCGAGAAACCGGCCTGATCGAGGAACTTCGCCCGCGCCAGGGTGCGGATGTCGGTCTGGGTGCTGGCGTGCAGCTCGATCGGCGGGATGTCCAGTTCCATCACGCCCAGATCCTGGACAATCAGCGCATCGACACCGGCGTCATACAACTGGTGGATCAGCTTGCGCGCTGGCTCCAGCTCGTTGTCATGCAGGATTGTGTTGATGGTGGTGAACACCCGCGCGTGATAGCGACGGGCGAATTCCACCAATTGGGCGATATCGCTCACCTCGTTACAGGCGTTGTGGCGGGCGCCGAAGCTCGGGCCGCCGATGTACACCGCGTCGGCGCCATGCAGGATGGCCTCGCGGGCGATGGCCACGTCGCGGGCGGGGCTGAGCAATTCCAGGTGATGCTTGGGTAGGGACATGTTTTTTTAGTCTGGCTTGTCACGGTCAAGGTGCGCATTGTAGCGGCGAAACGCTTGACCGGCACCCATGTGCTGCCCGATGGCTACGTTGTGATCGAGTCTTTGGCCGCCGCTGAGGGCCGCGCGGCCAACGTGATGACCTGCGCAAGGCGCCGGGTGGCGGAATCAATCTCTTCGGCACTGAAACCACCCAAGCCCAGAATCAATCCCGAACGGCCATTGCCACCGGCATACATCGGCGACACGGCACGTACCGATACCTGAGCTTCGGAAGCTTTGGCGGCGACCCACTGATCGTCGATACCTTCCGCCAGCCAAAGCACCAGATGCATACCCTGATCGCTCGGTTCCAGCCATGCAAGTTCGCGAGGAATCAGCCTGGCAACCGCCTCGATGATTTGCCTGTGGATGTCTGCGTATACGCCGCGAATTCGCCGGATGTGCCGATCCAGATGTCCTTCTGCGATGAATGCTGCGAGCACGTGCTGATCGGCGTTGGCGGGATGCCGATCCATCAGGACCCGCGCACCGCAGAATGCTTGCACCAGATAAGGCGGAACGATTGCGTAGCCGAGTCGTAACGAGGGGAACAGTATTTTGCTGAACGTCCCCAGGTAGATAACCCGGTCGGGGTCCAGCCCCTGCAAGGATGGAAAAGGGTGGCCGGCGTAACGCAGTTCACTATCGTAATCGTCCTCGACGATCCAGGCATCGGACGCCCTGGCCCATGCCAGCAAGGCATCGCGCCTGGCCATGCTCATTGGCATGCCGAGTGGATATTGATGTGACGAGGTCACGAAGGCTGCCCGTGCCTGGGGGCATTGCGCTATGCCGTTTTCAACATTCAGCCCCTCGGCATCAACCGGGACGCGGATCATTTGATTTGTATGGCCTGCGCTTTCCAGAATTCCGGTGATACCCCGGTAGGCCGGATCCTCCACCCACGCGAAATCCCCCACGTCGAGCAGCACCTGACAGGCGAGATACAGGCCCTGTTGCGTGCCGGAAGTAATGATCACCTGGCTCGCCTCACAGCGCACAGAGCGTGACTTGCGTACGTAATCCGCTACCGCTTCCCGTAACTCAAGCGCGCCTTGTGGATCGCCGTATCCCGAGGGCGCTCCAGCCCCTCGCGCCCTGATGCGATTGCCAAGGCGACGCCAGATATCGTCAGGCGCCGCTTTGCCAATCGGCACCGATACCGAGAATGGAATCTGCGCAGCCGCTTTAAATTGCTGGGCCACCTGAGCGAACCGTTCGATTCGGGAAGAGGGCGTCCACGACCTGGTTTCAGTTGGCCGACCTTGTTCCTGCCGGGTGGTTGGCGACGCTTCTGCCAAAGAGCGGGCCACCCGCGTGCCTGCTCTGCCTTGGGATTCCAGGAAGCCCTCGGCGATCAACTGCTCAAAGGCTTCGATGACGGTGCCTCGGGCAATCATCAGCGATTTTCCGAGAATGCGCGTCGACGGCAACAGCTCGCCTGGCTTGAGATCACCCCTGCGGATCGCGGACCTGAGCGCTTGAGCCAACTGGCGTCCCAATTGACCGGCGGTTCGATCCAGCGTGCCCAGCGATGGAATTTCAACAACGTTGGCTTTACGTGCCATCAATTCTGGCCTAGTGATTCTGTTGGATATTGGCTCTATACCATGGGCCAGTTCATCAACACAATTCACATGAAGGCCACCTCACCCCTGAACGATTGAAGGAGTTGATATGTACGTACCTGCCCATTTTGATGAGCCTCGCGCCGAAGCCCTTCATGAACTGATCGTGCAGCACCCGCTGGGCATTCTGTTTACCAACGGTGAAAGCGGACTGGATGCCAACCACATTCCTTTCGAGTTGAAGGCTGCGCAGGGGCAGTTCGGTGTTCTCCAGGCGCACGTCGCGCGCGCCAACCCAGTCTGGCAAGACGTGAAAGACGGGGACGAAGTGCTGGTGGTTTTTCGCGGTGCCGAGGCTTACATCTCGCCCACCTGGTATCCGAGCAAGCACGAGACCCATAAACAGGTTCCGACCTGGAACTACAAGGTGGTGCACGCCCATGGGAGGATCACCATTCACGATGATGAACGCTATGTCCGTGGGTTGGTGGCGCTCCTGACCCGAACCCATGAGTCCTCCCAGCCCGAGCCATGGAAAATGACGGACGCCCCGAAGGACTACATTGCCTCAATGCTTAAGGCGATCGTAGGGATAGAGATCGAGATCACCCGCCTGGTTGGTAAGTTCAAGCTGGGTCAGAACAAGGAAGCGAGAGACATCCGTGGTGCCGCTCAGGCACTCAAGGACAGCGGAAAAATCGTATTGGGAGAGGCAATGCTCGCGGGTGTCGATGCCAAATCCTGAGACGCCTCGTGCACCGGCTGGTCTGCGGCGCTCGCACTCATAGCGACGCCCTGACCACCAATGGACAATCAACCGGCTGGGCTCCCTCTACCTCAAGGGCTTCGATCAGATGCCGGGCAGCCCGGCGACCGATCTCATAGTACGGCAGTTGCACCGTGGTCAGCGGCGGGATGAACAGTTCCGCGATACCGATCATGTTGTCGTAGCCGAGCACGGCGACATCGCCGGGAATTTTCAGGCCTCGGCTCAACAACAGCTGATAGGCACAAAACGCGATGCGGTCGTTGCCACAGATCAGAATGTCGAATTGCGGACGACCCTCAACAATGTGCCGGTCGAGGATGGCGGCGGTTTCACCGTAGGCGTCATGCTCGGAAAGGTCGTATTGCAGAAGCGCGTCAGGCGCCAGCCCGAATGCCTGACAGGCGCGCAGCAGGCCTTCTTGCCGCAGCCCCCAGGCCAGGCTCTGTTTTGGCAGATTGATGCACAGTGGGCGCCGATAGCCTTGGCTCAACGCGTGATGCACGGCGCGATACTGCCCCGTTTCGTCGTCCGGTACGTAACTGACCAGGCGACTGTCATCGGCCAGACAATTGGCGAGTACCAGCGGTTTGCTCTTCAAGCGCTCGGGAATGCTGACGTGGCGAAAGCCCATGGCGCTGAAGATCAGCCCGTCGGGGCGGTGCGACAACATCAGGTCGATGTTCTGGTCGGTGGGTGGGTTGCTCAACAGGTTAAGGATGAAGACATTCCAGCCAGCCTGTTGCGCGGTCTGTTCGATGGACAGCAGCAGTTCCACCGCGAACGGTGTGGTCGCGGTGTCCAGCGCGAACACACCGATGGTGCGCGACTGGAGGTTGTCGCCGCGCATCTTGCGCGCCGACAGGCTCGGTACGAATTGCAGTTCATCAATGGCGCGACGCACCCGCTGAAGGGTTTCGGGGCTCAGTTTTTCCGGGTTGTTGAGCGCTCGAGAAACCGTCATCAGGGACACGCCGGCCAGTTGTGCAACGTCTTTCACTGAAGTCATGCGAGGCGAGGCCGGTCAGGTTGACGCAGAATCATGACACAGGGCCCGGGTTTCTCGCGACTCGAATGACAACGCTCATACCCAACCTGAAGCGAGAGGCCACGCCCTGGGAATCGAAGCACGCCCGCCACTGCCGTGGTTAAACAACTTCACCCCCAGACTGTCGGACCGCGGATAGAGGCGGCTGCTGAGGCTGAAGCGACCGTTTTCGTCGAACACCTCGATGGACGAGCGATCGAGAAACACGCGCAGTTCCAGTCGCTCTTGTGTCGGGTCTATCGACACGCTGCGCTGGCCGCTGACTTGCGCACCCGAGCGGCTGCGGTCCAGCACCAGGCGCTGCAGCGCCGCATCGTAGTAGAGCAAGGTTTCTTCATCATCATCGTCACTGCAGCGCAAGGCGATTCCCAAGTGCCCGTCGGTGCAACCGAGCAGATCCAGATGCACATGGATTTCCAGCAGGTCGCCATTCACTTCCGGTACCCGCCGGGCCCCCGAACCATCCCACCAGGACGTACCCGGCAATGGCGCCTCGCGCAGCGCGGTGAGCTCCCGTGCCGGATACACGCAAAGGCGATCGTCATGCAGCTCAAGTTCGCGCGGCAAACCGAGCATGCCGCACCAGTGATGGGCCTGGCTCGGCATTGGGCTTTCCCACATGTCGAGCCACGCCCACACCAGGCGCCGACCATCGGCGGCCACCAGCGTTTGCGCGGCATAGAAATCGTGGCCGTTATCCAGCTCGATAAAAGGCCCGCCGGTGAAGTGCCATTGGCTGTCGAGTTGGCCCACTCGATAACCGGTCTGGTACTTGTTGAGCCGTTCGTAACCGTGGGGTTGCATGCCCTGAGGGGAGTACAGCAGCACGTCGCGCCCGTTCAGGCGAAACAGATCCGGGCACTCCCACATATAGCCATCGCCCTCGCTGCCGCTGGCTACATAATCGAGGAACTCCCAGGTGTGCAGATCCGTGGAACGGTACAGTGGCAGCAGCGGCTTATCGCCCAGCCGTGCGCCGGCAATCAGGAACCAATAGTCATCTTCCCGCCAGACCTTGGGGTCACGAAAGTGCATGATCGAGTCTTGTGGCGCGGTCTCGATGACAGCGCCATGCTTGACGAAGCGAATGCCGTCGACACTGGTGGCCAGGCACTGGACTTGACGAATCGCGCTTTCATCACCCACATCCTTCAGCCAGGTGTGCCCGGTGTAGATCAGCGCCAGGGTGTCTCCACACACCACCGCGCTACCGGAAAAACAACCGTCGCGGTCGAATTCATCGCCGGGCGCCAGGGCAATCGGCAGATGCTGCCAATGGACCAGGTCGGCACTCTTGGCATGCCCCCAATACATCGGGCCCCACTTCGCGTCAAAGGGGTGGTGTTGATAGAAAACGTGATACTCGCCACGGAAGTACACCACCCCGTTAGGGTCGTTCATCCAGCCTGTCGGGGGGGCAAGGTGATAACCGGGGCGGTAATCGTGGATGACCCGAGACAGGCCGTCACTCAGCGCTCGCTGCGCAAGGTCAAGGGAGTCAGGCATTGGATCGCTCATGGTATTCAAAGACAAAGTCATAGGGCGCCTGCTCGTGCCGGGCGCAGAGGGACGGTTTCAATGGCATGTGGATGACGCTTCAAGGCCGTGCCGTCAGCGTCGAACAGGTGCAGGTTGTCGATGTCCAGCAGCAGCTCGACCCGGTCGCCCGCCTGCCATCCGGCGTG
Organism: Pseudomonas sp. 008; assembly: GCF_016861935.1. Classification (NCBI taxonomy): domain Bacteria; kingdom Pseudomonadati; phylum Pseudomonadota; class Gammaproteobacteria; order Pseudomonadales; family Pseudomonadaceae; genus Pseudomonas; species Pseudomonas sp. 008. The sequence continues at coordinate 179,961 of NZ_BOMA01000016.1, read as the reverse complement.
GACCTCACAACGACAGATCAGTGGCTCGTCCTGACCTGTCTCGAGGTGCACATAAGTTTCACTGCCCAGGTATTCGACCGCGGTCACCACGATGCCGGCGGCTCCTTCCGCTGCCTTGAGCGACACGTGTTCCGGGCGAATGCCCAGGCTCAGCGGAGCGTCCGTCGCCAGGTTCGAGCTGTCGAAGGGCAGGGACGTCATCCCCAACACGGGGCTGTCGACCAGGCTGGTTTCGCCCGACGCCTGCAAGCGCGCCGGCAGAAAGTTCATTCTGGGTGAACCGAGAAAGCCGGCGACAAAGCGACTGGCCGGGCGCTCATAGAGTTCGCGTGGTGAGCCGACCTGTTCGACGCGACCGCCATTGAGCACGACAATTTTGTCGGCCAGGGTCATCGCTTCAACCTGATCGTGGGTGACGTAGATCATAGTCGAGCCCAGCCGGGCATGCAGCCGGGCGATTTCGTTGCGCATCTGCACCCGCAAGGACGCATCCAGGTTGGAGAGCGGCTCATCGAACAGCAAAATGTCCGGTTCCCGTGCCATGGCTCTGCCCATGGCGACACGCTGACGCTGCCCGCCAGACAATTCCTTTGGCTTGCGTTGCAGCAGCTTGTCCAATTGCAGGATTTGCGCGGTTTTCAGCACGCGCTCGCGCAGGCTGGTCTTTTCGGTCTTGGCCAATTTGAGACCAAAACTGATGTTGTCGTAGACGCTCATGTGCGGGTAGAGCGCATAAGACTGAAACACCATGCCGACGCCACGCTCGCGCGGCTCCAGGTCGTTGACCCGACGCCCGTCGATCAGCAGGTCACCGGCGCAGATCGAATCCAGTCCGGCGATAAGGCGCAGCAGGGTCGACTTTCCGCAGCCCGAAGGGCCGACGAACACCACGAACTCACCCGCCGCGATCTCCAGATTGACGTCGCGCAGAATCCGCGCACCGCCCAATTGTTTGTTCACGTTATCCAGTTTCAACTTGATCACGATGCTGTTCCTTGTAGTTGTCGGGCATCAACCCTTTAACGCGCCGGTAGTGAGGCCGGAAACGATTCGGCGCTGGAAGATCAGCACCAGAATCACCAGTGGGACGGTGACCAGCACCGATGCCGCCATCAACAACCCCCAAGGCAACTCATGGGGGCTGCCGCCGGAAATCAGGGCGATGGCCACTGGCACCGTGCGTTGGGTGTCGGTGAGGGTGAAGGTCAGGGCAAACAGGAACTCGTTCCACGCCGCGATGAAAGCCAGCAAGCCAGTGGTGACCAGGGCGGGCCAGAGCAGCGGCAACAGCACCCGGGTCAGCGTGACCCAGGGCGAGGCGCCATCCATGATTGCCGCTTCTTCCAGTTCATGGGGCAGTTGACCCATGAACGTGGTCAGCACCCAAACGGTGAAGGGCAGGGTGAAAATCGTGTAGCTGAGAATCAACGCCCAGGACGTGTTGTACAGGCCCAAGGCACGGATCACCTCGAACAGCCCCGACAGCACCGCGACCTGGGGAAACATCGACACCCCAAGGACCATCATCAACACCGTGCCACGCCCACGGAATTTCACCCGGCCCAAGGCATAAGCAGCGGTCAGGCTGAGGAACAGCGCCAGCGTCACTACGCTAAGCGCGACCACCAGTGAATTACCGATAGCCCGCAGGAATGAGGCTTGGTTGAGCACCGCCGCGTAATTGGAGAAGTCGGGTTTTTTGATCCAGTAACTCACCTCGAACAAGGCGCTGGACGGCTTCAGCGACGTGACGATGGCGTAGTAGAAAGGGAACACCGCATACAGCAGCAACACCCCGATCAGGCACCAGAAACCGAAGCGCAACAGCGCTTTTTTCAGTAGGCGAGGGCTCATGACCGGACCTCCAGTTGGCGGCGTCCGAGGTAGAGATAAAGCATGGCGATCACTGCAACCACCAGAAACAGCAGGGTCGAGGCGGCGCTGCCGTAACCGACGTCCTGGAACTCCACCAGGTGTTGGCGGGCATAGACCGACATGCTCATGGTGCTCGACGAGTTCGAGGTCAGCACATAAATCACGTCGAACACCCGCAGGGAGTCGAGGATGCGGAAGATCGCCGCCACCAGCAATGCGGGCATCAGCAGTGGCAGCGTGACCCGCCAGAACACCTTCAGTGGATGAATACCATCGACCCTGGCGGCTTCGTAGCAGTCACTCGGCAACATCTGCAAGGCGGCGAGCATCAGCAGGGTGACAAACGGCACGGTCTTCCAGACGTCGACGATAATCACCGCCCACATCGACAGATCCGCATCTGCGGTCCAGGCCAGAGGCGCGGTAATCAGGCCGAGGCTGAGCATCAGGTGATTGATGATGCCGAACTGGTCATTGAGCATCCACGACCAGATCTTCGCCGAGACAATGGTCGGAATCGCCCACGGAATCAGAATCAACGCTCGCACCAGAGAACGGCCGGCGAACTGGATGTTCAGCAGCAACGCCACCAGCAGCCCCAGCACGACTTCCAGCCCCACCGACACCACGGTGAAATGCAAGGTGTTGCGCACTGCATTCCACCATTGCGGATCGACCAGGATGCCCGACCAGCTGGAACCGTTGTGGAACAGATAATTGCTCAGGCCAACGAAGGTGCCGCCAGCGGTGTCCGCCAGATTGGCGTCGGTCAGGCTGAACCAGAATGTCCGCAGCAACGGCCAGGCCGCCACCAGGGCCAGACACAGCAACATCGGCGTCAGAAATAGCCAGGCAGCGCGCACTCGGCGACGCTGTACCGGCGTTTCCCTGGTGAGCAGGAGCTCGTCACAGGGAGCATGGGCAATAGAGACAGACATGGTGATTTTCTTCCTTGTGGCTTACCAGTTCCGGTGTTTGATACGCGTGAGTTCGCCTTCCAGTTCGGTCAGCGCCTGATCGACCGGCAACTCGCCGGCCAGCACGCCATGCACTTGATCGAAGAACGCATTGGTGACCCGTGGATAACGAGCGGCGGTGATTGAAGCGGGGCGCATGACGCCATCGTTGAGAATGCTGTGCAGCTGACTGTAATAAGGCATGGCCGCGAGCAGCTCGGGATCCTGGTAGAGCGACTCGATCACCGGGTTATAGGCGCCAATCAACGCACGATGTTTTTGCTGTTGAGCGCTGGTCAGGTAGCTCACCAGTTCGGCGGCAAGCTTCGGGTTGGCGCTGTAACGCGATACCGCCAAACCCCACCCGCCGAGGGTGGAGGCATGGGTGCCGGTGCTGCCGCCGCGGGGCAGGGGAGCGACCCCGACCTTGTCTTTTACCGCACTGTCCTGGCTTTGCACCAGGGCCCAGACATAAGGCCAATTACGCATGAACAGCGCATTGCCCGACTGGAATACGCCGCGTCCTTCTTCCTCGGTGTAATTGAGCACGCCACGCGGGGAGATGTCGCCTACCCAGCTTTTTGCCAGGGTCAACGCCGTTCTTGAGGCCTGGCTGTTGACCACGATGTCGCCTCGTGGATTGACCAGCCCGCCGTCCGGTTGGCTGCTGATCCATTCCAGCGCATTACATGTCAGGCCTTCGTAGGCGCGCCCTTGAAAGATGTACCCCCATGCGTTGGCGTTGCCGGCATTGCGCTCGGCTTGTTGTACATCCTTGGCGGTAGCGGTCATTTCCTCCCAAGTCTGGGGGACTTGTTTGTTGTATTTCTCGAGCAAGTCCTTGCGGTAATACAGCAGGCCCGAGTCGGTGAACCACGGCATCGTCACCAGCCGTCCGTTCACCGTGGCGTTGTCCACCTGTGCCTGGAAGTAGCCTTGGGTTGCGTCGGCGGGCAGCACCTCGCGCAGATCCAGCAAATGTTTGGCCAGCATCCCCGGCCACACCATGTCGATCTGAATGATGTCGATGTCGCTGGACTGCGCACTGAGGATCTGTTGATAGAACGACAACCGCTCGGTTGCCGAGTTAGGCGTGGACACCACCTCGACGTGATTGCCGGTCTGTTGAGACCACGCCTCGACGGCCTCTTTGCACAGTTGTAATTCCGCGCCCACCGCACCGCAGGAAATCGTCAGATTGGCTGCGCTGGAGAGGGATGGAAGCCCGGCGCAAAGGGCAAGCAGTGCTGCTGGAAAGAGTGATTTGAGCTGTTTCATAAAGCCCTCTTTATTTTTGTTTTTAGAAAAGTTAACGTTAACATCGCCAAATGTAGCAGCGTATTTGCGATGAGGCATCCTTTTTTTCGTGGATTTTGACAATTAACAATTCACAAAAAAAAGGCCGGTCGCAGGACAAAAAATAAAAACAAAACAGGAAATCCCCCATGCAGAAAGCATCAAGCTGGCTACTCGCAGGCGTACTCGGCACCTCGGCGGCCACTGCTCAGGCCGCGACTCTGGAAGAACGCATGGCCGCGTTTGAAGCCCGCGCCAGCGCTGCGGAAAAACGTGCAGCCGCCGCCGAACAACAAACCCAGGCGCTCGCCAGGGAATTGCAGCAGCTCAAACAGTCCACTCCCGCCTTGCAGCCTGTTGCGTCCACTGCGACCGCCACTGCGGCGCCCACTTTGGATACGCGGTTGGCAAAACTCGAAGCCCGTCAGCAAAGCCTGGAGAAGGAGGGCAGTACCGGACACCTCACCGACGGGTTCAGCTTCAAGGGCTACGCCCGCTCCGGATTGCTGATCAACGATGGCCTGGGGGGCGGGCGGGGCGGTCCTTATACAACGCCTGCCGGTTCAGTCGGTGGTGCAGTCGGGCGACTGGGTAATGAAGACGATACTTACATGCGTATAGACCTGTCGAAAGAAGCCTATGCGCAGAACGGCACCCATTCCAAATTCACGGTTTCCATCGCCGATGGAGTGGAAAGCTCCAATGACTGGACGGCCGCCGAAAGTAACCTGAATGTGCGCCAGGTATTTACGGAACTCGATCATCTCGCCGCATTCAAGGGCAATTCGACGTTCGAGAACGCCACCCTGTGGGCAGGCAAGCGATTCGACAGGGACAACTTCGATATCCATTGGCTGGACTCGGACGTCGTCTTTCTGGCCGGCACCGGGGGTGGTATCTACGACGTGCAGATGAACAAGAACTGGCGCTCGAATTACTCGTTGATCGGGCGTAACTACGGGGATTTCAGTGAGGGCGGTGTCAATGCCGATGTGGAAAGCTACATCCTCACCTCCAACCAGTTCTTCGATAATGGTCAGTGGCAGTGGATGTTCAATGGCATTGGCTCAAAGAAAAACGACTTTAGCACTCGCACCAATGAAGCGGGCCTGAAGCCTGCGGACTCCGGCTTGCACAGCATGGTGGCCAACCACCAGAAAAACTTTTTCGGCAGGGAAGGCTTCTTCAAGACGGCGCTGCTCTACGGGCAAGGGTTGGGGGCCGAGGTCAAGAACATTGGCTCGGACGGCGAACTGATCGACGACGCCCGTGCGCTGCGCCTGGCGCTGTACGGCGAGACACCGATTGCACCCCACTGGCGCATCGGTCCAAGTCTGCTGGCCGAACAAAGCAAGGATCGCTACGTCAAGGGTGACGACTACCGCTGGATGACCCTGAACATGCGGTTGGCCAATGAAATCAACAGCAATTTCGAGATGGCCTACGAAATGAGCTGGCAAACCATGAACCTCGACCCCAAGGGTTACCTGCAACGTAATGCGGTGGACGGCAACTTCTGGAAATTCACCATCGCCCCGACCTTCAAACCCGACGTTGGAGACCTGCTCACACGCCCCGAGTTGCGAGTGTTCGCCAGCTTCATGAACTGGTCTTCGGACCTGGACCGATACAGCTCCACAGACAACTTTGGCAAGACCGACTTCAACGCCGGCGGTGTGTGGCAATACGGGATACAGATGGAGACTTGGTTTTAATAGCCGGGGCTTGCTCCCACATTTATTCGATGCCGTTCACCAATACTGTGATCGATGCAAGTCCATTGTGCTGTCCGGTGGCCAACGCTCATTAAGCGGGGCCGCCGGATGAACTCGTGGTCAGCCCCTGCCAGGCATGTCGATGCCATGTTGATGCACCCGTCGATACAGCGTTGCCCGGGAGATGCCCAAAGCCTTGGCCGCTGGTGTGGGTTTCCAGCGATGACGCACGAGGGCATCGATGAGTGCCTCGCGTTCAGGACTGGCGCAGCGTTCCAAGGCGTCAGCTGACGCCGAATCATTGAGTCGACGGCCGGGCAGATGCTCAGGCAAGTCACTCAACAGAATCAAGTCGGTCTCGCACACCGCGCAGGCGTAACGCAATACGTGCCGCAGTTCGCGCACATTTCCCGGCCAGCGATAGCCGAGCAGGCATTCCAGTGCGGCGCTTCCCAGTTGCATCGCCATCGCGCAGGCCGACGATTCTTCTTCGAGTATCCGGTTGATCAATGCCAGTCGATCACTGCGTTCGCGCAACGGCGGCAATTGGAATCGCGCACCACTGAGGCGGAAGTACAAGTCCTCGCGAAACTCGCCGCTGGTCACCAGGGCTTCCAGATCGCGGTGGCTCGCGCAGACCACCTGAATGTCTATCGCCTTGCTTCTTGACGCTCCTAGGGGCGCCACTTCGCCCTCGGCTAAAACCCGCAGTAGCCGGGTTTGCAGGGGCAGGGGCATATCGCCGATTTCATCGAGAAACAGGGTGCCGCCATCGGCCTGTTCCAGCAGACCTTGCATGCCTTTATTCGAAGCCCCGGTGAAGGCGCCGGCTGCATAACCAAACAGCTCGCTTTCGATCAGGTTTTCGGGAATCGCTGCACAGTTCACCGCAATAAAAGGTCGATCACGGCGCAGACTGGCCTGGTGCAGCTGGCGGGCGAAGACTTCTTTGCCGGAACCGGTTTCACCGTGAATCAGCACCGGCAGATTACGGTCTTTGACCCGAACCGCAAGGCGCAAACTTTCTTCCAGTCGCGGGTCGAGTTCGGCGGGTGACAATACCCGACGAGCCGGGCTGCGTTTCACTTGCCGTGGCGCGCTGAGTCGCCCATGCAAGACATGGCGGCCACCCCGGCAGTGAAACAGGCAGAGTGATTCGTCTTTGGCGCGATGCAGTAACTGCTGATCGAACACTTGGCCGATGTGGTCCGGCAGTTGGCCAAAACTTTGCGACAGCCACTGCCGCGCCGCGGGGTTGAGTGCCTGCAGTTGTCCGTCGTCGTCCCAGGCGAGCAGGTAATCGGGCTGGCTGTCGACGTAGCCTGGGCTGTTGTGGGCCCGCAGCACCCAGTAACCCTGGGCACTGTTCATGAAAAACGCTTGTTCTATTTCCCGTGCGCTCTGCACCACCATCTGCCGGATCAGATGCTGCGAACGACGGTCGTCCGGCGAACGCACCGCAGACACATCGAGCACCCCGAGCAGTTCCCCCCGAGGGTCGAAGACCGGAGCGGCGGAGCAGGTGAGTCCGATAAAAGCCGCGCGGAAGTGATCCCGCTTGTGCACCGTAACCGGTGTTCGTGCGGTCAGCACCGCAGCCACCCCGCAGGTGCCTTCCTCACCTTCTGACCAGCAGGTGCCCAGGTACAGGCCTGCTTTGCGGCAATCATTACGGATGGAGGTTTCCACGCGATAGTCGATGGTCTGGCCCTGTGCGTCGGTGAGCAACACGCAGTAGTCGGCATCGCGCACGCGACCATGGAGTCGGGCGACTTCTTCGCTGGCGATGCGCAGGAACAGTTCGGAGCGTTCTCGACACTCTTGCAGCACGTTCTGGGACAGGATCCGCGGCCCTTGTAATGAGCCAGGGTCCAAGTGGTGTTGCTCCATGGAGCGGCGCCAGGAATCCAGGATCAAGTCCGGCACCGGCAGTTGCGGCAGGTGTGCTGCGTTCTTCAAAACACGGCTGACGCAATCCACATGCGCCTTCGAGTGTGCGGAAAGCATTAGGGCCTCCGGTTCGATCTTCTTTTAGTTGTGCGGGCTATTAAGCGCCGTTCACGGACGGTCGACAAGCATCGGTTCACCCCACTGCGAAGCTGAGACGCGACGTCTCAAGGTCTGGCCATTAACCCGTGCAGGCTGACATGGGACGTCTCAATCGAGCGGGATCCCATAACTTGAGAATGTAGTCAAAACCGCTCTGGAACGGGCTTTACGGCGATCTTTTGCGATTCTGGCACCGGCCTTGCTCTAACCCCGGCAACCAGCACGACTGGCAACCCGATAATAACAAGAGGTGCCCTATGTCCTCCTGCCGAGGCTTTTACTTTGCTGTACCCGTGGTGGCGACATGAGTCGCTTGCCCCTGACCGTCGGCATCATTGCCAATCCGGCGTCCGGCCGGGACGTAAGGCGTCTGACGGCGAATGCCGGGCTGTTTTCCAGTACTGACAAGGTCTCGGTGATCCAACGGCTGCTGGCGGCTTTTGGCGCCACCGGTGTCGAGCGCGTACTGATGCCCACCGACATGACCGGTATCGCGGCGGCGGTGAAGAAGAACAGTCATGGCCGCCAGGCGCGTGACAGCCACTGGCCAACCCTGGAGTTCCTGGAACTTACCTTGCGCCAGAGCGTGGCGGACACTCGCCAGGCCGCGCGCTGGATGGCTGAACGCGGCGTGTCGCTGATCGCCGTGCTCGGCGGTGACGGCACCCACAAAGCGGTGGCTGCCGAAGTCGGCGACATTCCATTGCTGACCCTGTCGACGGGGACCAACAATGCCTTTCCAGAACTGCGTGAGGCCACCAGCGCGGGGCTGGCCGGCGGGCTATTCGCCAGCGGCCGGATCCCACCCGAAATTGCCTTGCGTCGCAATAAACGCCTGCTGGTGCGGATTCCGCGCCGCGACCTGTGCGAAGTGGCGCTGGTGGACGTGGCGGTGTCCCCGCTGCCCTTCATCGGCGCCCGTGCAATCAGCCGTGGGATCGATCTGGCGGAGGTCTTTGTCACCTTCGCGGAACCTCAGTCCATTGGCATCTCGGCCCTCTGCGGCTTGTGGTTTCCGGTCTCGCGCCAAGCCCCCAACGGTGCCTGGATGCGCCTTGATCCGCAATCGTCCGAAGCCTTGCTGGTGCCCCTGGCGCCTGGCCTGTTGCAAGGCTGCGGCGTACTCGCGGCCGCTAGCCTTGAACCCGGTGTTGCCCATCGACTGTGCCTGAGCAGCGGCACCCTGGCCCTGGATGGCGAACGGGAAATCGAATTCAACGCCGATGACTTGCCCACCGTGACCCTCGATGCCGGCGGTCCGCTGAGCATCGATGTCAATGCGGCGCTGGCCTATGCCGCGCAAGAGCGGCTGCTGGCCATCGGTCGTGAACACCCGCAACACCCTTTGAACCTTGCACTTTGAAACTTGAGCCTCAAGACACCCTGGAGAATAAAAATGTCGACACAGCTGACTGCTGATCAATTGCTGCATGCCTATCGGGTGATGCGCACCATCCGCGTCTTTGAAGAGCGCCTGCACGTGGAGTTCGCCACCGGCGAGATTCCCGGTTTCGTCCATCTTTATGCCGGTGAAGAGGCCTCGGCCGCCGGTGTCATGGCTCACCTGAGGGATGACGATTGCATCGCCTCCAACCACCGGGGCCACGGTCATTGCATCGCCAAGGGCGTTGATGTGCACGGGATGATGGCCGAAATCTACGGTAAGAAAACCGGAGTCTGTCAGGGCAAGGGCGGCTCCATGCACATCGCAGATTTCGAGAAGGGCATGCTCGGCGCCAATGGCATCGTCGGTGCCGGTGCACCGCTGGTGGTAGGAGCGGCCTTGGCCGCCAGACTCAAGGGGACCGACGGCGTCGCCGTAGCGTTTTTCGGCGACGGCGGTTCCAACGAAGGGGCCGTGTTCGAAGCGATGAACATGGCCTCGGTGTGGAACCTGCCGTGCCTGTTCATTGCCGAGAACAACGGTTACGCCGAGGCCACGGCGTCCAACTGGTCAGTGGCCTGCGATCACATCGCCGACCGCGCAGCCGGTTTCGGCATGCCTGGGGTCACCGTCGACGGCTTCGATTTTTTCGCCGTTCACGAAGCCGCCGGTGCTGCGGTGGCGCGCGCCCGAGCCGGTGAAGGACCGTCGTTGATCGAGGTCAAATTGACCCGCTACTACGGCCACTTTGAAGGCGACGCCCAGACCTATCGGGCACCGGACGAGGTCAAGTATTTCCGCGAACACAACGACTGCTTGATGCAGTTTCGCGAGCGCACCACCCGGACCGGATTGATCGATGCCAGCCAGTTGGACCAGATCGATGGCGAAGTGGACCTGCTGATCGAAAATGCCGTGCGCAAGGCCAAGTCAGACCCCAAGCCAAGCGCCGCCGACCTGCTCACCGACGTCTACGTTTCCTATCCCTGAACGCCCCTATAACAAGAATCGAGACTTTTATCATGGCGAGAAAAATCAGTTATCAGCAGGCAATCAACGAAGCCCTGGCTCAGGAAATGCGCCGCGACCCCAGCGTGTTCATCATGGGGGAAGACGTCGCCGGCGGTGCCGGTGCTCCTGGTGAAAATGACGCCTGGGGCGGGGTATTGGGCGTGACCAAGGGCCTCTACCACCAATTCCCCGGCCGCGTGCTGGACACGCCGCTGTCGGAATTGGGTTATGTCGGTGCCGCGGTAGGCGCAGCGACCTGCGGCGTGCGCCCGGTGTGTGAGTTGATGTTCGTCGACTTCGCCGGTTGCTGCCTGGACCAGATCCTCAATCAGGCGGCCAAGTTTCGCTACATGTTCGGGGGCAAGGCCTCCACCCCGTTGGTGATTCGCACCATGGTCGGCGCGGGCCTGCGGGCCGCAGCCCAACACTCGCAAATGCTCACGTCGCTGTGGACCCACATCCCCGGCCTGAAAGTTGTCTGCCCGTCATCCCCTTATGACGCCAAGGGCCTGTTGATCCAGGCCATCCGCGACAACGATCCGGTCATCTTCTGCGAACACAAACTGCTCTACAGCATGCAGGGCGAGGTGCCGGAAGAGCTCTATACCATCCCGTTCGGCGAGGCCAACTTCCTGCGCGACGGCAAGGACGTGACTCTGGTTTCCTATGGGCGCACGGTCAATACGGCGATGGATGCAGCCCGTAGCCTGGCAGGGCGAGGCATTGACTGCGAGGTCATCGACCTGCGCACTACCAGCCCGCTGGACGAAGACAGCATTCTGGAAAGCGTGGAAAAGACCGGGCGCCTGGTGGTGATCGACGAAGCCAACCCGCGCTGTTCCATGGCCACCGACATCTCGGCCCTGGTGGCGCAAAAAGCGTTCGCCTCGCTCAAGGCGCCCATCGAGATGGTCACCGCGCCGCACACACCGGTGCCGTTCTCCGACTCTCTGGAAGACCTCTATATCCCCGACGCGGCGAAGATCGAAAACGCCGTGCTCAAGCTGATCGAGTGGAGCAAGCGTTCATGAGCCAGATCCATACCCTGACCATGCCCAAGTGGGGCTTGTCCATGACCGAAGGCCGGGTCGATGTCTGGCTCAAGGAGGAGGGCCAGGCGATCGCCAAGGGCGATGAAGTGCTCGACGTAGAAACCGACAAAATTTCCAGCAGTGTCGAAGCGCCGTTTTCCGGTGTGCTGCGCCGGCAGATCGCGCGCCAGGATGAAACCCTCGTGGTCGGTGCATTGCTCGGCATCGTGGTCGACGGCGAAGCCAGCGAGGCCGAGATCGATGCGGTGATCGAGCAGTTCCAGGCCGCGTTCGTGCCAGGTGACGGTGCCGAGGAAGACAGTGGGCCGAAGCCGCAGAAGGTCGAACTGGACGGGCGACTGATCCGTTACTTCGAGCGCGGCGAAGGCGGGGTTCCGTTGGTGCTGGTGCACGGGTTCGGCGGTGACCTGAATAACTGGATGTTCAATCATGAAGCATTGGCCGCCGGGCGCCGGGTGATAGCTCTGGATCTCCCGGGCCATGGCGAGTCGAGCAAACAGTTGGAACACGGAGATCTGGATGAGTTGAGCGGGGTGCTGCTGGCTCTGCTCGATCATCTGGATGTTCCCGTGGCGCATCTGGTGGGGCATTCCATGGGCGGGGCGGTGTCGCTGAACACGGCGCGCCTGGCTCCCCAGCGGGTGCGTTCCCTGAGCTTGATCGGCAGCGCCGGCCTGGGCGCGGAAATCAACGGCGATTACCTGCAAGGTTTTGTCGAGGCAGCCAGCCGCAATGCCCTCAAACCACAATTGGTGCAACTGTTCTCCGACCCCGAACTGGTCAATCGGCAGATGCTCGAAGATATGCTCAAGTACAAGCGCCTCGAAGGGGTGGATGCGGCCCTGCGCCTGCTGGTTGCGGGGCTGTTCAAAGAAGGCCGGCAACAACTCGATCTGCGTGGCGTGGTGCAAGAAAACCGGCAACCGGTGTTGCTGATCTGGGGCAGTGACGACGCGATCATTCCTGCGACCCACAGCGCTGGCCTGGCTGCTCAGGTCGAAATCCTGCCGGGTCAGGCGCACATGGTGCAGATGGAAGCGGCCGAGCAGGTCAATCGGCTGATTCTGGACTTTGTCCAACAACACTGATGCCTCCCTTGGCGGCCGGCCATTTGCCGGGCGCCAAGGCCAACGATTTCAAGGAGATTCCAACATGAGCCTTCCAATTGATCCGACCCGCAGCATGCGTGCCGCTGTCTGGCATGGTCGTCACGATATCCGCGTCGAAGATGTGCCGTTGCCCGTCTCGCCACCGGCGGGCTGGGTGCAGATTCGCGTGCAATGGTGCGGTATTTGCGGCTCCGACTTGCATGAATACGTGGCCGGGCCAGTGTTCATTCCGGTGGATGCGCCGCACCCGCTGACCGGCATCAAGGGGCAGTGCATTCTCGGTCATGAGTTCTGTGGCGAGATCGTCGAAATCGGCGCCGGGGTCCAGGGGTTCAGTGTGGGCGAACCGGTGGCCGCCGATGCCTGTCAGCACTGTGGCACTTGTTATTACTGCACCCATGGGCTGTACAACATTTGCGAGAACCTGGCGTTCACCGGGCTGATGAACAATGGCGCGTTCGCCGAGTTGGTCAACGTACCGGCCAACCTGCTTTACAAGTTGCCGGCCAACTTTCCCGCCGAAGCCGGGGCGTTGATCGAACCGCTGGCAGTGGGCATGCACGCGGTGAAAAAGGCCGGGAGTTTGCTGGGGAAAAATGTGGTGGTGGTTGGCGCGGGAACCATCGGCCTGTGCACCATCATGTGCGCCAAGGCGGCTGGCGCGGCCCAGGTCATTGCTCTGGAAATGTCGGGAGCGCGCAAGGCCAAGGCCCTGGAGGTGGGGGCGAGCCAGGTGCTGGACCCCAATGAGTGTGACGCGTTGGCTGAGGTGCGGCGGCTGACCGGCGGGCTGGGGGCGGATGTCAGTTTCGAATGCATCGGCAACAAACACACGGCCAAGCTCGCCATCGACCTCATCCGCAAGGCCGGCACGTGTGTATTGGTGGGCATCTTCGAGGAGCCCAGCGAGTTCAATTTCTTCGAGCTGGTCGCCACCGAAAAACAGGTGCTGGGTGCACTCGCCTATAACGGGGAGTTCGCAGACGTGATCGCCTTTATCGCCGACGGTCGGCTGGACATCACGCCGCTGATAACCGGGCGTATTCAGCTGGAACAGATTGTCGGGCAGGGCTTTGAGCAATTGGTTAACAACAAGGAGCACAACGTGAAAATCATCGTGTCACCCGCTCGAATCCGAGACGCCTCAGAAAGCGATTGACGCGAACCGAGCCTGAACATTCCTGCCAAATTCGGGGCAGGTAATGTTCAGGCAACGTGTGGCCCACCTTTTCAGAGCTGCACCCGCCGCAGCCTGCCGCTCAACGGGACGACGGTGTTGTCTGGCATGGGCAGTGGCCGGCCGGTCAAACCCATGCCTTCGCTCACCAGCACTGCATCCTCCAGCAGACACAGGTTGGAAGGGGTATCCAGGTCGCGGGCGAGCACGGCGACCTGGGCGGTATGCAAGTTGCAGCTCAGCAGTCGCCCGGTAAAACGGGTAAAGCCGCCATGCAGCGGTTCGCCGTTCCAGTCGGGTGGCAAGGGTTGCTGCAGGCGGTCGCAGAGCTCCAGGACCAGCACGTTGCCCTTCGGACACAGCGCCAGTCCGGTGGGCAGTTGCAGGCCGCGAATAAGCAGCTCGATCTGCCCGCTATCAGGCCAGACCCGAATCACCTGGCCGGCCTTATCGGCAAAGTCGATGCCCTTGCGCGTCGGGTCGCCCTGCAACTCTCCGGAAAACAGACTGATCAGCACTGCGTCGGTCGCCGGTTCGTACACCAGGGTCACCGGGACGGCTTCCTGGCCCTGGTCCAGTTCGGGCAACTGGACCAGCACGCGTTCGTCCTGTCCGCTGGTGAATTCCACCAACTGATTGGTATCGGGCTTGACCGCCAGCCAACTGCGGCGGGTCGGGTGGTAACACAGCGCATTCAGATTGCCACGGCTGTGAAACACCGGTTCGGGCGGTGTGAATTGCAGGTCCAGCAGTTTGGAACCCTCGACGTAATCGGTCTGGCTGACCAGACAGCGCCCGTCACCGCAGGCGATGTCCGACAGCCCCATGATTTCATCGCGCAGCATGCGAGCCTGCATGTTCATGGCGCGAAAACCTTGCGCCAGTATCTCGCCGGGCAGATAGGCGCCGGGCTTGTGCGGATCCGGTCGCAGTCGACTGATACGACCGCTGAAGGGCTGTTCCGGCAGGCCCGAGCCGGCTTCGGTCAGCAGCAGGCTGCCATCGGCCTGCACGCAAATGCCCCGAGGGTTCAGCAGGCCTTCGGCGATGATGGTGCTCTGGCACAGGGTTTCGCTGGGCCGCGCAGGGATATTAATGGGAATGGGCATAGGGCTCTCTCCATGAATAACGGATGGATGCGGTTACTGCGGCGGTTGCCACGGTTCACCGGTGAGATAAGCCCGGAGCAGCGCCCGCTGGCAGGGCGACATCGAGCGCACCACAGGCATGAACAGCGTGGTGCCTTTGTACGCATCCGAAGTTCGGGCGAGGATCGGGTTCTTGGCGCCCATGACCGCGTCGGGCTGATTGAGCGGGATGTAGCGCGACATGGCGGGGAAGGCCAGGTAGTGAAAGCGCAGGACGTTCGGGTACATCAGCTCCCAGGTGATGTGGGTGCCCGCGGGGATGCCGAAGTCGGTCTGTGCGTATTTGCGGAAACTGGTGAAGTAGCCACTGTTTGGAAGGCCATTGGCCGTGCAGGTCAAGGCGACAAAACCCGCCTGGGCGGCGCTACCGGGTTTGACGGTGACGGGAAAACTGATTGCGAGCTGGCCGGTGTTGACGGTCAGCGATGCAGGGAAGTCGAGGAAGTCCCAGTATTGCGGATCATCGTACACAGCAGGAGCAGCAGCCTGCAGGTCGATTTCGGTGGCTTTGGGGACCGGACCGCCCAGGTACCTGACCTGCAAGGTGATTGACAGGCCATTGGGGTAGTCCTCCAGGTAGACGTTGCGCTGATCGGCATACACCCGATAGGTCGATTCGGTGGCTTGCAACGTGGTACCGGCGACCTTGCCGGGCGCGTTGATCGCCAGGGCGGCGGTCTGCACTGCCTGTAGCTGGTTGGCGGTCAGGGGCAGGTCGACGATGCCGCCATACACGTAGTAGTCGAATAGAAAGCGGTTGGTCGGGTCCAGGGTGGCCAGTTCAGTGGTGCCTGCGGTGATGGTGACGGGGCCGTAGTTCGCGTTCGGTCCGATAGGGCTGGTGATATCGTCCCTGACGGCCCTGAAGGTTTGCTTCGGAATGACGTTCACCATGTCGATGCTCAGGTAACCGTTGCCGCCCAGGTCGGCATAGCCGGCATTCCCCGTACTCTGGTTGACCAGTTGCCGGCCCGGCTGGCAGTTCAGCGGCTCGTCGGCGAAGGCCGGGGCCAGTGTACCGATGACCCTGCCAATGCTCGGGTTGGGGGTGTATCGGCCGGCGGCATAATCGGCGTCCAGTTGTTCGGTGGTCATCGTGGGGCACATTTCGAACATGACGAAACGCAGGACAATGCCGGTCGCACCCGGCGCCTGGATGATCGAGCGCAGGCCACTGCTGTTCTGGTTCCAGCTGACGATGCTGCTCAAAGGGAAGGTCAGTTGAAACGTACCGCTGGCGTGGAAAGATCCCGGCGCATCCATTTTCGCGGGCAACAGCACACGTCCCGCCACGTCGAAACTGCTGCACACGGTATTACTGCGGATCAGCAACTGGATGTCGCTGTTACCACCAATTTGCAGACCACCGACGAATATCTGGGTGGTGGTTGAGGAGGTCGGGTCCAGATCCACCATCATCGGGCCGGAGACGGGGCCTTGTCCGGTCACCGGGTCCACCGAGCCGAGCAGATAAACCGGCTGGCCCACCATGTCGCCGGTGGTGCTGATGCTGCCCGGATTACCCTGGGAACTGATCAAGGCGTTCTGCATGTCGACGACATGCTGCCCATAGTGATTCCAGCCGCCGGCGGTGTAGTAGTCGCCGTCGGGCGCGTTGATCATGTTGTTCAGCTGATCGTCGGTGTAAGACTGGGCTCCCGGTGCCAGGGTCGAGGTGGTCAGGTCGAAGAGCGGCCATTCATCATTGCCGTCGTAAGGAATGGTGGGGGAGTTGTTCGGCAGGCTGACGTCCGTGCGGATACCGCCCCAGAAATTCAGGCGTGGTCCATTGAGAATGCTCATGATCTATTCCTCGTCCTTGGTGGTTTTGCCGACAGGCGCGTTGGCGAATTTGAACAGGTAGGAGAAGTCGGCCTTGTAGGGGCTCTTGACCGGTGTCGCCATGGAGTGGCAATTCATGCAGCTGCTGTTGGGCTGGATGTAGCTCTCCATGGTCACGTTGGCCGAGAGCGACGGGGTCGGCTGGCCCAGCGGATTGCTGGGGTTGTCCGGCATCAACGGGCGCTGGGTGGTGATGAGCTGGTAGTACTTCAACACGCTTTTTTGCACGTCCGGGTTGGTGCGGTAATTGGTGTTTACCCCGTTGGTGATCTCGGCAATCGGGGTGACCCGGTTCAGCGGGTTCGGGGTCTGGAACGTGGTGCCGGGTTTGGGCACGCAGACCAGTTGTCCGCCCTGAGTCTGCCAGTCGCAGGGTGACTGGTTGAGGCTGACGAGGGGCGCGGTGGGGTTGAAGTAGGAATAGGTTGTGCCGGGTGTCGGCTGATCGACCCACTCACCGTGTACCAGTTCCTTGGGCGGAACGTTGTCGATCTGCTCGAAGGTCGACCAGATCCACTGTGGGTAGCCATTGACCTTGGTGATGATGTGCAGGCCCACCAGGCCCAGGTAGGCCTCGGTGACACCGGTGCGCTGGCCCTGATCGTTGAACGTGGCCACGCGCGCCAGCATGGTCAGGTAGTGGCTGGCATTGTCGTTGGGGGTGAGGATGCGCCAGCTCGACTTGACCTCGATGACCCCATTGGGGAAGTTGATGTTATTGGCTTTGGAAACGACGTCGGCGTTATAGAAGTTGTTGTTGACGATGTAGTCGTAGGACGTCTCGTTGGCCGAGATGTCGTAGTAGGTCGGGTTACCCGCCTGGTCGATCAGCCAGCCGCCGACGGCCTGGTCGACGGCATTCACCTGGGTGCTGTTCTTCAGCGCGGCGATGTTGATGATGCCCAGGCTTTTGGCGGTTTGCGGGGTATTCCACGGGCCAGGATTGGCACCCCTCGGCAGAAAGATTTCCTCCACGGTCTTGTAGGTTTGCCAAACGGTGTAGCCGGGATCCCCAAGCTGTTTGGCGCAGTCGGGATCACCTCGCTGCCTGTCCTGTGCGGGCCAGTTCAAAGCTATGAACATCTGCCAGCTGTATTGATCGAACTGGTCCTGACTGGCGGTGGCGACCGGCGCGGTGCTGGGGGGTTGGCAACTCAGGTTACTGGCCTGCGTCGACGGCATGGCCTGCTCCCGGGCCAGGGCCTGCTCCAGGATCAAGGCCGGCAGACTGGCCAGGCCCACTAACATCACGCAGAAACGGAATGTGGTTTTCATGGCGATCCTTCGTCGTTATTCAGGGTTTGCGTTGCATGAGCTTGTTCCACTGCGCCTTTTGGCCGTTGCTCTGTGACGCCGGTGGTTCGAACAATTGGCAGGGCGGTGGATTCGCCGGACACATGGCGGCCACTTGCGCCCAGGTCTGGGCCGGGTCCGGTTTGGCGATGCGGAAGTTGGTGTAGTTCTGGCTGACGATGGGCGCATTGGCGACGCTGGTGTCACCGGAGAAGAAGAACGACTGGGGATGCCGGTAGGGCGGTTGTCCTGTTGGCTTTTTGAAAAACGCATAGCCGAACAGGATCGGACCTTGCGGCGAATCGAGGTCCAGCGCGTAGGCCTGCACGCTGCCATTGAGGTTTTTGCTGCGCTCGGCGCTGTAGGGCAGGTGCTGGATGAAGTCTTGCCGTGGCGGATGATTCATCGGTGAAAACATGCAACAGGCCGGCATGTCTTTGGGGCGGTCTTGCGGGTACGTCAGGAAGTACGCCTTGTTGCCCAGGGACACGAACGAGCAGGTGTAGTTGTTGTTCTTGATCGGGAAAATCGGCAAACAGTATTTCTCGTAGTGCTCCATCATCGCGCCAAAACCGTCGCCATCCGGCGGTATGTAGGCGGTGTCGTAATAGCTGGTCCCGCGAGAAACGGTGTAGTCCGCCGGGGTCAGGGTGGTGGGTGGATTGCTGTAGGGCGGCGGGTTTTTCTCGTAGTTGTGCATCACCCGGTACATGGTCCAGTCGCTGATCCAGTAGGCCGGGAAAAACGGATCGGAAGGCTCGCCCGGTGCTCGTGTGGCGATGCAATTGCCGTTCTGTTCATTGCACCCCTCGGTGTTGTGCACTCCCATGGTGAAGTACACGGCGCCGCTGTCCGCCTGGGCGAATAGAGCCGGGATGAGTAGCAGGGTCAACAGCAACAGCCGGTTCAAGATGCTGGCTTTCATAGGGCACTCCTGTGAAGTGCCGGGTGACAGGTTCGTCACCCGGTGGTCCTGCGTGAGCGTTGTTGTCTTAGCTTTGTTCGTAGTCGCTCATGTTGAGCGGGATGGGTGGGTAATTGCGTTTCACCAGGGACTGCGCCCACAGCTCCAGTACGGCGCGTCGGCTTTGTGACATGTCGCGGGTGATGGGCATGGCGAGTGTGCTTTCCTCCTGGTACTCCTTGCTGATCAGCACAATCAGCTGGTCGATGGCGCCTTCAACTCGTGCCTGGGAGTTGAGCGGCATGAACTTGTTCATGATCGGGTACAGGTAATAGAAGGTCTGCAAGATGCGTGGGTAGATGAAGTTCTCCCACAACAGCGTCGCGGCGTTCTGACGCGTGCAGATGGAGTTCCAGTAGGTGATGAAGTCCTGTTGCAACTGAGGATCCAGTGGCAGGACGCGCATCGGGGCGAGGAAGTCTGTGTAGGCCTGGGTGTAGTTGAAACTGAAGGGGACAGCCGGGTTGTTGTGATCTTCCTGCACGAAGAACCGCAGAGTGGGAAAACCCGGGGCTCGAGCACTCACGCCCAGTTGGGCAATGCCGCTGGCGTTGGTGGTGATCTTTGCAACAGAGTAATTGACGATGCTGTTCTGAGCATCGCGCAGCGTCCCGGTTCGGGAGATGGCTGAGTCGAATGTCAGGCAAGGGCGCAAATTGACCGCGACTGGTTTGCCCAAGTCATGCAGGAACTGCTGATAATTTACCGGTATTCCCGAAGGCCCGGCATTCGACGTATCCACGGCCTGTAGGGCGGTGAGTCCACGGCCGCTACCGGTAGCCAGGTGGCTTGATATCGCGAGCATGTCGTTGAATTGCGGCAGATTGGGCTTGTTCAATGTACGGTCTGCCGGATGGTCGTAGAACAGTGTGAAGTCGGCCGGATTACTGAATGCCAGATAGTAGTTGCTGGTGGTCACCGAGAAGGGGTTGCCATACTCCGCCACCCACAGCACGGTGTTGGCCGCTGGCTTGCCATCCTTTTGCACCATGATTTGCAGCGTCTTGTGATCACCCACGTCGATGAAACTGCCGCTTTCTATCACTTCGGCGGTCCACATCTGCTGAGTGGAAGCGATCTGGGGCGTTTGTGTGCCCTGTAGCTGCAGCTCCAGAGGGCCGGCCTGCAGGGTCGCCTTGTCTGCGTCGTTGAGCGTGAAGTCCAGAAGGCCGGAACGTTTGTCGAAGGCAGCTTGTCGATACTGCTCGAAACCGAAGTTGATCACCGGGTTGAACTGTCCATCCTTGCGTACGCCCAGTAGATAGTTGCCGGCATGGAATTTTTCGGCCGTCGGGATCGGGGCGTTGGAGTCCACTGGATAGAACGGAAAAGTGTTGCCCAGATCCAGCGACAGGGTGTTGCCGGTAATCTGGGCCGACATCACACCCAGTGTGATGCTTGTGGCATTGACAGGCTGGTTTGTTTTGAAAACAGGTACCGGATTGGCAGATACCAGGCGCCGGCCGGCGGGTGCGGTGGGGTATTCGTCGGCAAACCAGAGACCCAAGGTCGCTGCGGTGCGGCTGTAGGCGGGGTTGAAGAATATATCGGAAACGTTGTCCAGGCCCTTCTGATACATCGCTTGCACTTTGGCCATGTCCGCGGCTGTCGTGGAGTGGGTATTGATCGGCGGGAAATCGTTGAAAATGCCGTTCTTGTCATAGTAGGTCAGGTAGGTGGAAAACCTGAACATCAAGCCACGAGCTCCTTGTTGCTTCATCTGCTGTTGAAGCTGACTCAGCAGCGCGGAGTTGCCGATAACCCATTCCAGGTTTTCCTGAGGAAAGCAGGTCTGCCAGGTGGTGGTGACATACTTCAGACCACCGAGGGCCCCCCAATTGAAGTTCAGGAATCGATCCAGCATCCGGTATTGCCGATTGAGGGTCAGGCCGCATTTATCATCCCCCAACATCAGCTTGTCGAAATACAACGCGGTGAAGGTGTTCTGCCACGGGCTGATGTCCACGAAGCGCGCGGCAGTAGGACTGGCGCTGCCAAAGGGGTTACCGAGCAATTGGTAGTTCTTGCCGACCAGCGCATCCTGGGCGATGTAGTTGTTGGCCTGCAGCTCGCCGCCGATGACCACGGAGCGGATATCGTCGTAGCTCACCGTGCCGCAGGCATTGTCGCCAAACAGATCCCATTCTGCGGGAATGTAGGGGGTCGGACTGCCATTGGTCGGCACCATCGACACATAGTCCGGGACGTTGTTCACGGGACTGATGACCCAGGGCATCAGCTTGTTGGGGGCGTTCTGGCGCGTGATGTCGTAGAAGTTCACAAACGGCCAGTTAATATCCATGTTGACCGCGTCATAGAGTGGAAACACATCGTTGTTGTTGGCTGTTGGCGGGTTCCAGAACATGTGGCCGTTGAGGTAGATACGGGGGAAATTCAATACGCTCATGTCATGCTCCTTAGCGTTGCCACTGGGCGTGTTTCAACGACCAGACAAAATCCAGTTTGTTGTAACCGGCGAAAGCCGAGTTCGGCAGCGGGGTGGTGGGGTAGACAATGCCGCCCTGTTCTTTCAGGGCGAAATTGAAGTAACCCTTTTGGTTCGAGTAGGCGGCGGTGCCATGGCAGGCCAGGCAGGATGAGGTGTTCTGGAAGGCCGATTCCAGCTGGGAGTTGGCCAGCACCTGAGTGATGGGCTGGAATTCCACCCCGATCAGTTCGTACTTCGACAGGGAGGGATTAGCGGCCTGAAAGCTGGTATTGACCGATTGGGCAGCCGGTGTCGGTCCTGTGGTGTTGGTCATCGGGGTGGCCGGTACGGCATTGGTCACGGTGTACTTGCTGTTGTTGATGTTTTCGAAGGTGGTCCAGACCCAGTTGGCGTTCAGCTTGTTGACGACGTGCAAGCCGCTTAATGCTGCATAGCCGACCTTGTATTGACCGTTTTTCAGGTAATAGGCCTGGGCGATGTAGTAACCGTCTTTCTCCAGTTTCTGTTTGTAGGTCGCGTCGGAGCCGATCCACAGCCAGGAGGATTTCAGCTCCCAGGCAATGGGCGGAAACTCCAGATTGCTGGTCAGGGCGGCCTGGCCGTTCATGTTGTAGACCTGCTTCTGCACGATGTAATCGAACGTGCCCTGGCCCATCAGCAGCTGAAAGCGTACAGGGTTGCCTTTTTCTGTTGAGGGCACTGCGCCGCCCATCTGCAGAATCAAGCCATCGACCTGTTGGGTGGCATTGAGGTTATGGAAGGTTCGGGACATATCCATTCCTAGCGCCTTGGCCTGTGTAAGCACCGCGTTCGGCGGCGGCACGGCCGTGCCATAGGGGGCGGGCTTGGCGCCGTTGGGCAGGTAGACCTGATCGGAAGGCTTCATGGATTCCCACTCGCGGTTGGGGCTCCCCGCAGCGGCGGGCTGGTTCAGGCAGACGAACCAGTTCCAGGCCATGGCCTCGGGACTCTTCTGGAACTCTGCCCGGGTCTTGTCGACGTCTCCTCCAAACTGCAGAAAGTTGCTGCAGTCAAAGGTGTTTGTGCTCTGAGCCTGAGCCAAACCGGCCAAGGCACTCAGAACTGTTATAGAAATGGCTCGCCGCATGGAAGCTCCTTGGCATTGGCCGGGTCGGTGTGTGAATGCCCCAGGAAGTGTTCCAGGAGCAGTTGCTTCACTGCCGTGGCCGCAAGGCGCTGGGGCAACGGCAGATCGCAATTGGTGATGAGCAGCGGGCCGGTGTTCTCGCTGTCGGGCAGGCGACCATGGCTGCCACGGACCAGGCGGGTGTCCAGCGGAATCAGGTCCATGTAGTAGCGAAAGCCGAGCTTTTTCTGCAGCAGGCGGCGCGCCACTTTCAATTTGGGGAAGCGAATGGCCGGGTCGATGAACAGTTCCAGCGGGTCGTAGCCGGGCTTGCGATGGATGTCCACGGTGCGGGCAAAGTCGGGTGCCTTGCGATCGTCGAGCCAGTAGTAGTAATCGAACCAGTAACCCGGCGCGGCCACGGTCACCAGCTCGCCGCTGCGCGGATGATCCAGTTGCCAGGCCCGTTGTTCGGCTTTATCCAGCACCTGCTCGATGCCGGGCTGGCGCTGCAGCAGCGCTTTGACGCGAGGAATGTCTTGCGCCTGTTTCACGTAGATGTGCGCGATCTGATGATCGGCCACGGCAAAGGCCGCGCTGGCGCCGGGGTCGAGCAACTCCCAGGTCAGCGACTGGCGCACCTGCAACAAGCCTTCCGAGCGCAGCAACCGGTTGATCGATACTGATTGCTGTACTGCTTCGATCCCGTATTCGGACAACAGCATCACCGCCGCGCCTTGCTCCTGGGCAAAGGTCAGCAGGCGACCCACTTCATGGTCGATAGCCCGCACCTCGTCGGTAATCGACGGATGATCGGGCCCCAGTCGCTGCAGGCAGTAGTCGAGATGTGGCAGGTAGACCAACTGCAGGTCCGGTCGATCGAGCTGGAATTCGGCGATGGCGCAGTCGACGATCCAGCGGCTCGACGCGATGCCGGCCGCCGGGCCCCAGAAACCCGGAAACGGGAATTCGCCGATCTGCTGCTCGATACGCTCATGCAACGAGGCCGGCGACGAATACAGGCCGAACAGCTTGCGGCCATCGGCCGGGTAGTGCGGGCGTGGGGTGATGGCGGCGTCCACGTCCGCATACATGTTGTACCACCAGAACAGCTGGCTGCAGCGGAACCCGGGGAGCTCACGCTTGAGCGCCTGCCAGACCTTTTCGCCCTGGATCAGTGCGTTGGGTTGCAGCCAGAATCGCACTTCGGCCTGGTCGCGAAAATACCAGCCATTGCCGACGATGCCGTGTTCCGACGGCGACAGGCCGGTGAGAATCGACGCCTGCACCGTTGACGTGACGGCCGGAAACACCGGTTGCATACTGGCCATTTTTGCGGTTTTCAGCAGGGCATTGATGTGCGGCGTTGCCGGCCCCAGCAGCGCCGGGGTCAGCCCGACCACGTTGATCAGCAGCAGCGGTTGACGCGGGTGATCAGAGGGCATCGGCGTACGCCTCCCGCACTTGGGGTTGCAGCAGTTTTCGCTGGCGCAGTTGTTCTTCGACCCAGTGCAGTTCCGCGGCGATGCC
This sequence comes from Pseudomonas sp. 008, assembly GCF_016861935.1. NCBI lineage: Bacteria > Pseudomonadati > Pseudomonadota > Gammaproteobacteria > Pseudomonadales > Pseudomonadaceae > Pseudomonas > Pseudomonas sp. 008. The sequence goes on along the minus strand of NZ_BOMA01000016.1, from coordinate 156,024 downwards.
CTGCAGTTGGGCGTGCTCGGTGTTGGGCCGCAATTGCGCGGGCAGCACGCCCCAGCTGTAGGTTTCCACTTCCAGCACGGGACGAAAATCCCCATGGTCTGCGAGAAAGTCGAAAGTCTGCGACAGCGCGATCTGGCTGCCGCTGAGCTCAGGCAGCAGCAAGTGTTCGCTGAACAGCGGGATGTGGAAATGAATCCGCAGTTCGGGGTACTGCCCCAGGTTATTGGCGCAATCGTCGAGGGCGGCGGGCAGGTCGGCCCAGCCCGATAACCGCGCCTGCGCATCTCGGGCTTTGACTTGATGCAGGTAGGTGGTTTCGGCGAAGTCGCTCAAGGTCTTGAGCACGTGTTCGCGCCGGTTGTGGTCTTCAGCGGGCAGGTGACAAATCAGCGCGTTCGACAGCTGGATCTTGCCGACAGGCACTCGGGCCTGGCGCAGCTTTTCCAGCGACTGATAGCAGTGTTCGAAAACCACGGCCTGGTGGCAGACATCAAAACACAGCGCCAGATAGTCATGGTGCGGATCGCTGGCTTGGTAGCGGTGGAAGAAGGCGATGGCCTGGTCGGTGTTTTCCAGCACACAGTCCGGCTCCATCTCCAGGCAGAACACGATCTTCTTGCCCGTCTCCCGATGCAGCCTGGCCAGTGAAGCCGTGAGTTGGCGCAGCAGATGTTCGGCACGCTGCTGTCGCCGCGGGTTCCAGTCGGCGGCATAGCCCAGCGGTACGGTGGAAATCACGCCTTGGGGGCAATCCGACGGCAGGGCGTGTGCCAGGATTCGGGCCAGATTCAGGCTGTACGCCAGCCGTTTCGGATCAGTCCAGTTGGGCAAATAGACGTCGGCTTTCACCGCGCCTTGATGAAATTGGCCATAGGGAAAGCCGTTAAGTGAAGTCAGCCGCAGCCCACTGCGTTGCAGCAGGCTGAGGAAATCCGCGCGAGCTGACGCCTGCTGTAGTTCGGCCGCGGCGAGGGCGCTGATCCACAGCCCACTGTCTTGCTCGTTCAGGCCGCGCAGGGTGCGCACACCCCGGAAATGCCATTCGATGGATGACCGTAGCCCCGCCAGGTCACGGGTCGGGTGCACATTGCTGCAATAACCGACCTGCGCGGCAGCCCAACCCGTGCCGGCACTCATTTGATCACCGGTTCCTGGCCACGCAGGGCAGAGTTGTCCTGCCACTGCCGACGCTGGTCGATGGGCAGCGGGGTGCTGACCAGGGACTTGTCCAGTTGGCCGCTTTGGGCAAAAAAGTCCACGGGGTTGTGGAACAGCACCTGTTCGACCTGGCTTTCGCTGAAGCCGGCAGCCAGCATCGCTTCGCCCGTTTTCGGCACCTTGAGCGGGTCGCTGATGCCCCAGTCGGCGGCGCTGTTGACCACCATTTTCTCGGTGCCGTATTCCTTCAGCAGGGCGACCATGCGCTGTTCCGACATCTTGGTGTTGGGGTAGATCGAATGGCCGCGCCAGCAGTCGCTGTCCAGCACCAGCGGCAGGGTCAGTTCGTTGAGGTGGTCGATGATCACCAGGTGCTCGGCAATCCCGACTTCGCGAATCACCGCCAGGGTGCGTTTGGTGCCACCGATCTTGTCGCGGTGCGGGGTGTGCACCAGCACCGGCAAATTGAATTGTCTGGCCAGCTCCAGCTGAGCGGCGAGGAAGCGATCTTCCTCCGGGGTGATGTCGTCGTAGCCGATTTCGCCGACCGCCACGACGCCGTCTTTCACCAGGTAGCGCGGCAGAATCTCCAGCACTTCATTGGCCACTGACAGGTCATTGGCCTCCTTGGGATTGAGGCCGATGGTGCAGAAATGATGAATGCCGAACATGCTGGCGCGAAATCGCTCCCAGCCCAACAGGGTGTCGAAATAGTCGATGAAGCTGCCGACACTGGTCCTCGCCTGGCCCTGCCAGAAGGCCGGTTCGATCACCCCGGTGATGCCGGCGGCGGCCATGTTCTGGTAGTCATCGGTGGTGCGGCTGACCATATGAATATGCGGGTCGAAGTACTTGAGCATGGTAAATCCTCGTCAAGGAAAAGGAGTCGTTGAGTGTCAGTTCTGTGAGGTGCCGGCCAGGTGCTCATGCCATTCCGGTGGTAAGCGTTGCTGCTGATTCAGGCCAGCCAGGCGCTGGCGTTGCGCCGGGCTGAGCAGGTCGAAAGCAATCACTCGGGGCAGCCCGGCGGACACCGTTCGTTCGGCAGCAAGCTGTTCGTCCAGCAGGTCGAGGGCCAACTGGTTGAGGGTGACGCTGTGTCGTTGCGTCAGGCCGATCAGGCGGCGTACGTCGAGCCCCATGCCCAGCGCCTTCAACACCAATTGATGGAAGGCCCGTTCGCTGTAATGGCGCGATGGGTAGAGGGTGTCGAGCGCGAGGGCGGCGAACACCTGGCTGTTACTGGTACGCCCGGCCTGCAACGCCAGCTCCACGCAGAGCCCACGGCTGTCGAGCCAGTCGAGGGCCTTCAGAGTGGCGATTTTTTCTTGATCGTCGCCCCACAGAAACAGTTGGCGCAGCAAGGGCAGTTGCCCGGCGAGGGGCTGTTGCTCCAGGACCTGAGCCAGCAACAATGCCCGCGCCAGCTGGACGTTGCTCCAGCCGGGACTGTGGGGCAGCGGTTGTTCCTTGAGGTTGCGCTTGCACTGGCTGCTCAACAGCGCCGCGGTATTGGCGTCCGGGCGTTGGGCAAGCCGCTCCTGGGCCTGGCGCCACCACTGCAGCTCGGTGTCATCGAGTTGTTGGGTGAGGGCCTGGTGTTGTTCGGCGAGGCAGTCGTGGCGCATTTCGAGGGCCGCCGATGGCGATGCAGTGACGTCCATGTTCATGTCGGTTTGATCCAGCGCTGGAAGTGTGGAAGCAGGAAAAACACCAGAACGCATAACAGGCTGCCCAGCGGCTGGTTGGCCACAGCCAGCACCAGGGCATCAAACAGTGGCAGAGCCGCCAGACCTGCGCCGATAAAGGCACGGACTTGCCGTTGCTGCGGGTTGGCCAAGTGGTGCCAGTAATGCCAGCCCAGCCAGCCAAGCCAGAGCAGTAGTACCGGCCAGAACCAGGCGTTGTCGGAATAGATCGCCAGCGCCAGCGGGCTCAACATCAGCAGTAGCGGCAGGCGGCTGAGCAACTGGTTGTTGTGTTCCTGACGAGCCAGGTAGGTCAGGCCGCTGATGTAGACGCCAAGCAACATGGCGCACAGCCAGATCGGCTCCGGCGGCACCGCCAGGCTGGCCGCCGCCGTCAGGTAGAGGGCGGAGCGGCAGGCGCCCATCAGCCAGACGCTGTGGGCATATTTCTTGTGCAGCACGTTGTAGCCGAGGATGCAGCCCACCAGCAGGGTGGCGCTACCCAGCAACCAGTGCGGTTGATCGATCAACCGGCTCAGGCCCAATACCGAGGCCGCAGCCAGTATCAGCAACAGCGCAGTAGCCAGCCCCACTTGCTGGCGGCTGACCAGACCCAACGTGATCGGGCGGGGATTGTGGTGCTGTTGGTCCCAGTCGGCGTCCAGCAGGTCGTTCAATAACATGCCGGCCAGATACAGCAACGACAGCGCGGCCAACAGCAGGATCCACACCAGCGACGACGGCGGCGCCAGGGCACCAGCGCTGCTGGCCAGCAGGGCGGCGGCCAAGGTGTTGGTCCACACGGTGGGCAGGTTGGACACCCGGCCGAGGGTCATCCAGGTTTTCAGGTTCAGCGGTGTCTGGCTCATTGCGCGCAGCCCTCGCTGAGGGTGAGCGCCGGATCGATGCGGGTCGACAGCCTTTGCAGCGCCTGTTCCATCCGCGCGGCATCGATCTCATGCAGGTCCACCGACTCGCCGATCCGGCTGAGCATGGGGATGGAGAGTTGCCCGCCCAGGTGCTGGCGGAATTCCTCCAGCCCAAGCAAAACCTGTGAGCGTCCCTGTGCATCTTTCAAGGTCAGTTCCGGCGGGCTCAGGCTGAAGCCGAGCTTGAGCAGCAGGTTCAGCACCCGTTCGGTGTCGGCATCGCTCAACAGCCCCAGGGCATTGGCGTAGAGCCCATCCAGGGCCATGCCCACCGCTACGGCTTCACCATGGCGCAGTCGGTGCTGGCTGAGGTTTTCCAGTTTGTGCGCGGCCCAATGCCCATAATCCAGTGGCCGTCCGTTACCGCGCTCGAAGGGGTCGCCGGCACCGGTGATGTGCGCCAGGTGCAGTTCGGCGCAGCGGCGAATGGCATAGCGGCTGGCCGAGTGATCGAAGTGGGCGAGGGCGTCGGCCTGTTGCTCCATCCATTGGAAGAAGGCCTGGTCTTTGATCAGCGCCACTTTTACCGCCTCGGCCAGCCCGGCGATCTGGTCGCGGCGGGTCAGGCTGGTCAGCAGCTGGAAGTCGTTGATCACTGCGGTGGCAGGGTAGAAGGCGCCCAGCAGGTTCTTCTGGCCGAAGGCATTGATGCCGTTTTTCACCCCGATGCCGGCGTCGTTCTGCGCCAGCACGGTGCTCGGGATGCGGATCAGGCGAATGCCACGGTGGAAGGTGGCGCAGGCGTAGCCCACCGCATCCAGCACCGCACCGCCGCCCAGGGCCAGCACATAGCAATGCCGGTCCAGCCCATGCTGCAGCATGTCGCTGTAGAGCTGTTGCAACACCTGTGAATCCTTGCTCAGTTCTCCGGCCGGCACCGCAATCGGCGCGGCCTGCAAATGCAGGTCCGCCGCATGGGCGGCAAAGTAGGCGTCGATCTGTTCCAGCAATTTCGGGGCGCTTTGCAGCAGTTGTTCATCGGCGAACACCAGCACCGTCACCGGGCCCCGGTGCTGTGGGGTGAGTCGTGCGGTGAGCTGGCGGTGCAGACAAGGATTGGACGGCTCGAACAGGTGATCGGTGAACACCACCGGGTAGTCGTAACGGACCTCGAAACGCCCGTGCAGGGAATGCTCGGCGTTTTGCTTGCGCAAGGTTTTGAACAGGCTGTACCCGGCGATAAACAGCCCGGGTAACACCATGCTGGCGAGCAGGGTCACCAGCAGCGCGTTCTGCTCGACGAGGTAGATGCCGATGGCGCTGTAGGCCAGTGCCAGACCGGCATTGGCCAGGGTGGTCACTAACACGAACGCGGGCAGCGGATAACGTTGCATCCCGGCGGCCACCACCGAGGTTTCGGCCAATACCGGCACGCCGCGCAGGCAGATCAACGACAGCGTGCCCAGCTTGTATGCCAGTTGCCCCGGCTGGCGCTGATGCAGGCCCAGGCGGCCGGACAGCAGCCGAAAATAGCCCGCCCCCAGCGCATACCCCAGTCCGGCCCCCAGGCACAGCCCCACGAAAATCACCAGGTAGCCGCCAACAGCGCCGAGCATGGCCACGGCCAGCAGCGCGACCATGCTCGAAGGCACCGGCAGCACCACGTCCAGCGCGAGCAGGGCAATCAGCAGCAATGCCAGGTTGAGTTTTTGGGTGGGAGTGGAAGGCTGGTACAGGTTGAGATGGGTCAGGAAGTCCTGGATCTGTTGTTCGAACAACAGAAAGCTGGCGATCACCAGGCCTGAGAAGCAAAGCAATGAAATCCAGAAATGACCGGCAGGCCCCCGTTGCGAGAACGCACGATACCCATGGCTGCGCTTCATCAAGCATCCCTCTTTATTTTTATGACTGATTCCGTGTCAGTAATTAAAAGCAGCGTCTGGTTGGTTTTAGATCAATAGATTCTCTCGCCTGAGGGGCTGGTTTATGTACGGTTTGGTTACGCCTGTAGAGCTAGTTTTGAACTTAGACGGTCATGGTGTTTTTGCAAGGCGGCCTGATGGCAATCTGACTTTTTTCACTTGCGTGAACGCGACCCGTAGCAGCTGTCGAGCCTGCGAGGCTGCGTTCGGCTGCGCAGCCGTCGTGAATCCGGCTGACGTGGTTTGCCTGATGCACCGCGAGTTCTGGTTTTACGACTGCTGCGCAGCCGAACGCAGCCTCGCGAGCTCGACAGCTGCTACAAAAAAGCGCGTCGCGGCTATCGATGTCCCTGGGGTGATGTTAAGAAATGTTATTTTAAAAAAATACTTCACATAATCTGTTCATTGGTGGATTATCTGCTCAACCCGTGTCAAGCAGCTCGTAGCTGCCATTGTGTTGGGCGATCCGCCGGCCATGCCTCCGGTGCCCACCTCTACATCGCGGCCCGCCGCCTGCGCTTTGTCGGCGTGGAACAGGCCGTTGCTTCCCTCAGGAGTACCCCATGAATAACAAGAATGTCGGTGTTGTCGGTCTGGGCGCGATGGGGTTGGGCATTGCCCGCTCTCTGTTGCGCAGTGGTTTCAATGTGCATGCCTGTGATGTGCGTGCGCAGGTGACTGAACAGTTTGCCGGGGAGGGCGGCGTGGCGTGTTCTTCGCCCGCGCAGATGGCCGCGGCGTGCGACGTGATCATTACCGTGGTGGTGAACGCCGAGCAGGCCGAAACCGTATTGTTTGGCGAGGGTGGCGCTGTTACTGCGTTGCGCCCTGGCAGCCTGGTGATCGGTTGCGCCACCGTGGCCCCGACCTACGCCGTCGACTTGGGCCAGCGTCTGAGCGCTCAAGGCTTGCTGTATCTGGATGCCCCGATCTCCGGTGGCGCGGCCAAGGCGGCTGCCGGTGAAATGACCATGATGACGTCCGGCCCGGCCGATGCTTACGCCAAGGCCGAAGCCGTCCTGGCAGGCATGGCCGGCAAGGTTTATCGCCTGGGCGACAGCCATGGCCTGGGTTCCAAGGTCAAGATCATCAACCAGCTGCTCGCCGGGGTGCACATCGCCGCTTCCGCCGAAGCCATGGCGCTGGGCCTGCGTGAAGGGGTCGATGCCGACGCGCTTTACGAAGTGATCACCCACAGCGCCGGCAACTCCTGGATGTTCGAAAACCGCGTGCCGCACATTCTCAAGGCTGACTACACGCCGTTGTCCGCGGTGGATATTTTCGTCAAGGACCTGGGCCTGGTGCTGGATACCGCACGGGCCAGCAAATTCCCGCTGCCGCTGTCGGCCACCGCTCACCAGATGTTCATGCAGGCTTCCAGTGCCGGCTTCGGGCGTGAGGACGACTCGGCAGTAATCAAGATTTTCCCCGGCATCGAGTTGCCGACTGCCAAGACCGAGCCGGTTTGAGGAACACCCAATGAACACTACCCCTGCACGCCCATTGCTGGGCTGCATCGCCGACGATTTCACCGGTGCCACGGACCTGGCCAACATGCTGGTGCGCGGCGGTATGCGCACCGTTCAAAGCATTGGCATTCCGAGCAGCGAAGTGGCGGCCGGGCTCGATGCCGATGCGATCGTCATCGCCCTCAAGTCACGCACCATTCCAGTCGCCGAAGCGGTCGAGCAATCCCTTGCCGCGCTGGCCTGGTTGCGTGAGCAAGGCTGCGAGCAGATTTTCTTCAAGTACTGCTCGACGTTCGATTCCACCGGGGCCGGCAATATCGGCCAGGTCAGCGAAGCGCTGCTCGCGGCGCTGGGCGGCGACTTCACTCTGGCGTGCCCGGCGTTCCCGGAAAATGGCCGGACGATCTTTCGCGGCCACTTGTTCGTGCAGGATCAACTGCTCAGCGAGTCGGGCATGCAGCATCACCCGCTGACGCCGATGACCGATGCCAACCTGGTGCGGGTACTGCAGTCGCAGACCCATCTGAACGTCGGCTTGTTGCGCTACGACACCATTGCCCAAGGGGCCGAAAAGGTGCGCGGGCGCATCGCCGAACTGCGGGCTCAAGGTATCGGCATGGCGATTGCCGATGCCTTGTCGGACCAGGATCTGTACACCCTCGGCACCGCCTGTGCCGACTTGCCGTTGCTGACTGGCGGCTCGGGGCTGGCCCTGGGCTTGCCGGAAAACTTCCGTCGCGCCGGTAAATTGCGCGACCTCGATGCCTCGAAACTCCCGGCGGTGGCCGGTGGTGAAGTGGTGTTGGCCGGTAGCGCTTCTATCGCCACCAATGGCCAAGTCGCAGCCTGGCTCGAAGCTGGTCGACCCGCGCTGCGGATCGATCCGTTGGCCCTGGCGGCTGGCGAACCAGTAGTCGCCCAGGCTCTAGCCTTCGCCAAGGGCAATGAACAAACCGTATTGATCTACGCCACCAGCGCACCGGACGAGGTCAAGGCAGTGCAACAGCAGCTCGGCGTCGAACAGGCCGGCAGTCTGGTGGAAAACGCCTTTGGCGAAATTGCCCAAGGCTTGCGTCAGAGCGGCGTACGGCGCTTCGTGATCGCCGGCGGTGAAACCTCGGGCGCGGTGGTTCAGGCGCTGGGAGTGCAACTGCTGCAGATCGGCGCGCAAATCGATCCGGGTGTGCCGGCAACGGTCAGCAGCACCGATGAGCCTCTGGCTCTGGCGCTCAAATCGGGTAACTTCGGTGGTCGGGATTTCTTCAGCAAAGCGCTGAAGCAATTGGCCCAGACCGGAGGTGCGCAATGAGTAATGAAAACGCTTTGCGCGAAGAAATCTGCGACGTTGGCCGCAGCCTTTACGAGCGCGGTTACACCGTCGGCAGCGCCGGCAATATCAGCGCGCGGCTGGACGACGGTTGGTTGATCACGCCGACTGACGTGTGCCTCGGCCGCCTCGACCCGGCGACCATCGCCAAGGTCAATCTGTCTGGCGAATGGGTCTCCGGTGACAAGCCGTCGAAGACATTGGCGCTGCATCGCCAGGTCTACGACCGCAACCCGAGTGTCGGTGGCGTGGTGCATACCCATTCCACTCATCTGGTGGCGTTGACCCTGGCGGGTGTCTGGCAGCCGAACGACATCTTGCCGCCACTGACGCCGTATCAGGTGATGAAAGTCGGGCATATCCCGTTGATCGGCTACCAGCGTCCTGGCTCGCCAAAGGTTGCCGAACAGGTCGCACAACTGGCCAATAGCGTTCGTGGCGTGATGCTCGAACGGCTGGGGCCGGTGGTCTGGGAGAGTTCGGTGTCCAGGGCCAGTTACGCCCTGGAAGAACTCGAGGAAACCGCGCGGCTGTGGCTGATGAGCAATCCCAAGCCCGAACCGCTCGATCAGGCAGCACTGGACGAGCTGCGAGCGGCCTTCGGTGTGCACTGGTAGTGCGCTGAAGTTTTTTAACACGATAGACCGATAAAGCAGGCCCTGTTCGGGAGACGTGCAGCGACTCCCACGACCCCGGCTTGCCTGAAAAATACAATAACAAGAGGACATCCAGGCATGACTCATCTTCACTGCGGCATTTTCAGACCCGGTTGCAGCACCCTTGTGTTCACCCGGCGCGGAGGGCTTGTGAAATGAGCCCGTTAATCCTGATGGTTACCGCGGGGCTAGGGATCGCTCTGTTGTTGTTTTTGGTGCTCAAGTACAAGTTCCAGCCGTTCGTGGCGTTGATGCTGGTGAGCATTCTGGTGGCGCTGGTGGCCGGGGTGAAACCGGCCGACCTGGTCGCCACCATCGAAGGCGGCATGGGCAAGACCCTGGGCCACATCGCGATCATCATTGCCCTGGGCGCGATGATCGGGCGGATCATCGAGCTCTCCGGCGGTGCCGAGGCGCTGGCCAAGACGCTGATCAGCCGTTTCGGCAATCGACGCACGCCGCTGGCGCTGACGATTGCCGGGTTCATGGTCGGGGTGCCGGTGTTCTTCGAGGTCGGCGTGATCATCCTGATGCCGCTGGCCTATGGCGTTGCTCGCAGTGCACGCAAGCCGCTGTTGGTGTTTGCGCTGCCGATGTGTGCGGCGTTGCTGACCGTACACGCCTTCCTGCCGCCACACCCCGGCGCGGTGGCCGCTGCCAGTCAGTTGGGTGCCGACCTCGGTCGCGTGCTGATGTTCGGTCTGCCGATCACCGCGTTCCTCTGCTATGTCGGTTACCGCGTGGCCGGGCGCATGACCCGTCGGGTGTACCCGATGACCGACGATATCCGCGCCGAAGTCTATGGCCCGCATGTCACCAACGAAGACCTGGTCGCCTGGGCCAATGGCAACGGCAAGAGCGCTGAACGAGCTGCCGTGGCCGCGTCGCACATGGGCCTGGAAGAGTCCACCAGCGCGATCGTTTCCAAGTTGCCGCCGGCACCCGCGCCGGGTTTTGGCATGATCGTCAGCCTGATCGCGCTACCGATCATTCTGATTCTGCTGGGAACACTGTCCAACTCGTTGCTGCCTGCCGACTCGGTCCTGCGCGGCATCATGACCGTGCTCGGTGCGCCATTGGTGGCGCTGCTGATCGACACCTTGCTGTGTGCCTGGTTGTTGGGTTCGCGTCGGGGCTGGAGTCGTACACAGGTGTCTGACGTGATCGGTTCGGCCTTGCCAGGTGTAGCCATGGTGATTCTGATTGCCGGTGCCGGCGGTGTGTTCGGCAAGGTGCTGGTGGATACCGGCATCGGCGCGGTGGTCTCCGATTTGTTGCGCACCACCGGTCTGCCGGTGCTCGCGCTGGGCTTTCTGCTGACCATGCTGTTGCGTGCGGTCCAGGGCTCGACCACGGTGGCGCTGGTGACCACCGCCGGCATCATCAGCCCGCTGATCGCGACCCTCAACCTCACCGCGAATCACATGGCGCTGCTGTGCCTGGCCATGGGCGGTGGCGGGTTGGCCATGTCCCACATCAATGACGCTGGTTACTGGATCTTCACCAAGCTGTCCGGGTTGAACGTGGCCGACGGCCTGCGTACCTGGACCGTGCTGACCACCTTGCTCGGCACGCTGGGTTTCGGTATTACCTTGCTGATCTGGCCGTTTGTCTAACCCTCTATCCAAGGAGCTACCATGCCTCGTTTTGCTGCCAACCTCAGCATGCTCTACCCGGAACATGAGTTTCTGGATCGCTTCGCCGCCGCGGCCGCCGATGGTTTTGAAGCGGTGGAATACCTGTTCCCCTACGACTACAGCGCCCAGGAACTCAAACAGCGCTTGAGCGATAACGGCTTGGTGCAGGCGCTGTTCAACGCACCGCCCGGCGATTGGGCGGCAGGCGAGCGGGGCACGGTATCGTTGCCGGGCCGGGAGAGTGAATTTCGCAGCGGTTTCGATCGCGCACTGGAATACGCCGCCGTCCTGGGCAACTCACGCATCCATGTGATGGCCGGGCTGCTGCCGTCGGAAAACGATCGCCCGCGGCATCACGGCGTGTACCTGGAGAACCTGGCCTACGCCACCGCGCAGGCCGCCAAGGTCGGTGTCACCGTGCTGCTGGAACCGATCAACACGCGCGACATGCCGGGCTTTTTCCTCAACCGCCAGGATCAGGCCCAGGCCATCTGCAAAGAAGTGGGCGCCAGTAACCTGAAGGTTCAGTTCGACTGCTACCACTGCCAGATCGTCGAAGGTGACCTGGCGACTAAACTGCGTCGAGACTTCGCCGGCATTGGTCATATCCAGATCGCCGGCGTGCCGGATCGACACGAGCCAGACCAAGGCGAAGTCAACTATCCCTATCTGTTCGAGTTGATCGACCAGTTGGGTTATGACGGCTGGGTAGGGTGCGAATACCGGCCTCGTGGCAACACGTCGGCCGGTTTGCAGTGGCTGCGGGACTGGAAGGCGCGCTAACGCCTTACAGGTTGTTATCGGAAGGCAACAGCAGTTCCACGCCCTGCTTGCGGATGCTATCGGCCGCGGCAGGGGTCAGTGCGTCGTCGCTGAGGATGATGTCGAACTGCTCGAGCCCGGCGATCCGGTACATGCTGAACGTGCCGTACTTCGAACTGCTGGCCACCAGCACCACTTGCGAGGCCGATTGCATCGCGACTTGCTTGACCTCCACCTTCAGCGCCGACGGCGTGGTGAGGCCGCGACGCAAATCCCAGGAGCTGGTGGAAATGAAAGCGATATCGGTGACGATCTGACGCAAGGTGGCCACCGCCAGCCCACCCACGCACGATTGATTCGAATGATCCAGTTGTCCGCCGGTGTGAATCACCGTGACATGGGGCGCATCGATCAGCGCCTGGACAATCCCGAAGTCGTTGGTCACCACCGTCATCCCCGACAGCGCCTTGATGTACGGGACGATCTCCAGCGTGCTGGTCCCCGCATCGAGATAAATCGTCATGTCGGCATGTAACAGCCGCGCGGCCATCTTGGCCATCGCCTGCTTCTGCGGCAACTCGACCACCGCCTTGAACTGATGACTGGGCTCGCTGTGGAGCTGACTGGCGATTCGCACGCCACCGGTGACCGAGTAAGCACGGCCTTCCTGTTCAAGCAGCGCGATATCGCGGCGAATGGTCATGTGCGAGCAGTCGAACATTTCCATCAGTTGATGAACGCTCAGCACCTGATGCTTGCGCAACTGGCGCAGCATCAATTCACGGCGCTGTTCAGGAATCATCGGTGCGCCGCTTTCGGCGGCGATGTCCTTTTGACTAGGCATTCGGGCTCCAGAGTGAAGAAATCCGCCGACAAGGAAAGCGGTGCAAACATAGTAGCGAATCTACGGTAAAGGAACGAGCTGTTGCGGATCTCTGTTCTGGTGACGGCAGCCTCAATCCAGATCCCGGCGGATAGCGTCCAGGCGTTCGTCGAGCAATGGGGTGAGGAGGGCGTAGCACTGCGCCGGAGTGATCGACACGGTGGTTGTACCTATCAGGCAGCGTTGCAGTTGTTCGAGCGCAGTGTGCAACGAATGGGGAGCGTGCTTGAGCAAGCGTTCGTGCAGGTACTGCAATTGAATCAGCATTTCCAATGGGCAACTTCGATGGGCGGCGGCGCGTACCGACAGCCCGCGCAGTCGTCCCAGCTCTTCAAGTTCCCAGCAGCGCGCGGCGATGCTCGGGCGCGCCAGACTGAGCGCACAGCGTTGCAGTTCGAGGTGCTGGATGGCGCCGAGCAGGTCCTGCAGCAATCGGCAATGGCCATCGAAATCCGTCGGGTCGCGGCGTAACGCACTCCAGGCCTGGCACTGTGCGGAATACGGCCACTCCCTCCAGCGTTGGTCGAGCGCGTGCCCCAATGCCTGGCAACGTTGTTGCGCCTCGCGGGTGACTTGTCCGCCGAGACCGCGATGCTGCTGTAGTCCTTGCAGCAGGTCGAGACCGAGCAACAGCGCCTGCCTTAGTCCCGTATCACCCTGTGGCAGACGGACTTGGCGGGATGGCCCATCGTCGAATGCTGTGGCGAATGCTGGATTCATGGGCGGCTTCCGACGGTGAGCTGGTTGAGATAACGGGTCAGGTCGTGCAGCGCATTGGTTTGCGTGCTCTGTTCCTGCACCGCGCCATTGACCTGTTGCAACTGTTCGCTGAGGGCATGATTGGCTAGCTGATGCTTGCTGAGCGCCTGTTGCATGGCGCCGAGCTGTTGCAGATTGCTCTGGCTATGTTGAGCCAGGTCGTCGAGGTTGGCGGCGAGCTGCTCGCTCTGTTCACTCCCGGCGGCCAGCAGATCGCGGTGTTCCTTGACCTCGCCATCCACCTGGCGCACGGCCATGGCGATCGCCGTCGCGGCGCTGGTGATTTCATGGGTCGCCCGGTCGGTGGCCTGGGCCAGGCTGCGGACCTCATCGGCGACCACGGCGAAACCGCGCCCGTGCTCGCCGGCGCGGGCCGCCTCGATGGAGGCATTGAGTGCCAGCAACTGGGTCTGTTTGGCCAATGCCTGAATGCTGTTGACCGTGCTTTCCACGGCGGTCGTGCGCTGCAGCAACGCTTCCACGGCGTGTGCGGTATTGCCCAGGCGGTGCTGAATGACGCGCATGCTGTCACCCACTGAGCGCGCCTCCAGGCAACCGGTTTCGCTCTGGGTGTGAGCGTTGGCGAAGGCTGCCAGCGCGCCCTTGGCCAAGGCATCGATGCTGTGCAGGGTCTGATCGATCTGTTCGCTGGCGGCGGCGATCATGGCAATGCGTTGGCTCTGTTCCTCTCCCTGGTCGCGGGCTTGCTGAGCCATCTGCTCCAGGGCACGGCTGGCGAACTGCACTTCGCTGCGCAAGCGTTCGTTGTTGCGCAGTTGCAGGCTGGCGGCCACCAGCAGCGTCGCGGGTTCGGCATCCTGGGAGCTGCGCAGCAGTTGTGCCAGTTCCGTGTCCCAGAATGTCTGCAGTTGGCGTTGATGACGCTCGCGAAGCTGCCAGGCGCATCCCAGGTACAGCACGCCAGGTATCAGGGCCAATGCGCTTGCGGGCTGTTCGGCCAGTGCGAGACCACAGGCGCCGAGGGCTAATCCGAGCGGTAGCCAGAAGCCGATCCTGCTGCGTTCGAGCAGGGCTCTGCCAGGTTCGAACAAGGCTTTGGCGAATGATGTGCCGGCCGGGTGCGATGTGCCGCCATCGCTGCGCAAATGAACGATGGCGTGACCCGGTGGGTGCATTCCTTGAGCGGACATGAGGATTTCCTTCTGATGCCGGGATGAAAGCAAAAACGGCGCACGCTCTCCTGCCGCAATGGGCAGGGGAGCGGACGCCGTTGTCCGAGATGTTTGCCAAACCATCGGTGTTGATGGCTCAAGCCTGATCAAAAGCCTAAGCAAGTTGTTTGCCAGCCTTTGCGTTCGACAACGGATCAGCCTGTCACCCCGCGGTGGAAGGAGAATTGCATCTGATGGCTACAGGGCTGTGAAGGCCGCACAGGCGAGCAACGCACCAGTCGCGGGAATGGCAGAGCCGCCGTGCTCTGTTCTGGTTCGTGCCCATCCGCACCGGGCGCGCGCTTGGTAGCAGCTGTCGAGCCTGCGAGGCTGCGTTCGGCTGCGAAGCAGTCGTGAATCCGGCTGATGCGGTCTACCTGACACACCGCGAGTTCTGGTTTTACGACTGCTGCGCAGCCGAACGCAGCCTCGCAGGCTCGACAGCTGCTACAGCGAACGCAGCCTCGCAGGCTCGACAGCTGCTACAGCGAACGCAGGCTCGACAGCTGCTACGGATCGCATTGCGGCTTACACAACGCGAGAAAATCCGGCATCGTTAGTTCATGAATTTCTGAACTAACTATTTGCTGCAGCCTATTCAATCGCTTGTCGCCCTAGCCTTAGGATTCGTCACACGGGACCGCAGCCATCAGAGCCGCGGCCTGCAGCAACTTCTTTCGACTGCCCAGTAACGCCAGCCCAGACAGCGGGTGGCCTGACGCAGCCGAGAGGAATGCATGAAGCTAGAAATTTTCCGCACGTTATGGGGTTATACCGCCAGCAAGGCACAGGCCCTGGATGAACTGCTCGCCGCCGGCTTCGATGGCCTCGAAGCGCGCCTGCCACTGCAGGCCGATGAGCGTGGCGAGTTCGGCGCTTTCCTGCGCAGTAATCAAGTTCCCTACATCTGCACACTGTTCAGTGCCTACGATGTATTGCCCGACCAGAGCGCCACGCCCACTCAACACTTGGCCGACATAGATCGCAAACTGGGCTGGGCTTCGGAGCTGACCCCACGTTTCGTCAATCTGCTGGCAGGCAACGACCGCTGGCCGCAGGCATTGCAGGTCGAATTTTTCGGCCAGGCCATGGAACTGGCCGCCAGGCATGGCGTGTTCTGCAGTTTCGAGACGCATCGCGCCCGTTCCCTTTACAGCCCTTGGGTGACCCTGGAGCTGATCCGCCAACTGCCGGGCCTGCGTTTCACCAGTGACATCAGCCACTGGGTGGTGTGCTGTGAGCGACTGCTGGACGATCCGGCCGACGATCTTTCGGCCTTCGTCGAGCGCGTGCATCACATCCAGGCTCGGGTCGGCTACGACCAAGGCCCGCAAGTCCCCCATCCCGCCGCCCCGGAATATGCCCGTGAACTGGCGTTCCACCAGCGCCACTGGGAGGCCGTCTGGACCGCTCAGCGCGAACGTGGCTACCCGGTCAGCACCTTGACCCCGGAGTTCGGTGCCGACGGTTATCTGCATCACTTGCCCTTCACCAACATGCCGGTGGCCGACCTCTGGACCTTGAACCAGTGGATGGCCCGCACCGAGCGCGAACACTTCGACCGTTTCACCCGTGAAGGAGCCCGCCATGCGTAACACCTCGCCAACCCAAGCCAACTTCAGCAGCATTCCGGTGGTGAACATCGCCGGACTCTTCAGCATCGAGCTGGAGCATCGCCTGGCCGTGGCCGAGCAATTGGGCCGCGCCGCCAGCGATGTGGGCTTTCTGTACATCACCGGGCACGGCATCGATCCGGCGCTGATCGAGGGCCTGCGCCAGGCGGCCAGGGATTATTTTGCGCAACCGCTGGACGCCAAGATGCGCCACTACATCGGCGCCTCGGAAAGCCACAAGGGCTTCGTGCCCGAAGGCGAGGAGGTGTATTCCAAGGGCAAGCCGGATCACAAAGAAGCGTTCGATATCGGCTTCGAAGTGCCAGCGGATGACCCGCTGTTCCTCAACCGTACACCGCTGCTGGGGCCGAACCACTGGCCCGACGTGCCGGGCTTCCAGAGCGCGGTCCAAAACTACTATCAGGCGGTGTTCGCGCTAGGCCGCCGGCTGTTCGATGGCTTCGCCTTGGCCCTGGGGCTGGAGGAGGGTTACTTCGACGCGCTGGTGACTCGCCCACCCTCCAAGTTGCGGCTGATCCATTACCCCTTCGACGCCGATGTCGTCGACGCTCCGGGCATCGGCGCGCATACCGACTACGAGTGCTTCACCATCCTGCACGCCGATCAACCGGGGCTGGAGGTGCTCAATGATCAGGGGCAGTGGATCGACGCGCCGCCACTACCCGACGCGTTCGTGGTGAACATCGGCGACATGCTGGAAGTCATGACCGCAGGTGCCTTTGTCGCCACTGCCCACCGGGTGCGCAAGGTTGCTCAGGAGCGCTACAGCTTCCCGCTGTTCTACGCCTGCGACTATCACACGCTGATCAAGCCGCTGCCGGCATTCGCCAGGGATGACCGGGAGTACGAGGCGCTGGCGATTGGCGAACACATGTGGAGCCAGGCCTTGCAGACCTACCAGTATCTGCGCAAACGCGTGGAGAACGGCGAGCTTGAGCTGCCGTCCCGGGCCCGAAAGCCATCGAGTTTCGGCCATCTGAAGAACACCACCTCTCATTCCTAAAAAAACAACCCACGGAGCTTCCCACCATGCAAAGCCACTTCGCCCTGACCAAACTGAGCCTGCTAGCCGCTGGCCTGTTCTGCGCCAACGCCGCCTTCGCCAGCACCGCGACCCCCGGTGTGTTGAAGGTCGGTATGGAAATCACCTACCCACCGTTCGAGTCCTACGACGCTGACAAGAATGTGGTCGGTTCCGATCCTGAGTTGGCCCACTCCCTGGCCAAGGCGATGAGCGTCAAGGCCAACTTCGTCGACACCAAGTTCCCCAATCTGATCAACGGCCTCAACGCCGGGCATTACGACGCGATCATTTCCGGCATGTACATCACCCCCGAGCGCCAGCTCCAGGCCCGCACCATCGCCTACGCCAATACCGGCGCGGCGATCATGGTGCCCAAGGGCAGCGAGTTGAGCCCGCAGGTTCCCGAGGACTTGTGCGGCCTGAAGATCGGCCTGGAGCAGGGCACTACCTGGGTCGCCAAGTTCAACCAGTTGTCCAGCGACTACTGCGTGCCGAACAACAAAGGCGCGATCACCGTCAACGAATACCCCTCGGCTCCCGAAGTGACGCAGGCGCTACTGTCGAAAAACATTCAGGCCCAGGTGGAAATCGCCGGCGCCGCGCACATGATCGCCCAGCGCACCAACGGGCGGGTCGTAGTCAGTTCGCAGAAGCTGGTTTACCCGCAGACCTTGGGCATCTACGTGAAGAAAGACGCCGACGCTACTTATCAGGCGCTGGTCAAGGCGCTGGCCGACAGCAAGGCCAACGGTGAGTACGCCGCCATTCTCAAAAAATACGACCTGGAACCGGTCTCCGAGTAATGGCTGAAACCGCGCCCTCGGTCGAGGGCGCGGCGAGCACGAGGTGTCTATGCAATTCGACTGGTCTTACTTTATTTCGCTGTTCTCCAAGACTGACTTCTGGGCGGCGAGCCTGACCGTCATCGAACTGAGCGCCCTGGCCTGGTTCCTGGGGATGTTGCTGGGCTTCATCCTGGCGTCAGCCAAGCTGTCCGGCTCGCCCTGGCTGCGCCTGCCGGCGTCACTCTACATCTGGTTCTTTCGCAGCATTCCGCTGCTGGTGTTGGTGGTCTTCATCTACAACCTGCCGCAGCTGCTGCCCGGTGCCGGGCCGGTGCTGTCGGTACCGTTCTATTCCGGCCTGTTGGCGCTGGTGGTCACCGAGGCCGCCTACATGGCTGAAATTCATCGTGGCGGGCTGATCTCGGTCGCCAAGGGCCAGAAGGAAGCCGGCCGCGCCCTGGGTATCGGTCTGCTCGGCCTGCAACGGCTGATTGTGATTCCCCAGGCCTTTCGTATCTCACTGCCGACCTTGATCAACGAATACATCACGGTGGTCAAACTGACCTCGTTGATCTCGGTGATTTCATTGACCGAACTGTTGACCGTCGGCCAGCGCCTGTATGCGCAGAACTTCCTGGTAATGGAAACCCTGGCGGCGGTGGGTGTGTACTACGTGCTGATCGTTACGCTGTTCGGCTTTGCCCTGCAGCGTCTGGAACGCTACCTGGACCTCAACCTGCGGACACCGCAAACCCTCGACAGCGCCTCGACACAAGCGCTGCGTGACAGTCTGGCGCCTGTTCTATCGAGCAAGCTCAAGCCGCCATCCAAAGGCGCCGCCCCGGCCCTGCAACTGCAGGGCGTGCACAAACGCTACGGCGATCATCATGTGCTCAAGGGCATCGACCTGAAGGTACAAAGTGGCCAGGTGATTTCGATCATCGGCCCGTCCGGCTCCGGCAAGACATCGCTGATTCGTACGGTCAATGGCCTGGAGCGCATCGATCAGGGTGAAATCCTGTTGTTCGGGGAGGGCTTCATCAATGCCTGGGACAAACCGGATGGCCGTCGGCTTCGTCAGGGTGTACGGCGCATCGGCATGGTGTTCCAGAGCTTCAACCTGTTCCCGCACCGCACACTGCTGGACAACATCAGCCTCGCTCCCCGTTATCACGGTGTCGGTCGTGTGTTGAGCGAACAACGCGCCTGCCAGTTACTCGACAAGGTCGGCCTGTTAGCACATGTCCACAAATATCCGCATCAACTGTCCGGCGGCCAGCAACAACGCGTGGCGATTGCCCGGGCCATGGCCATGGACCCGGATATCCTGCTGTTCGACGAACCGACCTCGGCGCTGGATCCGGAGCTGGTCGGCGAAGTACTCACGGTCATCAGCCACCTGGCCCGCGAAGGCATGACCCTGCTGATTGTCACCCACGAGATGGATTTTGCCCTGTCGATTTCCGACCGGGTGATCTTCATGGAAAACGGCCACATTCAGCTGGATGCCTCGCCACAGGCGATCCGCGAGCAGCCCGAGGCTCATCGAGTGCGGCGGTTCATGGGGTTGCAGGCGCCAGTGGAGGAGGGATGCCTGCCTTGAATGGGTTTAGCCGCGTGCCCTCAGAACTCCTATGGCGACAAATAGCGCTTTTGTATGCGCGCCAGGGTGCCGTCATCGCGAAGCGTTTCAACCGCCGCGCGCAAGTCTTGCACCAGTTGAGCGGAGCACTGCTTTGAGCAAGCGAGATAGAGCTGCGCACTGCTCATGACGGGGCTCATGTGCAGTGTACGCTCAGACACTTTCGGCCAGATGTATCGACTCTCCGGGACACCGTTGAACCAGGCATCGATGCGACCTTTCAAGAGCATCTGCGCGGGGTTGTCGCCAATGGTCAGGGGGTGGATCTGCTCGTCGCTGAAGCCTTGTTCACGGAGGATTTCCTCCTGCGCACTGCCCAGGCCGACGCCGATTCCCCGGTAGGTTTGCTTCGCCTGCTCGAAGCTGCTCACCGGCCGGTCAAGGCTGAAAAAAGCACGCTCCATGGACATGATTGGCGCGATCCAGGTGAAGCGATCTTCACGTTCCTGCGTGCGTGACAAAGGGGCGATCAGGATGTCCTGATTCTCGCTGACATGTTTCTGCGATCTGGCCCAGGGAAGCACATGGACATGCGCGATATAGCCGGCGTTGGCAATGGCGGTCATCACGGCCTCGCCGACCATGCCGTGGCCTTTGGAGCCATCGACGAACGTCAGGGGTGGAGCGTCCGGGATATACAGTTCGAGCGGCAAGGGCGCGCCACTCGCGTGACAGGCAATCAGCAGCGAGATCGACAGACACAACCTGCAAAGCGTCTTTGTACGGGCAGTTGAGATCCGTGAACTCCCGCTCATGGTTGATCATTCAGGCATTGAAAGTAGGGGGGAGCCACAATTCACCGGTGGTATTGATCACAGGGGTGATGAGTCTGTTTTTGTATTGGGTTCGGCATCGACGCCGTATTTTACGCAGACTTTGTGGCGGGACACATCTACCTCCCAAGTGAATGTGTTTTGCGGGGCCAGTACCTGTTGTGCACCCGCATCACAATGGGCGAGCAGCAGGTGATGCAAGGTCAAGGGCCGGATGGCTCATGAATGGCTTGACTTACCGGCGTCAGGAGCGGGCCTGGGTATCGCGGAACAGCTTGGGCGACATGCCGAACGCCGATTTGAACTGTCTGCTGAAATGAGCACTGCTGCCATAGCCCCAGGCAAAGGCGATGTCGGTGAGTGAGCGATGGGCATGTTCCCGGCTGCGCAGATCTTCGGCGCAGCGCGACAGGCGCCGTTGCCAGATGTATTCGCTGATGCTGCAGCCGAGCTCCTCCTGAAATGCGCGGTGCAAACTGCGCACCGAGCACTGCTCGACGCTGGCGATGCGCTCGATGGTCAGGTCGCGGTCGGCCAGGTGGCGCTCGATATACGCCTTGAGGCGGTTTTGCTTGAAGAAGCGGAAATCGTGTTCGAGTTGTTTTTCTTCCTGTTTGTTCTTCAGGGCGTTATCCAGAAGCCCCACGATACTGTTGCCGATCAGTTCGGCCGAATGATTGTTGAGCAGTGGGTACTGGCTGTACGCATCACTGATCAGATGCATCAACATGCGGCCCAATCCATTGCGCCCGTTCAGGTGAACATCGCCTGCTTGCGGTGGCTGTCCGGCCGGACCCTTGAAGAGCAGGATAAGATGTTCGCAACCTTGAGTGCTGGTGACGCTGAAGGGCTGGCCGCTGTCGACCAACAGCATCTCGTCAGGCGCTAATGCGCTGCTGTGCCGACCTTGTTCGAAATGACTGACGCCGGCGATCTGCAGAATCAGCATGCGCGGTGTATCGGGTGAGTCGACCGCTTTGCTCAGATGGCGTGAGTAGCGATGGGCACTGGCGGTCATGCGGCAGAAGCCGAGCTGACCCAGATCGCCATATTCCAGCCGACCTTGAAAGTTGCTGTTATGCAACGGGTCGATGAATGTCGATTCCAGACGCTTGATGTAGTCCGGCGTGCGACCCAAGTGATCGCTCATGAACTCTTTCCACTTCATCAGCCGGTCGGAGCGAACAACTTGATCGGTGGACACACAGGCTAAATGACTCATCTTTTCGCCTCTTTTCTTATTGTTTTTGTTGATTGGGCAAGTGGGTCAACACTTGCCCAATTTTAGTCCGGTCAGTATCGATCAAGAGTCAGAAAGGGTAGTGGTGGCTCCCCGGTTGCCAGGTGACCCAATGGGCGCGGGTGAATTCATCCAGGGCGTAGTGACCATTGAAACGCCCGAGGCCGGAGTTCTTTTCGCCGCCGAAGGGCGCATTGGGCTGGTCGTCGACGGTGATGTCGTTGATATGGGTCATCCCGGCCACGATGCCACGGGCGAAGTTCAAGCCTCGGGCCATGTCCTGGGTGAATACCGCGCTGGACAGGCCATATTCGCTGGCGTTGGCCAACTCCAACGCATGCGCTTCGTTTTCTGCGATCAGCAGCGGCAGCAACGGCCCGAAGGTTTCATCACGTGCCAGTTCCTGATCGGCCCCGACTTCACCGAAGACATGCGCAGGCAACACCAACCCGGACGCTGGGCCGCCACACAACCGCTTGAGGCCTGCGTTCTCGGCGGCATCGATTTTACGCAACAGGCCATCGAGCTGGTTCTGATTGACCACCGGCCCAATCACGGTGTCTGGGTGGGCCGGGTCGCCGGTCTTGAGCTTGCGCACTCGCTCCACCACCAGCGCGGTGAAGTCCGCATACAGCGAGCGGTCGACGATCACCCGGTTGACGCTCATGCAGATCTGGCCCTGATGCAGGAAACGCCCGACCACTGCTGCGTGCGCAGCTATATCAATATCCGCATCATCCAGGACCACCAGTGGAGCATTGCCGCCCAACTCCAGCGCAACGCGCTTGATGTGTTTGCCGCCAGTCGCAATCCGGCCGACATTGCGACCGACATCGGTTGAGCCGGTGAAGGAAATCAGGCTTGGCACCGGGTGTTCGACGAAGGCATCGCCGATCTCCGAACCTGCACCGACCACGACATTGAGCGAACCCTCCGGGAAGCCTGCGTCTTCGAACAAATGAGCAATCAGCAGGCCGCCTGTTACTGCCGTGTCGCTGGCGGGTTTAAGCACCACTGTGTTGCCAAGCGCGAGTGCCGGGACCACCGAACGCATGCTCAGGTACAACGGAAAATTCCATGGGCTGATCACCCCGACAACACCCAGCGGTTCACGGAAGACAAAGCTCTGTTCACCGGGCTTGTAGCTCGTCAGGATCCGTCCTTCAACCTGCATCGGCAACGTTGCGCACTCACGCACCAGGTTCAGGGTGAACTGCCATTCCATGCTCGCCTTGATGCGCGTGCTGCCGGACTCACGAATCAGCCAGTCGATGATTTCATCGCGGCGGTTCAGGATGACGTGAGCGAGTTTCTCCAGTTGCGCGCTGCGCTGTGTCGGATGCAGCTGTGCCCACGCTGTTTGCGCACGATGTGCAGCCTGATAGGCATCGTCGAGATCGGCAATCGAGGCCAGTGGCATTTCCAGCAGTTGCTCGCCATTGAAAGGGTTACGGTCATCCAGGCGCCGCGAGGAACGACCTGTACGCCAGGTGCCATTGATGTATTGGTCGCCATTGATGGCGTAGAGGGGCAAATGTTGAGTCGTCATAGTCTTACCTTTGGAGGCAGGTGGCCGCGTCGATTAAGGACATGGATGATGCAAAACCTTGTCTGAAGAAATGTGCTCAGCTTCTGATCCAGGCGCGCCCCCAGGAATTGAGTGTGTACTCCTCCTGCGGCCAGACACCGGGTTGGCGGGCGGCATCGGTCATTTCGAGTTCGGCGGAAAACTCCAGGCGGTTGCGATCGGCATCGACGACCATAAAGAACAGATTGTTGCCCGGCCCATGCCGGCCGGGGCCGAAGAAAATGGTGATGCGTTCCTTGGCGAAGCGATCACCCCAGTCGCGGATGTCATTCCATTCATTGGTTTCGTAACAGTGGTGATCCCATTCGTTTTTCGTACCACGGAAAAATGCCAGCGAATGATGCTCATCGTCCGAGCGCAGGAAGCACACCATGAGCTGGCCGGTCTGCTCGTCGACGACATTGTCCGATACCGTAAACCCGACCTTATTGACGTAGAAATCGATCATGGCTTCCAGTTCAGTGGTCTGGAATACCACGTGCTGCAAGCGGCCCGGCATGCCTTGACGGTCGACACCGGGATCAATGCGGGACACGCCAAATATCGTTTGTCGGCCTTGAGGGTCACGAAGCACAAAGGCATCCGGTTCGAGCAACGGCGAGTCGATGTCTTCGACAGCACAGCCATTCTCGTTCAGGCGAGCGCGCAGTTCTCCCAGCCGAGCCTGATCGCCCAGGTCATAGGCCGCCGCGAGCAGGCCGCTGTGATCGGCGGGCGACACGAGCATGGCGCGTTGCGGGCCACTGAGTATCCAGCTGCCATCGGGCTGTGCCAGGCCTTCCATGTCTAGCATGCGCCGGTAGAAATCGATTTGTCGTTGCGGCTCTTTGCTTGCCAGATGCAGGTAGCACAGGCGTGCAGGGGTGCAGGTCTGTAGGGTTTGCATAAACACCTCCGTAGCTTTAAGGGTTCAGGGAAAGACCGGCGCGATACTCGACTCGGCTGTCTGGTTTCGCGCCTGCGCGATGCCGAACAACGACTGCAGCGACTCGGCAGCCTTTGTTTCGCCGGCCTTATCGAAAATGGCGGCGATATAGCGATCCGGGCGCAGCAGCAAGAACGTGTTTGAATCGCCCAGTATTTCTTTGAGCAAACCCTGGCGGTCATGAAGCACCGTGCAGCCAGGCATCGAAGGCATGTTTTCGACAGGCTCGGGAAGGATCAGAATGCGCTTGGCTTCGAGGTGGAACCACAAGCCATGCTGGAGTTCGTCGATGCGTTGGCGGCTGTGGTCGCCGTACTGAATCAAGGCGAAGCCTGCACCGATCGAGTCATCGAGCAGAAATTCCTGGCCTTGAGCATCGGTGAGCATCGGTTGAGGGAACATGTGCCCGCAGGACAGTTTCCCGGCTTTACCTTCGGTCAGTACCAGCCCTTTGGTGAATCGGGGTTTAGGCTTGAAGCGCATTTGCAGGAAATAGTCCCGCAACGGTGGCAGCAGGCCGATCAAAGCAAATGCACCGCTGATCAAACGAGCGCGCAAGACAGTTGCCGGCGCCATGACCACGCCGAGGTTCAAGGCCAGTCTGATCAGTGCCCAGGCGTGATCGCGACGCTCGCTTTCGTAAGACAGTAGAGCCGTTTCAGCCATTTTGCCCTTCAGCACGCCGATCAGTTTCCAGGCCAGGTTATGGGCATCGCGAACACCGCTGTTCATGCCCTGTCCGGCATAGGGAGGGGTCAGATGCGCGGCATCGCCGGCGAGAAACACGCGGTTCACTTGCCACCGTTCGGCAACCCGGGCGTGGAAGGTATAAACGGTCTTGCGCACGATGGACGCCGGGGTGTTGCCCTTGAAGGGATGAAGCAACGCTTGCAGGCGAGCATCGCCGAGTACCTGCTCATCGGTTTCGTCCGGCTTGAGCAGAAACTCGAAGCGGCGTGTGCGGTGGGGGCCGGGTACTTCAACGACGGGACGGCGTGCATCGCAGTACACACGTGTTTGCCAGAACGGATCGTCATCCTGATCAGTGTCGACCACCAGCCAGCGCGAGGAGAAGCTCGAGCCAACCATCTCGATTCCGAGTTGCTTGCGCACCGGGCTACGACCACCGTCGCAGGCGACCAGATAGGCCGCATGGACTTCGACAGTTTCGCCGTCTGCGTCACGGATCAGTGCGCGCACGCCATGCTTATCCTGACTGAATTCCAGCAGCTCATGGCTGAACCGGGCCTTCAGGTTGGCAAAGCGCTCAAGGCCCGTTTTCAGGGTGTGTTCAAACAGTGGCTGGCGAAATGCATTGCGCTTGGGGAACCCGTACAACTTGCCGGTGGGCTCGACTTTGCCGAAGCAGCGGCCACCGGGCCGAGTGAAATAGTGCACGCCATAGCCCGGCACTACATCTCGCAACACGGCTTCATCCAGTCCGACGGCCTGCATGGTGCGCAAGGATTCGTCATCGATCGAAACGGCCCGCGGCTCGGTCACGGTGTCCGGCTTGCGATCAATGATCAAGGTGTCCACATCGGCTTGGCCAAGCAAGTTGGCCAGGGTCAGCCCGGTGGGCCCGGCGCCGATGATCAAGACGTGCGTACTGATTTTTTTGAGGGGTGTCATTGTTGTTCCCTTCCGGATGGCTCAGTCCAATGGCTTGGGGCGGTTGGCGAGTGCAGCCATGAGTTGCGACAGGTTTTGCGCCAGGGCAAGGATCTGCTGTCCTTGCTGTTCTTCCTGAGTGCTGTCACGTTCCTGAATCGGGCGCACGCAGCTGATGCTGGCGACGACTTTGCCATCGCCATCGAAGATCGGAGCGGCGAGGCCATAGACGCCAGCGTCGACTTCGCCGGCGCTGGCCACATAGCCCTGATGACGAAGACGCTGCAGCGAGCGGCGGAACTGTTCCCAGGTCTGACCAAGATTGCTGGCGCGCACCTCATCGGGGTTTTCCAGGAAGAGTTGGCTGTGTTGACGCGAGGTCATGTTGGCGAGGATGGCCTTGGAGGTCGCGCCCAGGAACAACGGCCTCGGTGAGCCGCGTGAGTAGCTGACCTCGCTGAACAAATCGCCGTATTGATGAATGCAGACCACCTGGTCCTTGAACAGGCGGCAGATCAGCCAGATCTGTTGCTCGCTCCAGCGTGGGAGGCTTGGCTCCAATGATTGTGCGGCGCGCACCAAAGGGTCGCTCAGTCGCAACTGACGGTCCCAGGTAATGATTCTCGCGCCCAGGGCGTACCGTCCGGCCCCGACCTGGAACAACAAGTTGGCCTCGGCCAGTTCGCGCACATAGCGGTAGATGGTTGAACGGGTAAACCCCAATGCACCGCCCATGTCATCGACAGCCCAGATCGGACTCTCTTCGGTAAACAGATCGAGTACCCGCAGCATGCGCTCCAGGCTAGAACCTTTACTGTCGATATCCTGCACCGGCAATTGTTCCGATTCGCGTAGTGTGGCCATGGCTTACTGCTCGTCGACGATGCTGTTGCGCAGGATGCCGATTCGCGAAATTTCGATCTCGACTTCATCGCCCGGTTTCATCCATACCGGCGGTTCACGGAACGCGCCGACGCCGCCGGTGGTGCCGCTGACAATCACATCGCCGGGGGCCAGTTCGGTGAAGGTGGAGCAATATTCGATCAGTGCGCGGACATCGAAAATCATGTCGCTGGTGCTGGTGTGCTGCATGACTTCGCCATTGAGGCGGGTAGTCAGTTCCAGGTCCTGTGGATCGCCGATCTCGTCGCGGGTGACCAGCCAAGGGCCAAAGCCGCCGGTGTTCGGGAAGTTCTTGCCTGGCACGAATTGAATGGTGTGTTTCTGCCAGTCGCGGACACTGCCGTCGTTGTAGCAGGCGTAACCGGCGACATAGTCCAGCGCGTCGGCTTGCTTGACGTGACGCGCCGGTTTGCCGATCACCACCGCAAGCTCGCCTTCAAAATCAAGCTTGTGCGAGGCCTTCGGGCGAACGATGGGTTGCAGGTGGGCAGTCTGGCTGTCAGCGAAACGAGTGAAAATCATCGGGTAGGTCGGCATCTCACGACCGGTTTCACGTACGTGTGTGGCGTAGTTGATGCCAATGCACAGCACTTTGCCCGGGTTCGGGATGACGGGTAGAAAAGTTACTTCAGCCAATGGGATACGAGGCTGGCTCGCCAGGACCTCGTGGCTCAGTTCGGCCAGGCGATTGTTGGCGATAGCCTGCTTGAGATCGGTGCCGAAGGTTTGCTTGACCGACTCCAGATCGATGACATGCTCGCCATCGACGACGCCGTAGGTGCTACGGCCTTGAACAATAAAGCTCGCGAGTTTCATTGAGTGCTCCTTGATAGAGGATCAGCGCATGCGCAGGGAGCAAAGAAGCTCGGCACTGCTCATGTAGCTATGGCGGCAGGTAAGCCGCGGCGGTTGAGGTTCAATCTAGTTGTGGAGATTAATCCTGTAAAGCGGGATTTATTAAAAATCCCAAAATGCAGGAATTATGCTTTTTTATGTATTTTTGGCAGCATTTTGCCGACCCTCCGGAACAGGCAATACGAGACAGTGACGTGTTTGGAAGGTCAGGGCAGGAGCCGTATCCCGGCCTGGTGAATCACAGGCTTCCTGTCATTTCAGTGGGTCGCCCATGGGGTCATTGTTTGCTCGGCACCCAGCAACCATGTAGCGACATGCGCATCCGGAACGGCACTTTGATTCGTGCAATGGGGCCATTCTCCATGTCACGAGAATCCAGAACTACAAGCTCGCTGCGACCGTCCGCGATGTGATTGAGAACGGAAACGACGTAGCCATCCGCCTCCTGCGCATCAGGGGAGCGCGGAATGAAAATGGGCTCCTGGAAGCATCCGCTGTCACCGGGAAACCAGGCATCGGTGGTGCCTGTTTTCAGGTTCACATGGGCTAGCAGATTGAAGAATTGAAACGGAATCGGCCCATTCGCGGGGTTGTACGGGCGCTCTGGATCGAACGCGAGCACAAAGCCGTGCTCATATTTTCGACCGATGTAGCGGTCATCGCACCTTGGGAATTCGCAGGGGTAATCCGTCAATGGCTGCGGTTGAATGTCCTCCTGCGTGCTGGTCAGGTCGAAGGTCCAGCGCATCAGGCAGGCCGCCAGTGTTTCGGGTGGCGGGACATGACCGTCGGCCTGGGGAAAGAAGTAAAAGATATTCCCGCCGGTGACCGGCATGTCTACGTAAACCTTGTCGCCCTCATCGAACGCGTTGAGCGTATGGCCCTGGAAACCGTCCTTGGGGCCCTTGAACCATCGAACGTCCTCCGCGCGCCCATTGCGTGGTACGACGGCGAAGAGCTGAGGCAGATCGGGTTGCCATTGGAAATGCTGGCCACCTTTCTTCATACGCTCGAGGTCGGTCGTCAACGGAATCAGCGGGAACACCACGTAGTGTTCAGTCACCGCGAAATCATGAACCATGGCCGCGTACGGCGCCTGGAACCAGATTTGGTGCAACAGCTTTCCGTCGGGCGACAGTTCGAAATAGGCCAGGTCAGGTGTGCCGTCACCTTTGGCTTCGTAGCTGAAGGCCAAGAGGTTTCCTGTTACCGGGTCGAGCTTGGGGTGGGCGGTGAACGTCGCTGATTCGATCTGCCCGTCAAAATGCCACTCGCCGAGGGTTTCCAGTGTTTCAAGATCCATTGCCCAGGGCATGGCATCTTCTTTGAGTGCAAGCAGCACACCGTTATGAGCGACAACGCTGGTATTGGCGGTGGTGTTGTTCTTCGCCGCCAGTGGATCATTGGTGTAGACGTTGCGATAGATTCCATTGAGCGAGCGACCTTCGCGGCGCTGAGCCATCAACCGGTCGGTTATTACGTAGCGACGTCGCATCGACACCTTGCCATCGGCAAAGTAGAACGCGCTGACCATTCCGTCGCCATTGAAGAAAATATCCGAGCCCAGCATCGGCGGGTATTGCGGGTCTGGCGCAACCTGATAAAAAGCGCCACGGATCGAAGCGGGAAGGGTGCCTTCAATCTCCAGGTCGAACACCTCGGCTTCTATCCGACTGGGTGCATAGAGCGCGCCGGAAAATTCAGGGGTTTGGGGAAACGGGGTGGTCATCGGCATAACCTCTGAAGATGGGTATCGATTGTTCATTGACGGGGTTCCTGTTTGATATCAGGTCAGGTCGACTGAGGCGACAGTGCTGTGGTGCAAGGCTTCGCGTCACGACGAAAACGTGCAACGAGCAGACACGAGATAACCAGGGCTGTCAGGTAGGCCGAGGCCGCCAGCCATCCGACGGCGCGGAATTGCCCTTCGCCTACCACGAGTGCCGCGCCAAACGGGCCGAGCCCCTGACCAACGAAAATCGCGGCGTTACCCAGCCCGGCCAGTCGGCCGGAAGGGTCCAGCTCGGCCGCCATGGACAGTAAGTAAGGCAGACTGAAAAACCATACTGCATGGATCAGGCAGGCAGTGACCGCAAATGCGACAGGGGTATTGCCATAGACCATGACCAGAGTCGCAATCAGCGCCGTGCCGAAGCTCAGTAGTTGCGGAAACAGCAACCCAAGGCGTCTGCCGATAAGTCCGGCCAGTGCCGCTCCAAGGGCACCGGCAAGGATGCTGCCCCCCAGTATTCCACCGATCTGTTGCGGTTCCAGGCCAATGCTTTTACCGATGCGCTCTTGGTAAACCCACAGTGCGGAATGGCCAAAAAACAGCAGCGTAAAAAGCATCAGCAGTAAGATCGATGTGAGCCCGAAAGGCGGGATCGAGCCGCTCGCTGCCCGATGTGCCTCGGGGTAGCTCCTCGGCACTCTCCAGCTACCAACCATCGCCAGGGCACTGGCGATGGCCAAGAGATAAAACGCCCCGGCCACGCCGAATGATTTCAGAATCACCGGCATGGAACTCACAAGCAGCATCCCCCAGAGCAGGTTGCCGATGTTTATCACCGCGAACGTCGAATCCTTGGATGTGCGCAGGGCTGCGGTGGCATAGACAACGGCCATGACCGCGCCACCGCTTGCGCCGCATATCATTCGGCAGATCAGTAACAACCCCTGGCTATGCAGTTGAGCACTGGCCAGATTGCCGAGTACTAGCATCAGCAAGGCAATCAGGGCAAAGCGGCGCCGGTCGACGCTGGCCATCAACATGGCGCAAACGCCGCAGGCGACGGCCATTGCAATCAGTTCTGCCGCAAAAATGGCGCCGATGGCATTCAGTGGCAAACCGAGTTGGTCGATAAAGGCTCCGCCCAGAATAGGCTGGATTTGCAACGTCCCTAAGGAAATGACCATCATCAGGCAGATAGCGGCCAATGATTTTTTACTGTCAATGGAGTCGAGCGCGTTCATGAAACATCACCTCGGGTAAAAGGGCCCGCTCATGCACGAGTGGGCGCACATCGGTCAGAATGTGTGGGCGTATCGGATCTGGACGGCGTAATCCGTTTGCGCGCGGTTCTCGACGCCGGTCTCTTTATAGGTATTCAGCCAGAAGCCCTGGCCATCGCTGATTTTCCAGAACAGGCCCGGGCCAATGCCCAGCACCTTTTCCCGAGAGTTGCTCAGCCGACCTCCGTTAACCTCGTCATCTGATATTTGCCTGAAGTAGTACCCGTTGATCCCGACGGATACGTTGGGGACCACTTCATACGAGGCCGTGAAGTTGGCCCACGCCGATTGTCCTGCCCGGGTGTCGCGCACAGGCTGGCCCTCGAAAAGTTGCGTCGAACTGCTCGCCGGATCGTTGTTCTTGAAGTTGTACAGGTAGTGCAGCCTCCAGCTCACTTCCCAACGAGGCGCCGGCATCCAGGTCGCGGCCCAGTAAGGGTTCAGAGAGAAGTAGTTGGAGCCTGGGTTCAGGTCTTTATGTTTATCGTATTTGCCGGTTGGAAGGATGGTGTCGAAAGCCAGACGCTGCACAAACACGGGCCTGCCGTGGGCGTCGACGATCGGGTCGAACTGGATCTGCGGCCCTACCGTGACATCACCAAGCCCTGTGCCGTTATCCTGGAGCTTGGCACCGTTGTCGCCAAAGTCACCGTCCAGGGAGATGATGGGCACCAATAAGCTCCAGCCCAGGTGTGCACCGCCGCCGATGGTCTCGGGTGAGTAATAGCTCAGTTGGTTGATCAGCGAGATGACGTTGATCTTCGGATTATCGAAGGCGCCATTATCCTTGCCTGCATTGTCCCTGATGCTGCGTGCGGTGCTGAATTTCAGATAGGTCAGGTGGGACAGACCGGGCGGCCCCGCGAAACCGTCGTAGAAACTGGTGCCGCCCAGATTGATACCGCTGGGTTCACTCACCGACGGTGGTGGAGGGCCCTCTGCTGCTGGTACGGCAAGCGATGCGAAGCTGAGTGCCAGGCATACTGGCAGGGATTTTTTCAGGCTCATCGAAGTGGCTCTATTCTTGGAATTGTGAGCCGGGGTAGCTCCCCTGGCACTTCGACTTTAATTCCCGGACGTTCGTGATGCTTGAGCACAGCGGCCAGAGTTGACTGAGAGCGCCATGATGCAAGGGGGGCAGCGCGAAACCTGTGGGGGCGGGCTTGTCCCACATTCTGCACATCGTGTCAGTGCGCCAACGAAGTGGAATGCTTGCGGACTCACCGGTTCAAAAAGTCTGCCCCATGGAGAACTGGAACACTTGGGTATCAGCGTTCTCAGGCTTTTTGACCGGGAACGCCAGGTTGAAGCTCAGGGGCCCCATCGGGCTGTACCACGTGACACCGACCCCCACGGAACTGGCCAACTCGCCAAGGTCGACACCGTCGCAACCCTGGGTGGTACTCAGGTAGCACTTGTTGGAGTAGACGCTGCCGACGTCCCAGAACACCGAGGTACGCAGAGATTTGTTGTCTTTGATGAAGGGCATCGGGAACAGGTATTCGACCCCGCCGGTGATGAGGATATTGCCGCCCAATGCGTCGGAGTCCCGATCGGAGTAGTACGCCTGGCCGGCACTGGCATAGGTGCCTGTGGCCGGGGTGTTACGCGGGCCGAGGGTGCCACTCTCAAAACCGCGCACCGAACCTTCGCCACCGGCCGTGTAGTTTTCATAGAAGGGCAGGCCGTCGGTTGAGCCGTAGCTGTTGCCATAACCGAGCTTGGTGTGGAAACGCAGCGAAGTGGCATTGCTGATCGGCAGGAAGGTCTGCCCGGTGTAATCGATCTTGTAGAAACTCAGATCACTGCCGGGCACTGTCACCGTCAGGTTGAGGTTCTGCGAATGCCCGCGGGTGGCCAGCACGCCCTTGTTCAAGGTCGATTCCGACCAGCCGAGGTTGGCCTTGAAGTTGTTGAACTCCTTGCCCTCGCGCGCAATGAAATCGTAGATCTCATCGGCGCTGTAGGTGCCTGGCTCGATGCTGTCGTGTTGCACGGTCAGGCCGAAACTCAGCCGTGAGGTTTCATTGATCGGGTAGCCAAGTGAAGTGCCGGCACCATAACTGTTGATGGAGTAGTAGGAAACGCCGTCACTGTAATAATCGTTGTAGTCGGTGGCGTTGTAGAACAGGTTGTAGCCCAGGCTCACCCCGTCCGGCGTGAAGTAGGGGTTGGTAAAACCGAAGTTGTACTTGCTTTGGTAGTCAGAGCGAGTCAGGCCCAGGCTGGCGTAGTTGCCGGTGCCCAGGAAGTTGTTCTGAGTGATCGAACCTCCGAGGATCAGGCCAGAGCTCTGGGCGAAACCGACGCTGGCGGTAATCGAACCGGAGGCTTGCTCTTCGACGCTGTAGTTCACGTCAACCTGGTCGTCGACACCCGCCACCGCCGGCGTCTCGACGTTGACTTCCTTGAAGAAGCCCAGACGCTCAAGACGGGTCTTGGACTGGTCGATCAGGTAGGTCGAGGCCCAGCCGCCTTCCATCTGACGCATTTCACGGCGCAGCACTTTGTCGTCGGTCTTGGTGTTGCCACGGAAGTTGATGCGGTTGATGTAGGCCCGCTTGCCCGGGTCGACCACGAAGGTGATATCGACGGTATGGTCGTCATTATTCGGGTTGGGGACCGCGTTGACGTTGGTAAAGGTGTAACCCTCGTTGCCCAGGCGACGGGTGATCAAGTCCGAGCTGGTGGTCATCAGCTTGCGGGAGAACACCTGGCCTTGCTGAACCAGCAACAGGGAACGGATCTGGTCTTCAGGCACTTTCAGGTCACCGCTGAGCTTGACGTCACGAACGGTGTACTTCGCGCCTTCGTTGATGTTGACGGTGATGTAGACGTGTTTCTTGTCCGGGGTGATCGACACTTGGGTCGAGGTAATGTCCATGTTGATATAGCCGCGATCCAGGTAATAGGAGCGCAGGCGTTCCAGGTCACCGGAGAGTTTTTCCCGGGCGTACTTGTCGTCGTTCTTGAAGAACGACAGCCAGTTGCTGGTCTTGAGGGTGAATTGATCGGTCAATTCACTTTCGGTAAATACGGTATTGCCCACCACGTTGATGTGCTGGATCGCCGCTACAGAGCCTTCATCTATTTTTATTTTCAGGCCCACGCGGTTGCGCGGTTGCGCGATCACCTCGGCATCGACCGAGGCCGAGTAGCGGCCTTGAGCGACGTACTGGCGCAGCAACTCGTTACGCACACCTTCGAGGGTGGCGCGCTGGAAAATCTCGCCTTCGGCCAGTCCTGATTGTTTGAGCCCCTTCATCAGGTCTTCTGTGGAAATCGCCTTGTTGCCTTCGATCTCGATACTGGCGACCGAGGGGCGCTCGACCACCGTGATGATGAGAACATCGCCGTCGTGCCCCAGCTGGATATCCTGAAAGAAACCGGTCTTGAACAATGCACGGGTTGATTCCACCAGGCGACGATCGTCCGCTTCATCACCGACGTTCAACGGCAATGCACCGAACACGCTGCCGGCGGAAACCCGCTGCAGGCCATTAATGCGTATATCGGAAATTTTGAAGCCTTGGGCGTGCGCAAGTGAGGCGTTGAGCAGTAGTGCAGCCGAGCAGAGCAGGCGCGAAAAATTCATCAAGATCTTATCCAGAACACATCGACAAGCAGCGTAGGCGGGCGCGGATATCTCACAGCAAGACGAGTTACCGCGAAGCGAGCAGGCTGGTGGAGGTGAAGCATAAAAGCTCGGTGCGTTTGATGCGGTTAACCAAGTGTCAAGTTAGGTAAAGGTTTGCCCGGGGCGATGACGCTGTGCAGCGCAAGGGCGATAATGCGCGGCCCCCACTCAAGAGCCCGCCAATGATCTGCGTATTGCTCGTCGACGATGACCAGGAACTGACAGGAATGCTCAGCCAATACCTGGAGCGTGAAGGCTTCGAGGCGACTGCCGTGCACACGGGCGAGGAGGGCGAGATTCAAGCGCTGTCCGGGCGCTACAGCATTGTGGTGCTGGACGTGATGCTGCCGCGCCTTTCGGGCATCGAGGTGCTCAGGCGCATTCGGGCCGTGAGTCAGGTGCCGGTGGTATTGCTCACGGCCCGTGGCGACAACATCGACAAGATCACCGGCCTGGAACTGGGGGCCGATGACTACGTGCCCAAACCCAGTTCACCGGGGGAACTGGTGGCGCGTTTGCGGGCAATCATGCGTCGGGTGCAGCCGGCGGAACAACCTGTCTCAGAAGTGATCATGACCGGCCCGCTGGTCTTGTGGCCCGGCAAGCGCCAGGCCCAGTGGCAGGGGCGCGAGCTAGGGGTGACCAGTACCGAGTTCAGCCTGCTCGAAGAGCTGGCCCGCTGTGCCGGGCAGGTGGTGAGCAAACAGGACCTGTCGCTCAATGCCTTGGGCTGTCCCTTGACCCGCTACGACCGGCGCATCGACGTGCACATCAGCAGCATTCGCCAGAAGCTCGGTCCGCGCCCTGACGCCAAGGCCTGGATTCAGAGCGTGCGTGGCCTCGGTTACCTGTTGATCGCCGAATGATGAAACCCAGCCGGCTGTTCTGGAAACTGTTCCTGGCGTTTTGGCTCGCCACCAGCCTGACGTTTCTGGTCGGGGTGGGCATTCTGGTGCTGGGTAATCACGGGCCTGGCGATCCTCATTTGGAGGCCATCCTGGCCAGCGAGGAACAGCTGCTGCGGCAATTCGGGGTCGAGTCGGGAGGACAATTGCTGGCAGTGTGGCGGCACCCCGGTGACGAAACCATTGGCGTCTATGGCAGTGCCGGTCAACTGCTGGCCGGGTCGCCGGTTCTGCGGCCGGCCTTTGAACGAACGGTCATCAGCAAGGACGGTCTGACCCTCTCGCTCAGATCCTCACAGCCCCTTGGCAAAGAAGGTGAGCAAGGGCCGGGGCGTTCGATCCCGCTGATCATCGGCACGGTGATGAGTGCACTGTTCAGCGGCTACATGGCGTACTACCTGGCGTGGCCGCTGGCCTACCTCAGGCGGGCGATGAGCGATGTGGCCAAGGGGCGCTTCGAAACCCGGGTCAAGCCAATGATGGGGAGACGCCGCGATGAAATCGTCGATCTGGCCGCAGACTGCGATCGAATGGCCAACCAGCTGAAGCTGCTGGTGGAGGCCCAGCAACACCTGCTGCATGACATCTCTCACGAACTGCGTTCACCATTGACGCGCATGCAAGCGGCCATCGGGTTGCTGCAGCAAGAACCGGCTCGCCAGGAAATGGTGGAGCGCATCCAGCGCGAGTCGGTACGGATGGATGCGCTGATCGAGGCGTTGTTGACTTTGGCGCGCATACAAGGCCGGCCCGAGAGTATCGACCGCGAGCCACTCGACATCATCGAGTTGCTGGCGGTGATCGTCGAGGATGCTCAATTCGAGGCGGGAATGAAAGGTTGCCGGGTCAGCCTGCAGGCGTGTCCGGTCTTTGTCAGTCGGGTCAGCGGCGAGTTGCTGTATCGGTGTTTCGAGAACGTCATTCGCAACGCGGTGCGCCATACCAAACCGATGACGGCGGTTGTTGTGTCGGCTGAGGTCAATCTCGAAGCAGACTGCCTGACGGTGCGGATTACCGATCAGGGGGCGGGTGTTGAAAACGAGCGGCTGCTGAGCATTTTTCACCCGTTCGAGCGTGGCTTGAGCGAGGCCAGTGCCGGTTTCGGCCTGGGCCTGGCGATCGCTTCAAGGGCCGTGGAAATGCACGGCGGCACGATTGCGGCGCGCAACGAGCC
Organism: Pseudomonas sp. 008; assembly: GCF_016861935.1. Classification (NCBI taxonomy): domain Bacteria; kingdom Pseudomonadati; phylum Pseudomonadota; class Gammaproteobacteria; order Pseudomonadales; family Pseudomonadaceae; genus Pseudomonas; species Pseudomonas sp. 008. Next base: position 120,014 of record NZ_BOMA01000016.1, on the reverse strand, counting down.
GTCCGCTGGGCTGACCGTGGAAATCAGCTTGCCCCGTCAGGCGTGATCTTTACACGATATTACATTGGCTTGACGGCTCTGTACGCCCCGTTTCAGTAGACTTCCCGCTCAAACTTACGCAGCGTTTGCTGATGTTTCAGCGTGGAGGTGGTCATGTTTCTGGTTCATAAAAAGGGCTTCGTTTCCGGCAAGAAAATGGTCGACGGGCTGGTGCCCTATGACTTCTTTTGTGAAGACAATCCGGCCATCAATCTGTTTGTGTTTACGGGTTCTACCGCGCAGGGCAAAACGGTCGAGGAACAGACGCTCTGGGGCTTCACCCGGCTGGAGCGTTTCGAGGCGCTGACCAGCACCCTGGTATCGAACAAAAAAAATGATGGCTGGTTTCAAACGGTCAATGTGCTCACCGGGCCAGCCCAGAACGGCACCCAAAGTGTGAAATTTCAGCGGGTGCTGAAAATCATCAAGCATGCCGCTGTATCGAGCCGTGTCGCCGGCAAGGTGCAATACGAGATCCTCACGGATGACGGTGACACATACTTCACCCGGCCGCCCGCGACAGCAGACAGCGCGCAAACCATCATCTATGCGGCAGAGCAATAACTCGTTAGTTAATAGCCGCGAAGGTGTTTACTGGAAATACATCGCACCATACAATGAGAATCATTACTACTAACTCATTGAGTGCAACGTCTTGAGCCATCCCCACCTCTTTGCCCGCCGCAAGGTTTTCATCAAACACGCGCTGCCGACACTGTCCTGCGTGATGTTCGCCGGTCCTTTGTGGGCACAGGAATTGATCGAACTGCCGACCACTGATATTCAGGCGAGTCGCGTCAGTCAAGACACCAGCTACACCACCTCTCAAGCCAGCACCGCGAGCAAAAGCGATGTGCCGATCAAGGAGGAGGCGCAATCGGTCAATGTAGTAACCCGGCAAAGCCTGGCCGACTATCAGGTGCGCTCGCTGAACGACGCGATGAAGTTCGTCAGCGGCGTCAGCCAGGGCAACACCCTGGGCGGTTCCCGGGACTCGCTGGTCAAGCGCGGTTTCGGCACCAACGATGACGGCTCGATCCTGCGCGATGGCGTGCGTTCCAACCTGGGGAAAAACTTCAGCGCCACGACGGATCGCATCGAAGTGCTCAAAGGGCCTGCGTCGATGCTGTACGGCGCGCTGGAACCCGGCGGGTTGATCAACGTGATCAGCAAGAAGCCTGAATACACCCAGAGCACGACCCTGAGCGGCTCGGCCTACAGCGAAGGCGGCGGCACCATGGCCGTGGACACCACCGGGCCGCTGGGCGATACCGGCCTGGCCTATCGCCTGATTGCCGAACGCGGCCACGAGGATTACTGGCGCAATTACGGCGTGAATGAAAGCACCCTGGTTGCACCCTCGCTGACCTGGACGGGCGACCGTGCCAGCCTGACCCTCAGCTACGAATACAACGATTACTCCAAACCCTTCGACCGTGGCACGGTGTTCACCAATGGTCATCCGGCGGACATCGACTACGACAAGCGCCTCGACGAAAAATGGGCCAAAAGCGTCGGTATCCGTGAATTGGCTACCGCGCGTTTCGAGTATCAACTGAGTGACGACTGGAAAACCCGCGTTACCTACGGCTGGAACAACGACCGCTATAGCCTCTCGATTGCCCAGCCGAGTTCGTTGACCGGCAACAACCTGCGACGTGCTGCCAACGGCGCTCACTACGATGACGAGACCCGCTACGCCAGCTGGGATTTCATCGGCCAGCAGGAACTGTTCGGCCAGCGCCATGACTTGCTGATCGGCGCGGATACCGAAGCGTCCGACCAATTCCGTGGCAAAACCTACCGCAATACCGCGCGGTCAGGTTTCGACATCACCTCTCCGGTTTATGGTCGTCTGGCCGAGCCGAGCCTTGTCAGTGCCAGCCAAAGTGACCTGAGCAACCAGTTGAACTCCAGCTCTGTGTACTTCAAGGATAACTGGCACCTCGATGACCGCTGGATCCTGGTTCTCGGCGGTCGCCAGCAGCATTTCGATCAGTACAGCGATCAGGGCCGCGGCAGCAGCTACAAGGTCAACCGCGACGATAACGGCGATGCCTTCGTGCCGTTCCTGGGGCTGGTTTACAAAGCCACCGACAGCTTGTCGCTGTACGGTAACTACAGCCGTTCGTTCAAGCCCAATACCCAAGTCGACGATGCCGGCCATACCTTCGATCCGGAGGAGGGCCGCAGTTATGAGGTCGGCGCCAAGTACGATCCGCTGCCGGGGCTGAACATTAACCTGGCGCTGTTCGACATCGAGAAGAAAAACGTCGTGACCACCCAGACGGTCGGTGGCGTCAGCCTCTCGGAGGCGGCGGGCAAAGTCGGTTCACAGGGCCTGGAACTGGACATCACCGGGCGTGTGGCCGAGCGCTGGGACCTTATCGGCACCTACGCTTACACCCACACGGAAATCCTCGACGATCCGGATGACGAAGGTCACCGCCTCGCCGATGCGCCGAAGCACACCGCAAGCCTGTACCTTACCCATCACCTGAATGTGCCCACGGAGTTCGGGGCCTGGCATGCAGGCGGCGGTGCGCGTTACGTCGGCGAGCGTGCGGCCAACAATGCCAACGATTTCTGGCTGAGCAGCTACACCGTCGCCGATGCCTTCGTGCGCTGGGAGGCGCCGATGTTCGGGTACAAGACGTCGCTGCAGTTCAACGTCGACAACCTGTTCGACAAACAGTACTACCCGTCCTCCACCGGCAGCCAACTGGCGGTCAATGTCGGCGAGCCGCGCACGGCACGCCTCAGCGCCAGTGTGACATTCTGATCGCACTGTCTTGATGTGCCGCCCCGTTCTGCCCGTGGAACGGGGCGGTGGTCTTTCTTCATCTCGGCGACGCTTCAGGCGTCGGCGAGCTGAAACCGATAACCCACCCCATACAACGATTCAATCGGATGCTCCCCCGGGCAGGCTTGTTCGAGCTTGCGCCGCAGATTGCGGATATGGCTGTCGACCGTGCGGTCGGTGACCACCCGGTGATCGGAGTAGATCCGGTCGAGCAACTGATCCCGGGAAAACACCCGTCCCGGCGAGCGGGCGAGGGTGCTTAGCAGGCGCAATTCCAGTGGTGTCAGGTCCAGCGTCATGCCGTCGAGGGAGGCCAGGTACTGTTCTTCGTCAATCTGTAGACGCGGTGGTGCAGACGTCAAAAGCTGAGGGCTGCGTCGCAGGATGGCTTTGACCCTGGCCACCACTTCACGCGGGCTGAAGGGTTTGCAGATGTAGTCGTCGGCGCCCAGGTCCAGCCCGAGCAGGCGATCCACTTCCTCGACGCGAGCGGTGATCATGATGATCGGTACGGCACTGAAACTGCGCAGTTCCTTGCACACTTGCAGACCGTCGCACCCAGGCAGCATCAGGTCGAGCAGGATCAGCCGCGGCTCGCGGGCACGGACCGCTGGCACCACCTCCAGCCCGTTGTCCAGGCATTGGGTCGCATACCCAGCGGCGATCAGGTAGTCACGCATCAATGCGGCCAGTTTGGGCTCGTCTTCGACGATCAGGATCGGGTTGTCGTTGACCATGGTTCAGGCATTCCGTGGCAGGCGCAGGGTCAGCCAAAGGCCACCCAACGGGGAATGATCGGCACTGAGGCTGCCGCCATGAGCAAGGGCGATGCTGTGACAGATCGCCAGCCCCAAACCGGCGCCACCGCTGGCGCGGTTGCGTGAAGTTTCGCCGCGGTAGAAGCGCTCGAACAGCCGCGGTAACTGATCTGCGTCGACCCCGGGGCCGGAATCAAGGAAATCGATGCGTACGTCGTCGCCATCGCTGGATGCGCGAATGCGCAGTACACCGCCTTCATCGGTATAACGTACGGCGTTTTCCAGCAGATTGCCGAACAGTTGCTGCAAGCGCTTGGGGTCGGCTTCCACCCTTGGCGGCGCTGTCGGTAGTTCCAGCTCCAAGCGCAAGTGCCGGGCGTTGCAGCGTTCCTGGAACATCGCCACGCAACTGTGCAGCAGGTCGTTGAGATCGCATTCGCTTTTGCGGTAGGTCAGCGCGCCCACATCGGCCAGGGACAGTTCATACAGGTCATCCACCAGTTTACTGAGCATGCCGACTTCGCCTTGCAGCGACTTCATCGAGGACTGATCGAGCGTGCGCACACCGTCTTCGATCGCTTCCAGTTCACCTCGCAACACCGACAGCGGGGTACGCAGTTCATGGGACACATCGGCCATGAACTCCCGGCGCATTTTTTCGTTGCGCTCCAGCGTATACGCAAGTTGATTGAAGTCGCGGGCCAACTGACCGACTTCGTCATTGGAGGACACCGCCACCCGGTTGCTGTACTCGCCTGCGGCCAATCGATGCGTGGCGGCGGCTACCCGCTTGACCGGGTCAAGCAGGGTGCGAGCGATCCACCAGGCGATCAGTATCGCCAGCAGCAACGAGAGCACACCCATGGCCAGGCTGGTACGCAACAGGTACAGACGAAAACGTTCGCCGCCGGCTTCGGTCACGTTCTGGAACGGCGTCACCGCCAGCCAGCCGACGGTTTTACCGGCGACCTGGATCGGGCGCATCAGGGCGTCGTCGGCAATCGCCGAGTAACCCATGACCAGCTGCTTTTGTTGGTCCAACAGGGCGATGCGAAACACCGCGCCGGTCAGGTCGGACGTGGGCAGGTTCGGTCGATGCGGGTCGGTGAAATCTACGCCGGGCTCCGGCCGCATGAGTTCGAACCAGCGATCCGGCTGGTTGCGCAGAAATTCCCAACTGCCTTCGCGCTCATAGGCGCTGGCCAGGCGCGGCAGTACCGGGGTCATGCGCAACAGCGCTTGTTCGTTGAGGTAATCGAGAAAGCCTTTGCCGAAGCTCCAGCCGTTGGCCAGCCCCATGCTCAGGATGACAAACAGCACACTGGCCAGTACCGCGATAAACAGCTTGGTGGAGATACTCAGTTTCATGGGCTCGGGCGGGTCAGTGAATGGCCCGCCCATTTAGGCCCTGGCGCGGCGAAGATTCAAGGGCGGCGGGCAATCTTCAATTTTCCTGCACATTTGCCTCGCAGTATGGCGTCTGGCTTCAGCCACCCCGTCTTGCAGAGGCATTTATGTCGACCAAAATTCTCGCCAAATCCCTGGTAACCGCCGCGGTTTTACTGTCCTTGATCATTCTGTTGGTGCTGAGCGGTTGCTCCCCCGGCGCATCCGCGCCCGTTATCGAACCGGCCAAGGTGTCAGTGATCACGGTGCAACCCAAAAGCCAGGCGCTGACCACGGAGCTGGCCGGGCGTACTCAGGCGTTTATGGTCGCCGAGATTCGCCCCCAGGTCGGCGGTATCGTCCAGCAGCGGCTGTTTGTCGAAGGCGCCGAGGTCAAGGCCGGACAGGCGCTGTATCAGTTGGATGCGGCCTCGTACAAGGCCGCCTTGGCTGAAGCGCAGGCGACTCTGGCCAAGGCTCGCGCCACATTGAAGTCGGCTCAGGCCACGGCCAAGCGTGATGCCCAGTTGGCGAAGATCGATGCCATCAGCCAGCAGGACAACGAGGATGCCCAGGCCAGTCTGCTGACCGCCGAGGCTGAACTGCAAGTGGCCCAGGCCGGCGTGGATACCGCGCGCATCAACCTGGCCTATACCCGCATCAGCTCGCCCGTCAGCGGGCGCATCGAAACTTCGACGGTCACCCCCGGCGCGTTGGTGGTGGCCAATCAGGACAGCGCACTGACCACGGTGCAGCAACTGGACCCGATCTACGTGGATATCACGCAATCGACCACCGAGCTATTGCGCCTCAAGCGCGACCTCGCCAGCGGTGTGCTGCAAAGCAACGGCGAGGGCGAAGCGCGGATCAGTCTCAAACTCGACGACGGCAGCACCTACGCCCATGAGGGCCGATTGAAATTCAGCGGGGTCAGCGTCAATGAGGGCACCGGCACCGTGACCCTGCGGGCGGAAATCGCCAACCCGGACCGGCTGTTGCTGCCCGGGATGTATGTGCGGGCGGTGCTGGAACAGGCCCGGGACGATCAAGCCATTCTGATCCCCCAGCAAGCCGTGACCCGCAGCGCCAGTGGCGTGACGTCGGTGTTGCTGGTGGTCAATGGCAAGGTCGAACAGCGCGTGCTGACCATCGATCGCGCCGTGGGTAACCAGTGGTGGGTCACCTCTGGCCTGACGGCGGGTGATCAGGTGATTGTCGAAGGTGGGCAGAAAGTCCGGGTCGGCGCCCCGGTGCTGGCGCAAAACCCGGGCACTCGTAGCCGCACGCGGCAATCGGCGCCGACTGCCATTGCGCAGGAGGGTTGAGCATGGCGCGGTTCTTTATCGATCGACCGATTTTTGCCTGGGTCATCGCCATCGTCATCATGCTCGCCGGCGCCTTGTCCATCAGCCAACTGCCGCTGGAACAGTACCCGGACATCGCGCCGCCAACGGTACGGATCTCCGCCACCTACACCGGCGCCTCGGCCGAGACCGTGGAAAACTCGGTGACCCAGGTCATCGAACAGCAGATGAAAGGGCTGGATAACCTGACCTACATGTCGGCCTCCAGCAGTTCGGCGGGCAGCGCCAGCATCAGCCTGACCTTTGCCGCCGGCACTAACCCGGATGTGGCGCAGATGCAGGTGCAGAACAAACTGCAACAGGCCGAATCCCGACTGCCGCAATCGGTGCAGAGCGAAGGCTTGACCGTGACCAAGGGCGGTTCGGACTTTCTGATGATTGCCGCCCTGGCCTCCGATAACGAAAGCGTTACCGGCACCCAGATCGGCGACTACATTTCCAGCACCTTGCTCGACCAGATCAGTCGTATCGATGGCGTCGGCGACGTGCAGACCCTCGGTTCGGGCTATGCCATGCGCATCTGGCTGGACCCGGCCCTGTTGGAAAAGTATGCGTTGATGCCCTCGGACATCAGCAGCGCCCTGGAAGCACAGAACACCGAAGTGTCCGCCGGCCAGCTCGGTGCCTTGCCGGCGGTGGCCGGGCAACAGTTGAACGCCACTATCAGTGCCCGCAGCAAGCTGCAAACCGCCGAAGAATTTCGCAACGTGGTGGTCAAGTCCACCAGCAATGGGGCGGTGGTGCTGTTGGGGGATGTGGCGCGGGTCGAACTGGGCAGTGAAAGCTACGACGTGAGTTCTGCCCTCAACGGCAAACCCGCTGCCGCCATGGGCGTGCAGCTCGCCGCCGGGGCCAATGCCCTGAGCGTGGGTGAAGCGGTGAAGGCCAAACTCAAGGAGCTGGAGCCTTTCTACCCGGCAGAAATGCAGCTCAAGAACGTGATCGCTTACGACACGACCCCCTTTGTCAGCCTGTCCATCGAAGAAGTGGTCAAGTCTTTGGGCGAAGCGATCGTACTGGTGGTGCTGATCATGTTCCTGTTCCTGCAGAATCTGCGGGCCACATTGATCCCGGCGATCACCGTGCCGGTGGTATTGCTGGGCACCTTCGGCGTGCTGGCGCTGTTCGGCTATTCAATCAATACCCTGACCATGTTCGCCATGGTCCTGGCTATCGGACTGCTGGTGGACGATGCCATCGTGGTGGTGGAAAACGTCGAGCGGGTGATGAGTGAGAAGGGACTTCCGGCGCTGGCGGCGACTCGCCAGTCCATGGCGGAAATCACCAGCGCGCTGATCGGCATCGCTCTGGTGCTCAGCGCCGTGTTTATTCCCATGGCATTTTTCGGTGGTTCCACAGGGATTATCTATCGGCAGTTTTCGGTGACCATCGTCTCGGCCATGCTCCTGTCGGTGTTGGTGGCGATGACCCTGACACCGGCCTTGTGTGCGACCTTGCTCAAGCCGTCCGATGCCCAGGGCCATGGTGCGCAAAGCGGCTTCTTCGGCTGGTTCAACCGCAGCTTCGAACGCAGCGCCTTGCGCTATCAACAATGGGTCGGCGGCATTCTGCAGCGTGGGCGTCGGAGCCTGCTGGTGTACGGGGTGATTTTGCTGGCGATGGGCGCTGGTTATGCCAGCCTGCCGACTTCGTTCTTACCGGACGAAGACCAAGGCATCCTCATGGCGCAGATCCAATTGCCGGTGGGCGCCACTGATAGTCGAACTCAGGCAGTAATGAAGCAGTTCGAGAGCTACATGCTCGAACAATCGGAAGTCGAGGCGCTGATCAGCATCAGCGGTTTGGGCATGGGTGGCAACAGCCAGAATACCGGCCGGGCTTTCATCAAACTCAAGGATTGGAGCGAGCGTTCAGGGAAAGGGCAGGACGCGGCTTCTATTGCCCAACGTGCAACCCTGGCGTTGGCGAGCATTAGCGATGCCAACGTGTTTGTCATGCAGCCGCCGGCTGTACGTGGCCTGGGGCAAAGTTCGGGGTTCGACCTGCAACTCAAAGACCTTGGTGGACTGGGGCATGACGCCCTGGTTGCCGCGCGGGAGCAGTTCATCGAGTTGGCGAAGAAAGACCCGCGGCTGCTGGGAGTACGCAGCAATGGCCTGGACGATACGCCGCAGCTCAAGGTCAGCATCGACGATCGCAAGACCGGGGCCTTGAGTCTGAGCACCAGCGATATCAACGCTACCTTGTCCACGGCGTTGGGCGGCACTTACGTCAACGACTTCCTCAACCAGGGGCGGGTGAAGAAGGTCTACGTGCAGGGTCAGGCGTCGGCGCGGATGCAGGCGGCGGACCTGGAGCACTGGTTTGTGCGCAACAGCAAGGATGAGATGGTGCCGTTTTCCTCGTTCGCCAGTAGCTCGTGGAGCTATGGCTCGCCGTTGCTGGAACGCTACAACGGCAATGCCTCGCTGGAGGTGGTCGGCGATCCGGCACCGGGGGTGAGCTCCGGGGTCGCGATGGATGCGGTGGAAGCGATCATCAAACAACTGCCCGAAGGCATCGGCTACGAGTGGACCGGGCAGTCTTATCAACTGCGCCTGTCCGGCTCCCAGGCGCCGCTGCTGTACGGGATCTCGGTGTTGTTTGTGTTCCTCTGCCTCGCGGCGTTGTACGAGAGTTGGTCGGTGCCATTTTCGGTAATGCTGGTGGTGCCGCTGGGGGTGGTCGGCGCGGTGCTGGCGACTCGTTTCAGTGGTTTGAGCAACGACGTGTACTTTCAGGTCGGGTTGTTGACCACGGTGGGGCTGGCGGCGAAGAACGCGATCCTGATCGTTGAGTTTGCCAAGCACCTGCAAGAGCAGGGCAATAGCCTGAGGGACGCGACGCTGACTGCCGTGCGTCAACGCCTGCGACCGATCCTGATGACGTCTTTAGCCTTCATGTTCGGCGTGTTGCCACTGGCGTTGAGCTCCGGCGCCGGTTCTGCCGGGCGCCAGGCCATCGGCACTGGCGTGCTGGGGGGGATGTTCAGCGCCACCGTGCTGGGGATCTTCTTTGTGCCGCTGTTTTTCGTGCTGATCCGTCGTCGTTTCGGTCGCGTATCCACCGCAACAACCGCCAACCCAACCGCGCAGAAAGGTGATGCATGATCAAGTTTCATTGGCCCTTGTTGGCTGCTCTGGCGTTGCTCAGTGGCTGTATCAATCTGGCGCCGGAGTATCAGCGCCCCGAGGCGCCAGTTGCCGAGCAATGGCTGCCGACCACCCGTGTGCCCTCGGGCGATGCAGCGGCGGACATTCACTGGCAGCAGTTCTTTACCGACAGTCGCCTGGCGCGTTTGCAGACCCTGGCGCTGACCAACAACCGTGATTTGCGTCTGGCCAGCCTGAACATCGAAAAGGCCCAGGCTCAATATCGCATTCAACGGGCGGCGGCGTTTCCCACCATCGATGCCGGAGTCAGCGGCACACATAGCCGCACGTCCAACAGCGGCACGGCGAGCACCAGTCATGAGTACAGTGCGCAACTGGGGCTGAGCAGTTATGAACTGGATGTGTTCGGGCGGGTACAGAACCTTCAGGACGAAGCGCTGGAAGACTATCTGGCACTGACCGAAACCCGGCGTAGCACCCAGATCAGCCTGGTGGCTGAAGTGGCCACGGCCTGGCTGACGCTGGCGGCGGACAACGAGCGTTTGCAACTGGCCCAGGAAACCCTGCGCAGCCAACAGGCAACCTACGAACTGACCCAACGCAGCCATGCCTTGGGCGGCTCTTCCGGTTTGGCCCTGGCTCAGGCGCAAACCACTGTGGAGTCGGCCCGAGGCGATGTGGCGGTCTACGCCAGTCAGATTCTCCAGGACCGCAATACCCTGCGCTTACTGGTCGGCAGTGATGTTCCCGATGAGCTGCTTCCCGGTGCGAGTCTGCAATCGGTCGCGCTGCTGGTTCAGGTGCCGGATGAGTTACCGTCCAGTCTTTTGCAACGGCGCCCGGATGTGCTGGCCGCCGAGCACACCCTCAAGTCGGCCAACATCGATATCGGCGCGGCCCGTGCGGCGTTCTTCCCGAGCATCAGCCTGACCGCCAACGCCGGTTCTGCGAGTTCGGCCTTGTCCGGTCTGTTCAAGTCCGGCAGCGGCGCCTGGACCTTCGCCCCGAGCGTCAGCTTGCCGATCTTCGATGCCGGCAGCAATCGCGCGACACTGGATGCGGCCAAGGTCGAGCGTGAAATTCAGGTGCAGACCTACCAGCAAACCTTGCAGACAGCCTTCAAGGAAGTGGCCGATGCCCTGGCGGTGCGCAGCACCCTGGACCAACGCCTGACAGCCCAGCAAGCCTTGACCGACGCCAGCCGTAAAAGCTTTGAACTGGCCGACGCGCTCTATCGCGGCGGCTCGCAAAGCTACCTCGAAGCGCTGGACGCCCAGCGTTCGTTGTACAGCGCCCAACAGGACCTGATCACCCTGCGTCTGGCCGAGCAGAGCAACCGGGTGACGTTGTACAAGGTAATGGGGGGCGGCTGGAATTAATGTTCGCGATGAGGCCCGCCCCCCTGGATCAGTGCCCGCCCACCACCATATGGCTGAACGGCGCCACATACGCCTGCAACGTCACCAGCCCGCCGACCAGAATCGCCAGCACCACGGAGTGGAAAAACACGTAGCGCAGGATTTCCCCTTCATGGCCGTACCAGCGGGTGGCGGTGGACGCGACCACGATCGACTGGGCGTCGACCATCTTGCCCATGACCCCGCCAGAACTGTTCGCGGCGGCCATCAGCACTGGGCTCAGGCCCAGTTGCTCGGAGGTCACCCGTTGCAAGCCGCCGAACAGCACGTTGGAGGCCGTGTCCGAGCCGGTCAGGGCCACGCCGAGCCAGCCGAGCAGGGTGCCGAACATCGGGTAGAAAATGCCTGTTGCGGCGAAGGCCAGGCCCATGGTGGCGTCGAGGCCCGAATAGCGGGTGAGAAAACCCAGGGCGAGCATCGCCACAATGGTGGTGAGCGAATAGCGCACTACCCACAGCGTTCGCAGGTAATGGTGCAGCAGTTGCGGGATGGAATAACCCATCAGCAGCCCGCCAAGGATCGCCGCGAGCAAGATGCCGCTACCGGTGCTGGTGAACCAGGTGAACTTGTAGATCGCGTCCTCGGTTTTCGGCGCGGGCACCACGGGCGGGACCTTCTCGATCTGTTGGTGAATCGTGGTGAAGGTCACGCTCGGGGCAAAGATCGGGTTGGCCTCGCGCATCGGTTTGCCCTGCGGATCAAGCTTGGCCGAGTGGGTTTGCGGATCCATGGCCGGGCGGGTATCGAACAAGTTTTTGAAGCCCTGGGTGCCCCAGGCGAAAACGAACACCGTGAGGATGATCCACGGCATCCATGCGCGCATTACGGCGGGTTTTGCATCGCTGGCAAAGGTCGCGCTGGCGACGGGTTTTTCGTCATGCTCTTCGGCTATTTTGGAATGGTCGACTCGCCCTGACAGGGCGGCCGAGGTATGCACCGTGGCCGGTTTCCAGACCCTGAGGAAACCAGTCAGGCAGGCCATGGAAATCAGTGCCGCGATGACGTCCACCAGCATTGGCCCGTGGTAGTTGGAGACGAGGAATTGCGGTATGGCGAAGCTGACGCCGGCAACCAGAATCGCCGGCCAGATTTCCAGCATCTTGCGCCAGCCGGCGAAGGCCCAGATCAGCCAGAACGGCACGATCACCGAGAAGAACGGCAACTGGCGACCGACCATCATCGACAGCTCCATTTCATCCAGCCCGGTCACTTTGGCCAGGGTGATGACGGGCGTGCCCAGTGCACCGAACGCCACGGGCGCGGTATTGGCGATCAACGCCAGGCCAGACGCGGCCAGGGGCGAGAAACCCAACCCGATCAGAATGGCCCCGGTTACCGCCACGGGAGTGCCGAAACCGGCGGCCCCTTCGAAGAAGGCACCGAAGCAGAAGGCAATCAGCAGCAATTGCAGACGTCGGTCGTCGGTGATGCGCGCCAGGGAGTCTTGCAGCACTTTGAACGAGCCGTTCTCGGTGGTCAGCCGATGCAGGAAAATAATGTTGAGCACGATCCAGCCAATCGGCAACAGACCGTTGGCGGCGCCGAACAGTGCGGCCGAGCCCGCCATGTTCGCGGGCATGCCGAAGGCGAAAATCGCGATCAGCAAGGCCGAACCCAGGGCCAACAACGCCGCCAGATGCGCCTTGATGTGGAAAAACGCCAGGGAAACCAGCATTACCACCACCGGCGTCGCCGCCATGAGCGTTGATAGCACCGGGTTACCGAAGGGGTCGTAGATTTGCTGCCAGACCATTTTCCACCTCTGCTTTTTATTGTGGGTAGCGCGGGGAAGGTGGCTTGAGTATAGGTGGCAATACGCTGCTGTCCTGGCGGGTGCTTGCCAGCCCTACGATGCGCGTTAGGTTTCTAGACCCTCCTGACGCGTGCGCTCCTTTCGACCATCGCCACGATCGTTTCGAAGAGTTCGTCCTGTGCCTGCTCCGCGGTGATTTCTCCGGTCGCGGCGGCATGGGACAGCGCCTCGGCGGCACCGAGCATCGCCCGAAGACTCGCTGGCGCGATATCACCGGTTCCGGCGAAGGGGAGCAGGGCGTTGTGGCACTTGCCCATGAAGATCGCTTCGTACTCGCGCTTGATCTTTTCCAGCTCGGGCGAGCTCGTCAGCGCCGCGATCACACCCGGGATCTCGCGGCCCTGAAGCAGAACGCAGTCGACATAAGACGAGGCGATGACCATTGCCTTGCTGGCCAGTGTCGGTTCACTGGTTTCAAGCGCGGTATCCATGAGCGCGGTCTGACGTGCGTCGAACTCCTGATAGAGCACCGCCAGCAACCCGGGGCGGGTGGTGAAGTGATCGTAAACCACCGGTTTTGTGACCCCCGCCTGTTCGGCGAGCCGGCCAAGCGTCAACGCGTCCGTACCTTCCTCTCGAACGAGTTGCCAGGCGACATCCAGCAACTGGCGCAGGCGCTCCTCCCGCGACATCCGCCGGCGCGGTTGCGGACTGGAATCTTGCTCGGGTGTTTCGGTGCTTGACATGGCTATATACCAAAAGTAGCTTACTGAGCGTAACTTACCAAGAGTATATAAGGCTCGCCTTTCACCCTCAATCACTCATTCCGTAGCAGGAGATTTTGCCATGCACGCGCTCATCGTTGTGGCTCACCATGACCCCCAATCGCTTACCCATAGCCTCGCAAGACACGTCGCTGAAGGAGTATCCGAGGCGGATGCCGACCACTCTTTCGAAATTGCGGACCTCTGGGCGCAAGGGTTCGATCCGAGATTCGGCGCGGCCGATCTCGCCGTCCATCACCGTGAAGCACCGCCGCCCGCCGATGTGGCCGCCGAGCAGGCGCGAATCGATCGCGCCGATGCACTGGTGCTGGTTTATCCGGTTTATTGGTGGTCGATGCCGGCGCTGCTCAAAGGCTGGATCGACCGTGTGTTCGCCAATGGCTGGGCGTTCGATTTCGCGGCGGATGCCTGGTTGGAGAAGAAGCTTCGCCATCTGCGGGTTCATCTGGTGGGTGTTGGCGGTGCCGACGCAGGAACCTATGCGCGCCACGGTTATGCCGACGCCATGAAGACGCAGATCGACCATGGGATCTTCGATTATTGCGGTGCTTGCGTGGTGACGTCCGAGTTGCTGCTCGAATCGGAAATCCAGGAACCGACGGTTCATTTGCAGGCTGCGCGCACGATCGGTCGTGAGCTTTTTGCTGCCTCCGGGCGCTGCGACGCGGAGCAGGATGTTCAGCGTTGCCGAGCGGTCAGCGCCGAGGCTTTTTGACAGACAAAAAAAGAGCCTCAAAGCTCTTTGATGGGGAGGAAGTAGAGCCGAGAGGCTCAAGATGCGCATGAAACAAGGGGTGGGCTTATTGGGGTTCAGTTCACCCACCACTTACGCAACGGCTTAAACCTCCAACCGCTGCGTATCATCATCGTAGGAAGCCGCGGGTTCGGGCTCAAGTACCATTAGTCTACTGAGTCTGGCCGGCCTGCCTGGTGTTGAATCACCATTTTGATTTTCAGCTACCCCTGCCTGAACACCAACGCCTTCAACCCACACTCGACATCGGCATCGGGAAACTCCGGCGGATTCTCCAACCGTTGCTCAAACCGCAGGCTCGGTGCTTCGCGAGTGACGCCGTCGATGAGGAAGTCCGCGCCAAAGGCCGGATCATTCATGCAGGCCAGCACCGTACCCTGAGGGCTGAGCAACTCCGGCAGACGGCGCAGTACGCGCTGATAATCCTTGGTCAGCAGGAAACTGCCCTTCTGAAAGGACGGTGGGTCGATGATCACCAGATCATAAGGGCCGCTATTGATCACTTTGCCCCAGGACTTGAACAGGTCGTGGCCGAGAAAGCTCACCTTGCTCAAGTCATGGCCGTTGAGCCGGTGATTGTCGCGACCGCGGCTCAGGGCCGCGCGGGACATGTCCAGGTTGACCACATGCGTAGCGCCTCCCGCGATGGCGGCCACTGAAAACCCGCAGGTATAGGCAAACAGGTTCAGCACCCGCTTGCCGTCAGCATTGGCCCGCACCCAATCGCGGCCGTAGCGCATGTCGAGAAACAGGCCGGTGTTCTGTTTGCGGCCCAGGTCCACGCGATACTGCAGGCCGCCCTCGGTGATCGTCATCTCCTCGATCGGCTCCCCGAGCAGCCATTCGGTGGTGCTTTCCTGCAAATAGCGATGTTGCAGCAGCAAGGTATGCGCGCCTGAGGCTTTCCACGCAGGTGACTGCGTGATCGCCATCAGTCGCTGCTTCAAATCATCCAGTTGCGACGCTTGCGGCTCCTTGAACACGCAGACCAGCACCACGCCCTGGAGCCAGTCGACGGTCAATTGCTCCAACCCCGGCCAGCAGCGCCCACGGCCGTGAAACAGCCGACGGGTTTCTGCGGGGGCGGCCGCAAGTGCTGTCAGCAAATGGTCGTGGAGGATGGAGAGGGCGTCTGGATTCATCGGACAAGGTCGGCAATGTAGAAGGGGGCGGCATTTTAACCACAATTACGCGCTGACAAACGGTCGTGTTTGTCGGCTTGAACAGAGAATGTCCAGGACAACCGCATCAAAAATGAATTTTCCGCGAAGTCCGCTGCTCATACCTGAATAGGAGGCGGATTTGAGCCCGCGCAACCAATGAAACAATCAGGGAGTGGCACAGTGATGAGTCCAGTATCGACGGCGGGCGCGCATTTGTCTGACGGTTTGATTCTTGTGGTTGAGGACGACCCGTTGATCCTCGAGTTTCTTTGCGAAATTCTTCAGGAGGAAGGCTTTGCGGTTCAACCACAGATCAGCGCGGATGCGGCTTCGCAGTTTCTGGAGCAGCACGCGCCGGAGGTGGGGCTGTTGCTGACGGACATCACCATGCCGGGAAAACTCAATGGCGCGGACCTGGCCAATCAGTTTGGCGACCGTTGGCCAGACAAACCGATCATGATCATGTCCGGCTTCGAAACTCCGAAAAGCTCCGGGGTCAAGCATCCGGTTTCGTTCATCAGGAAACCCTGGGCGGTGGGGCAGTTGCTCGATTGTGTGCAAAACGCCTTGCAGTCGACCCGAGGCCTGTAAGAGCTGGTGTACATTAGCTGATAACATTTGCCTGGCTCTTGCAAAAGGAAGTCGCCCTTTGTCTGTCAAAACGTCCCTGCTCAACGGGTCATACCGTGGCTTGCTGTTCGATATGGACGGCACCGTCCTCAACTCCATCGCCGCCGCCGAGCGGATCTGGACAACCTGGGCCGTGCGCCACGGCGTCGATGTCGAAACCTTCCTGCCGACCATCCATGGCGTTCGCGCCATCGACACCATCAATCGCCTGGCGTTGCCAGGAGTAGATGCCGAAGCTGAAGCGGCGTGGATCACCGAGGCGGAAATCGATGATGTGGAGGGGATTGTCGAGGTGTCCGGCGCGGCGAATTTCCTCAAGTCGCTGCCCGCCCACCAATGGGCCATCGTTACCTCTGCGCCGCGGGCCCTGGCGTTGCGCCGAATGGCCGCTGCCGGCATTCCCGAGCCTGGCGTGATGGTGACCGCCGAAGACGTCAGCGCCGGCAAGCCCGACCCTGCGGGCTATCGGCTGGCGGCTCGTCGACTGCAGGTTGATCCAGCCGAGTGCCTGATCTTCGAAGACGCCGACGTCGGAATTCGCGCAGGTGAAGCGGCGGGTGCCAACATCATGGTCATCACCGCGACCCACGTTCATCCCCTTCAGACCCGGCACGCCACACTGGCCAGTTATGACTCGGTCACGAGCCATGTGGATGCCAATAACCTGATCCGTTTACACTTTTTGTAATCGACACGGCCCTGATGTGGTCAGTTCAGTAGATCCCCGGAATCAATCGCCAGCTACGGGCGCAATAAGCGTCGTATTCGCTGCCGAACTGCGTGCGTAACAGCGCTTCTTCAGAGCGAATGCGGGCGATCAGCGGTATCAACATCAGTGCCACCAGCAGCAACCCGACGCCGGAACGAAAGGCCAGCGCCCAGCCCACGCCATTGATCAGCAGCCCCAGGTAGCTGGGGTTGCGTACATTCCGATAAATTCCGTCGGTGACCAGGCGGTGTCCTGGCTGAATCGCCACTAATCCGCTGAAGCGCTTGCCCAGTACAAACACCGGCCACATCCGCAACGCGCCGCCGCCAATGAACAGCAGCGCGCCCAACCAACGCACGCCCTCGCCACCGAAGGTCCAGAAGTCGATCCGGTCGGTGTAGGCCGGCAGATACCCGCTCAGCAACCCGAGCACCCCGAAAACCGGCAGCACCCAGCGATTGGCCCGGTCTTCACGTTCGCCAGTGCTCAAATTGCCCTCACTGAACAACGACACGATCGCCATCACCAGGGTCGCAAGCGCAATGACCACCAGCGGTGGATGCGAGGAAAACGCCGCCAACCCGCCCAGCCCGAACACCGCGAGAGCGAGGTAGGCAAGGGTGCTGACGAGGGCGAAAAACGCGAGTTTGGCTGAGATTTTCATAACTGATCTCGCAAAAAGGGCATATCACCAGTGTAGAGGGCAGCCCGTTATGAGAGCGGTAGTCGTCGAGCAGGGTGAACTAAGCTTGGATAAGGATGAGCCTGTCCGTTCACTTCCGGCCCGTTGAAAGATCTCAACGCGCCGGTGCTGTCACAAGGAGCACACGATGCTTCACATCAGAACGCCCCTGATTCTGCACCCGGGTCTGTCGACTCCGACCCGGCGAATCTGGCTCAAGCTGGAAAACCTGCAACCCAGCGGCTCGTTCAAACTGCGCGGCATGGGCCTGTTGTGCAGCCAGGCGGCAGAGCAGGGCAAGCGCAAAGTCGTCTGTCCTTCCGGTGGCAATGCCGGTCTGGCCACGGCGGTGGCCGCTGCCAACCTTGGGCTGAAGGCCTGCATCGTGGTGCCGAACACGACCCCGGAAACCACCCGCGCCAGGATCAGGAAAACCGGTGCCGAGGTGATTGTCCATGGCAAGGTCTGGGACGAGGCCAATCAACGGGCGAAAGAACTCGCGCAGGGCGCAGACACCGAATATGTACCGGCTTTCGATCACCCGGTGTTGTGGGAGGGGCACAGCACGATGATCGATGAAATCCTCGAGGACTGCCCTCAAGTCGATGCGTTGGTGACATCCGTGGGGGGCGGCGGATTGCTGGCGGGCCTGCTCACCGGCCTGATCCGTCATCAGCGCATGGATTGTCGGATCGTTGCGTGCGAAACCCAGGGGGCGGCGTCGTTCGCTGCCGCCATCGCTGCCGGGCACCCGGTCAGACTGCCGCGCATCGACACCGTTGCCACGTCACTCGGCGCCGCGCAAGTGGCCGCCTGGCCGGTGCAGCACATCCTTGATTTCCCGCATGAATGCGTGGTGCTCAGCGATGATGAGGCGATCATGGGCGTGGTTCGTTACGCCAACGACCTGCGCCAGTTGGTCGAACCGGCGTGTGGCGTTTCATTGGCGATTGCCTACCTCGACCATCCGGCAATTGCCGAGGCCCATGACGTGGTGATTGTCGTGTGCGGCGGCGTCAGCATCAGCGCGCAACTGGTCGCCAGCTGGGCACGTTTGTCCGCAGGAGTCGAGAAGAACAGCGCTGAAGCAAGGTAGGGCCGTCATTAGCCCTACCGCTTGCATTTGAGACTTTATTGACCCGCTGGCACACCTTCCTGAACGAGGATCGCTCTGGCCAGGTCTTCATCGCTGGCCTTTAAGTCGGGATGATTTTGACGAATCTCCTTCAGTACCGACTCCAGGTAGACGCCACGGATCGTACCGCCGCTGGCGACAAAACTGGAGGCGTCATCCCGGGCAGGGACGACCATTTTGTGATCCTTGAACGTTGAGTACAGCGATGCGGAGATCCCGGCTGAGGTGGCGACATCGCCCGCATCCACACGGGCCATGGCTGAGCCAAAGGGCAAGCAAAGCACGAGTGAAGATACTAAAAACAGACGGCGCATGACGGCGTCCTCCGAAAGCGTGAAGCGTGAAGGAAGTAACACATAATTTAGGATGCCTGGCGGTGGTCAGGAGTTCCCTGCCGATCGATATATGCCTCACTCAATACCAGCCAGATCTATCGTCATGCGATCCGTAACGGGAGCGTCGATGCTCTCGACCGAGCGCTCACCGGCGCGTTCGAGCAGCGGATACGCCAGGGCGGCGATGTGGTGATGCAGGCGCCGGTAATCACGCAGTACCCGCTGGAAAATATCACCGGATTGCGCCCAGGTACTTTTGTCTTCCTGCAACTGGCGAAAGTGCTCGCGGCTGGCGCAGGCTTCGAGTCTTCTGACGGTCTCCTTGCGCTGGATCAGTTGATGGGCGGTGGCGATGTCTTCGCGCAGGAACACGGTGATTGCCAGGCTCAGGCTTTCCAGAACGGCGTCGTGCAGCGGGGCGATGTTGCCCAGTTCGAAGGTCGAGAACTGTTCACCCCGGCGCAAGCGGCGCATGGCCAACTGCGTGAGGCTGCTGGAAAGAATGTCGGCGGCATGTTCGAGGTTGATCACGAACGTGAGGATTTCCTGGGAACGATCGGCATCGCTGTCACTGATGCCTTCCTTGCCGATGTCGGCCAGATAAGCGCGAATCGCCGCGCTGAGCAGGTCCAGGGATTGATCTATCCGCTGCACTTCATCGGCGCAGGCCGGTAGCGATGTGTGGAACAGCTGTAGCATCCGGCCGAGCATGGCCGAGAACATGTCGGTCATGCGCAACGCTTCGCGAGCGGCATTCGACAGGCCGATGTTGGCCACTTCCAGGCCGGCCTCGTCCAGATAGCACGGCATGCCGGGATCGACATCCCGCTCAGGTGCCGGCAGCAGTCGGGTGAGGGCATTGGCGAGTACGTCGGTCAGACCGATGAACACCAACGCCAGCAGTAGATTGAAACCGGTGTGCAGGCACACCACCAGGGTCGAGGGCGCGAGCGGCGCCTGAGCGAGCAACCCGGCAAACGGCAAGACCGCCAGAGCACCGACCGCGCGCACCAGCAGGTTGCCCAGCGGCAGGCGTCGGCCGACGCTCGATCCGGCGTTGATGACCGAGGGCAGCGCACCGCCAATGTTCACCCCCAGCACCAGCGCGACGATGGTGCTGGCCGAGAGCATGCCAGTGGCGGCCAGCGAGACGATCAGCAACACCACGGCCACGCTGGAGTGGCACAGCCAGGTGAGGATCAGCGCCACCAGCAGCGCAATGACCAGATCGCCCTCGAGGCTCTGCATGATCAACTGGAAAATCGGCGTGCCTTCGACTTCCGCCAATGTGGAGCCGAGCATGTGCAAGGCCAGCAGCATCAGCCCCAGGCCGATCAGTGCACAACCGACGCTTTCGTAGCGCGAGTCATCGCGCAGCCGAAAGACGATCAGGCCCGCCAGCAAAACGCTGGGCGTGAGCATCGACACATCGACGCTGAGCAACTGCACCACCAGGGTTGAGCCGATGTTGGCGCCGAGCATCACCGCCAGGGCCGGCGCCAGTCCCAGCGTCCCGGCGGCAGTGAATGAGGTCGCCATCAGGCTCACGGCGGTGCTGCTTTGCAAGACCCCGGTGATGCCGATTCCTGACAGCAACGCCATCCAGCGGTTGTTCAGGTTGTGGCCCAGCCACTGACGCAGCGGCGTGCCGAAGCCGCGCAACAGCGCCGAAGAAATCATATGAGTGCCCCATAGCAACAGGGCGATGGAGCCGGCGAGATTGATCAGTAGAGTAGTTCCCGACATGAGGACTCTCCCTTGTTTCGTGTTGCATTTATTGAAGGCCCGGAGCGCGGTTCGTGGTATCTGAATTAACACCCGTGATTGCGGTGTTACTTGATGGTCCACAACTAATTCAAATAATTCAGCTTTTGACGGGCAATAAAAAGTTGTCGAATTCCCGTTTAAGGAAACCGTTCTGGAAGGACTTTAAAGTGCCTTCAGATCAACTGAGAATGCATGCCCCGATAGACAGGCCGAGCATCAGGCTCGCCTGCTGGAAGAGGCGCGCGATGCGCCGACTTTGTGGGTCCTGACTGTCGTCGAAGCTCCAGCGTTGCTGAAGCCGGCCGGTCGTCGGGCAGACACGCCAGTTGGCACGAGGGCGCACCTTGGCGTGGGTAGAAGGGGCGGAGAACGGGGCGCAGAGCCGAGTCGTCAGCAGACGCTCACGGCAGAGCTTGACCCGCATGGTCGATGCAAAGGCGCGTACGCCCGGCATTACAGTGTTTTTGAAGTTCATAACATGCCTCTGGGCCGGACTGATTCCGGTGAGGCAAGTTACGGTGGAGCCTCAAGCTCTAGCGCAGCTCACCCGACCGAAAAGTCGAGGCCCGTCATTGTCTGGGTTATGTGCCAGATCCTGCGTGTGAGCAGTCATCCGACAGCGACTAGATACTGTGTCCATTGAATTCTTTTGTGAGTTGAAAAAAGCCGTTGTTATCGGCCGGCGCAATTTACTCAGGCAGGTTGGCAAAGTCAATCGCCGATAGCCGGTTAAGGTTGTGTTGAAGGGGGGAAGTTGGAAAGTGTTCAGGTCAATGACAGTTAATTGTCATTTTGAATGATCGTTAAATGGGAAATTAAACATAGAGTATGAACGCCACGTAGCAGACCGTATGCGGTCATGCTGGCGATATTCTCCAGCCTGATCGATTATCGCATCCAGGGTTGGCTTGAATGAATGGAGGGCAGGTGAGCGTCGATATCGAATGCGTGGTAGTCGGGGCTGGCGTGGTCGGGCTGGCGGTGGCCAGAGCCCTGGCCCGGACCGGACGAGAAGTGATCCTGGTCGAGGCAGGTGAGGGGATTGGCGTGGGCATCAGCTCGCGCAATTCTGAAGTGATCCACGCCGGGATTTATTACCCGAGCGGCAGTCTCAAGGCGCAATTGTGCGTGGAGGGCAAGCAACGCCTGTATACCTTCTGCGATGAGCGCGGTGTCGATTACCGGCGCCTCGGCAAGCTGATCGTGGCCACCGATGACCGTCAGCGCCATGCCTTGCAGGCGTTGCTGGAGCAAGGCCGGCGCAACGGTGTCGATGACCTGCAATTACTGGATGCCGGTCAGGCACGGGCGCTTGAGCCGGCGTTGTTTTGTGTTGCAGCGCTTTGGTCACCGTCCACCGGGATTGTCGATTCCCATGCCTTGATGCTGGCGCTTCAGGCCGATGCCGAAGCCTGGGGCACCTCGGTGGCCTTTCATACGCCGTTTGCATCGGCCCGTTGTACCGAACAGGGTTTCGAGCTGCACATGGGGGGGACTCAGCCGATGACCTTGAGCTGTCGTGAACTGATCAACTGCGCCGGACTGTCTGCGCCAGAGGTGGCGAGCCGGATCGAAGGCTTGCCGGCGCGGCACGTGCCCAAGGCCTGGTTGTGCAAGGGCAGCTACTTCAGTTTCAGTGGCCAGGCGCCGTTCCGGCATCTGGTTTATCCAGCACCGGAAAGCGCCGGGCTGGGCGTGCACATGACCCTGGACCTGGGCGGTCAGGCGCGTTTCGGGCCGGATGTCGAATGGGTCGAGCAAGTCGATTATCGCGTCGCCCCCCATCGCGGCGAAGGCTTCTATCAGGCAATCCGGCGCTACTGGCCGGCGTTGCCCGATGGCAGTCTGCAACCGGCCTACAGCGGCATCCGCCCGAAAATCAGCGGGCCGACCGAGCCGGCCGCCGATTTCGTCATCAGCGGCCCGGACGTCCACGGCGTACCGGGCCTGGTCAATCTGTTCGGCATCGAATCGCCGGGGCTGACCAGTTGCCTGGCATTGGCCGAACGGGTGGTGCAGCACCTGACCTTAATGTAGTTCGCGATAAAGCTCTGTAGCAGCTGGCGCAGCCTGCGTTCGGCTGCGCAGCAGTCGCTAAACCACACGCTACGGGTGGGTCAGATAAACCACGTGCGCAGGATTCACGACTGCTACGCAGCCGAACGCAGGCTTCGCCAGCTGCTACAAGGTTGCGGCATGACCGATAATCAGCGTTTACGATCCTGCCCGCCGTGAGGGCTATTCTTGGCAATGCGCCCATCGCTATGGGAGATCTCTGATGATCAACGTACGCACTGCCCGCATGCTCGCCGATTACAAGCGCTGGGCCGATCAGCGACTCTTCGACAGCCTCATGGCGCTGCCACCTGAAGAACTCAATCGCAAACGGGTGTCGGTGTTCAATAACATGATCGGCGCCTTGAACCACACCTACGTAGTGGATTGCATCTGGCAAGCTCATCTGGAGGGCCGGGGGCACGACTTCAAAACCTCCCACGGCCTGCTCCATACCGAGCTCGCCGAGTTGCGAATGGCGCAACAGGAGATTGATCAATGGTTCTGTGGCTGGAGCTCGGCCCAGACCGAGGAGTCGCTGGATAAGCCCATCGAATTCACCTCCATGTCCGGGGAAAGCGGGGTCATGAGTGCCGGCGCCATGCTGTTGCATGTGGTCAACCACGCCAGCTATCACCGGGGCTGGGTGATCCAGATGTACTTCGACATTCCGGCCATACCGCCGATCACCGACCTGTCAGAGTTTTTGCGCGAGGTTCCGGGGTATTGAGTCGAGCCCAGGCCCAATAACAGCATAAATCCGCTGTGGGAAGTGGCCCTGTGGCGAGGGGGCTTGCCCCCGTTGGGTTGCGAAGCAGCCCCAGAATCTCTGATGTACCAAAGATCTCGTGAGCGCTACGCACTCAAACGGGGGCAAGCCCCCTCGCCACAGGGCTGCTCCCACATTGATCTTCTTTGTTATGGAGATTGGCTCAAGCCTGGGGAACCAGGCTCTGCCGGCAGTCGAGCACCAACTGCGCGCCACCCAGCTCGCTATCGCCCACTTCCAGCGTAATCGGCCGTTCGTCGTAAACCCCCGCGCATCTGTTATTTCTGACAGTAGCCAAGCCACCTTTTTCCGGTGTCTGATTCTGCCATCCAGGCCACCTCACGCGGCCCACCGACAAGGAAGGTGTCCCATGACAGTCAAGCAATCTCCCCCGCAAGTGCTGGCGATCTACCCTCCGCGCATCGTGGGCGCAACCGACGGGGTGATCAGTGAGTCTCCTCCACCTCCTGATGTGCCGGTGCAAGGCGTTCCGCTGGATCTGTTTCAGAACGTCACTCGGGATAACGGGTCCCTGGCCCGAGCGGTGACGCTTTCGATCGATCCGCCAGCGGACGACTATGAGGCGATCTCTTATTGGCTAAACGGCGTGGAGATTCAGCGAAAGGTCATTCCTCCTGCGGATCGTAACCTTCCCATCACCTTCGACGTGTTCGAGTCCGATTTGCTCGATGGCAGCCACAATATCGTGACCTACAAAATCCATCGCGCCAGTGGCAACGACAACGAGTCGGTGGCGCTATGGGTGCTGTACAGCGCCACGCTGCCCGGCGGCAACGATGTTCCCGGCACGGATGACCACCCCTTCCTGGCTATCAGCCTGCCGGCGGAATTGGGCGACCCGCCACACATCGGCAAGGACGAAGCCGCCAAGGGCGTGATCGTCACGCTGATTTACCCGTACTCGAAGGCCTACGACGTCATCACACTGCAGATCAATCGCGAGCGCTTCTTCAAGACCGTAGGGCGTGGTGAGGGTGGCCAACCGGTCAGGTTCGAAGTGACGCAGGCGATGTTGGAGCAGGTCGGCAATCATGAGCGGTGCCCGTTCTCGTTCACGGTGGTCGACCAACTGCGTAACGCCACGCATAAACGGCGCTGGTCACGAACGATCGAAGCGGATGTCGATCTGGATTCTGTCACGTTGACAGCACCGGATATAGCCGAAGATCCCGACGATCACACTGATGATCCAGGCACCATTGATCTGGGGAAGGTGAAGGATTTCTTGTACGTGTTGGTTCATGTGTTTTCACCACTCTGGGAACCCAACGACATCGTTCAGGTGAGCTACACCTCTACGCCGTTAACGGGGCCAGTGGTGACGCACAGCGTAGAGGAAACGGTAGGGCGGTTGCCGTTTACCCACAAACTGCAAGTGCCGTTGGCGAAGGTTCTTGCGAACAGCGAGGTGTCGGTGATTTATAAACTTGTCAGGGATGGCAAAGTGATTGGTGTTTCGACGCCTGCTGTGGCGCAGGTTATCGGCGAATACCCGATAGAACTCATTGTGGACACGACTCCTCTTACTATCTCCGGGCAGAATATCTCCATTGCGGGTTCTGGACTTCCTTGGACTCTCACTGGGGTCGATCTTCCCGGCACTTTCGTCCATCGTCCTGCGTCCGGCGGCGTGCCCCCCATCACATTTACATCATCGGATGAGTCCATCGCTTCGGTCGACCACAGTGGAATGATTCGAAGTGAAGGGAATGGGAAGGCTACCGTCACCGTCTCGGACGCCGGTGGTCAAACAAAGACCATCGACATTTCCTGCGAAAACATCATCACATACCTGTTCAACCCAACCACTTCCACGCATCAAGCGTACGAAGCGTGGCGAACCTCGATCAATGCACACCACCCCATTACCCAATCCGGCGAGGTTATTCACATAGATCTCCTTGTCCGAAAATTCACGTCACACACCCTAACCAACACCTGGGCCGGACCGGTCGTTGTAACCAACCCAATATACGCTTGGGCCTTCACCATCCCCTTCCAGCACATTAATACGCTTCTTCTCACCACCCGTTGCCCCGGCCTCTCATGGCGAGTCATTAATTCTGCTGGGGCTCCTGGCTCCCGATCAGAGGATCAGTAAAACAATATATTTCCATCCTGCACTTTCGCGTCGCCTCGCAGGATGGATGCAATCCGTGGCCAGGGAGCTTGCTCCCGCTTGGCCGCGCAACGGCCCCCAAAAAGGGACCGCCGCACAGCCAGCCTCAGTTACCCGCTCACTAGCGCAAGCGGCCCCTACTTGGGCAGATCAATCTTATCCAGCACCCGGTTCGCGGTGATCTCCGCCACCATGATGCTGTTGGAAATGCCCAGCAGGGCATAGCGCGACTCACCCTCCAGATGATCCACCAACTGGTGGACCATCACATCGACCGAGGCCAGGGTCTCGACCAGAAACACCGCCAGGGTTTCGGCCGTGGCCTCTGGGGCTACGGCAAACAGCTTGCTGGGTTTACGCGCGGTGGCTTTGATGTCGGCGTTCGACGGGAAGTGGAAGTTCAGAGCCCGCTCGGCGGCCTCGTTGAGTTTCTTTGAATCGGGTTCGTATGGGGAGGTCGGATCGGTGTCCGGTGGGTTGGGTGTTACTTTGTACATAGTTGCTAACTCCTGAAATGGAGCCGCAGCCACTTCGCGACTAAACGAATGGAGGCAGCTGTGCGCAGGTTAGTCGACCGGGGAAGTTAGCAAAACCGGCGCGCCCGAGGGCGCCCTGCGCACAACCACCATTAAGCACAGGACTGAAATGCCTGACTGAATGATGCGCTATGCACCTTACTAACAACCACGGGCGACTAAACCCGATCACTGATGGGCAGTGACGGGATCAAGTTACCGAGCGGCCCCAAGGCGCACAAGCCGGCGGATTCTGGCGCAGCCGTAGGCAACGACGCAAGGTTTTGTAGCTTTCAGGAAGTATCCTTGAGGGCGCTTAAACAAGCCCGTTTCACGGTTAAACACGAGCAAGGTCTCAAGCCTGGGGAATCAGGTTCTGCCGGCAATCGAGCACCAACCGCGCACCCCCTAACTCACTGCTGTCCACCTCCAGCGTAAACCCATGCAGGCTGGCAATCGCGGCTACGATCGACAGGCCCAGCCCGAAACCGTTTTGCGGGTTGCCGCCTTCGGCGCGATAGAAACGCTGAAACACCGCCTCGCGCTCGGCCGGCGCAATCCCGGGGCCGGAGTCGAGCACTTCAATGCGCGTGTGCCCTGCGTCATTCACCCCACGCAAAATCACCTGGCCGCCCGGCGGGGTGAATTTGATCGAGTTGCTCAGCAAATTCGCCACGGCTTCAAACAGCAGAGCACGGTCGCCGTTGAGCCCGGGCAAGGATTCGGGCATTTGCAGTTCAAAGGTCAGTTCGCCTTCTTCCGCCAGCGGCAGATAAAAGTCATGCAACTCCTGCAGCAACGGCACCGGGTCCAGTTGCACGAACCCCGAACGGCGCTGACGATCCTCCAGTTCGGAAATCCGCAACAAGCCACGGAAACGCGCCATCAAGGTATCCGCCTCGCCCAGCACCGAATCCAGTTGCACTGCCAGTGTTGAGCCTTCATCAGCCTGCTGCTGAATCCGGTATAGCTGCGCCCGCAAGCGGGTCAGCGGTGTGCGTAGGTCATGGGCGATGTTGTCGCACACGCCCTTGACCTCGTGCATCAAGCGCTCGATGCGTTCGAGCATGGCGTTGACGATGGCGGCGAGCATGTCCAGTTCGTCACGGCGATCGGACAGCGGCAGGCGCCGGGTCAGGTCGCCGGCGACGATGGCTTCGGCGCTGGCCTGGATCGCCCGGATCCGCCGCAGCGGGCGCCGTCTCAATAAATGCCAGCCGGCGATGCCCGGCAAAATCGTCAGCGACACGCCCCACAACAGCGCGTGCAGGATGATCCGGGTCACGGCAAACAACGAACCGTTGTCCCGCACCAGCACCAGCCAGCGGCCGTCCAGGGTTCGGGTCGCGACGGCGTCGCAGCTGTCGGCGGGCAGGGTCGGGTCGTCGGATTCTGCGCAATCGCCGAGCATGTGAATCTTGCCGTCCAGCGGCAGTTCGTCGGGGATCTGGCGCAAGGCGCCGCTGAGGTAGCGCTGCTGGTCATCGAACAGGCCATAGGCATCGATGCCGCGAATGTCGAAGGTCATGCTGGCGGCGAGGGCATCCACCAGTTGCTCGCCCTGGAAGCGTGAAAACAGATGCTGACGTTGCATCAGCGAGTGTTTGGCGAGGGTGTCGAGGTAGCTGGACACCTCGTAATACATGACCCCCATGAGAATCGCGCTCCAGGCCACGAACAGCGAACTGTAAAGGGCCAGCAAGCGGCTGCTGGAGGAACGCCAGCCTTTAGAGGGGTTCAGCAATGACATAACCCGAGCCTCGCACGGTCCGAATCAGTGGGACTTTGCCTGGCGGGTCGATTTTCTTGCGCAGACGGCCGATGTGCACGTCGATCAGGTTGGTGCCGGGGTCGAAGTGATAACCCCAGACTTCTTCGAAAATCATCATCCGCGACAGAATCTGCCCGGTGTTGCGCATCAGAAATTCCAGCAACTTGTACTCGGTGGGCAACAGCGTCAGCAACTGGCTGTCGCGGCTGGCCTCGTGGCTGATCAGGTTCAGCTCAAGATCGGCCACGCGCAACGTGGTGGCCTGGGCGGTCACGGTGTTCTGCCGGCGCAGCAAGACTTCGACCCGGGCGGCCATTTCATCGGTGGCGAACGGTTTGGTCAGGTAATCGTCGCCGCCGGCACGCAAGCCACGCACGCGTTCATCGACGTCGGAGAGGGCGCTGATCATCAGGATCGGCGTGGCCACACCCATGGTGCGCAAGGTGGTGACAATCGCCAGGCCATCGAGCTCCGGCAGCATGCGATCGAGGGTGATCAGGTCGTAGTTGCCACTGACGGCGCGCTCCAGGCCTTCGCGGCCATTGTCGACCCAATCCACCTCAAGGCCGTGGCTGCTCAGTTCGGCGACGATTTCCCGGGCGGTCACGGCGTCGTCTTCGATGGTCAAAATACGGGTCATAGGGCTTGCCTGATAATCGGTTCAATACGAAGTTGAGGCATTTTGCCAAGAATTACGCGCGGGTTATTAAATTAACTTTCATGTGGTCTCGTGAGGCTGCTCGCAACATTGATATCATCCAGCCATGACTCTAAATGGAAGCTGCACTGTGCGCACTTTAATGGTTCGTGGCTGGATGCCAATATTTGTGCTGTTGTTGTGCCTGTTCGGTTCATCCGCCTGGGCTGCCAATACGCCGTGTTCGGGGAAGAAGGGCGGTATCGATCGTTGCGACGGTGATCTGTTCCTGTGCAATGACGGCTCCATCAGCGGTTCGAAGAAAAGCTGTTCGGCGATGTTTGGCACTCAAGGCCAGGCGCGACCGCAGACGCTGTTACAGGAAACCGACGGCTGCGCCTGCGGCACCGGTACGTTCTGCACCGGGCCCAGAGGCGGGGTGTATTGCCTGACGCCCAGTGGTAACAAGAGTTACAAGCGCAAGTAATTCGTTTGCAGCCAAAAAACGCTTAGCGCAATGCTTAGCGACGATGTGGGATAGGACGCAGGTGTTTTCACTGGCCTGGATCAATATTTCCTTCAGCGATATCTCCTAGCATCAAAGATCAAGCCCCATCCCGCGGTATCGACTACATTGCTTTGACGCGCAGCTGATGCGCTGTCGAAGTACCAGTGCAGACCTTCTCGTTGTTATTAGTCAGGTGGCCCGCAAGGTGTAGTGCAGCATGGAGCTGAAGAATCTCACCTGAACCTTTCACGGATGAACAATCGCAATGCAACGCATAAACCGAACCTTCGATATCCAGCCGCTGGTGCGGGCGGATATGACTGTGCGCATCAATGGCCAGACCGTCAGCGCCGCCATCGGCGAAACTGTCCTGACGGTCATTCAATCACTGGGCATTCGCCAGGTGGCCCGAAACGATCATGATCAAATCAGCGGTGCCTATTGCGGCATGGGCGTGTGCCAATGCTGCCTGGTGAAAATCGATGGCCGGCACAAACGGCGTGCCTGCCAGACAATCGTGCGTGAGGGCATGAGCATCGAAACCCGGGTCAACCGTATCGCCGGGCAGGAGGTTTTATGAGCCTGCAACCGGTGATCGTCGGCGGCGGGCCGGCGGGTATGGCCGCGGCCATTGAACTGGCGCGCCATGGTGTGCGTTGTACCTTGCTCGAAGAGGCTTCGCGTCTTGGCGGGGTGGTCTATCGCGGCCCCTTGCGCGATAACGTGCAACTGGATTACCTGGGGCCACGCTATTCGGAAGTGCTGGCCAAACTGCATGGAGAATTCCACGAGCAGTCGGGCCTGATCGACGTGCGCTTGAACCACCGCGTGGTCGGCGCCGAAGGTACCCGGGCGCTGGTGGTGCTGGACGTCAATGAGCATTTGCAGGAGGTCCAATACCCGCAGCTGCTGTTGGCTGCCGGTTGCCATGAGCGCAGCGTACCGTTCCCCGGTTGGACCTTGCCTGGGGTGATTCTGCTGGGTGGTTTGCAACTGCAAATCAAGAGCGGCGTCGTTCAACCCCAGGGGCCGGTGGTGATCGCCGGCACCGGTCCGCTGTTGCCGCTGGTGGCCTGCCAACTGCACGCTTCGGGGGTGAGCGTCGCAGGGGTCTACGAGGCGTGTGCGTTCGGCAAGATCGCCCGGGAAAGCCTCGCACTATTGAATAAACCGCAGTTGTTCCTCGACGGTTTGAGCATGCTCGCGTACCTGAAACTGCACGGCATTCCCATGCACTATGGCTGGGGCGTGGTCGAGGCTCAAGGCGAGGAAGAGTTGAAATCAGTGACCGTTGCGCCGTACTCCAGCACCTGGGAGCCAGACCTGAGCCGCGCCGAACGGATTGCCGCGCAGACCCTGGCGGTCGGCTATGGCTTCATTCCTCGCACCCAACTCAGCCAGCAAATGGGCCTGGACCACGGCTTCAACGATGACGGCTACCTGCGGGCCAGCGCCAATGTCTGGCAGCAAAGCAGCGAACCCCATGTGCATCTGGCCGGTGACATGGGCGGAATTCGCGGTGGCGAGGCGGCCATGCTCGCGGGACGAATCGCAGCAGTGTCGATCCTGCTGCAACGGGATGTGCTGGACGCGGAGTTGGCGCGGGTCAGACGTGACCGCTACCTGTCGAAACTCAAGTCCATCGTGCGCTTTCGCGCCGCCGTCGACCGTTACACCGCACGCGGTGCCGGGCAGACCGCATTGCCGGTCGCCGACACGGTGATTTGCCGCTGTGAGCACGCGACGCGCGCCGACATCGATCGGGCGCTGGAGCAGGGTGTGCAAGACCTGGCCAGCCTGAAAATGCGTACCCGCGTGAGCATGGGCGACTGTCAGGGGCGGATGTGTGTCGGCTATTGCACCGACCGTTTGCGCGAAGCCACCGGGCGGCAAGATGTGGGCTGGTTGCGACCGCGCTTTCCCGTCGACCCGATTCCTTTTTCAGCATTCCAGTCTGTCGGCACGGAGGCTGCAAGCCATGAGTAAGTTCTACGACGTAATCATCGCCGGCGGCGGTGTGATCGGGGCGTCCTGCGCCTATCAGTTATCCAAGCGCAAACACCTGAAAGTCGCGCTGATCGACGCCAAGCGGCCCGGTAACGCGACCCGTGCTTCGGCCGGGGGCTTGTGGGCGATCGGTGAGTCGGTGGGCTTGGGCTGCGGGGTGATTTTCTTCCGCATGATGTCGGCCAATCGCAAGCGCGAAGCCCAGGGCGCGGCGGTGGCGGTGGACTCCAGCACGCCGCATATCCTGCCGCAGTCGTTCTTCGATTTCGCCTTGCAGTCCAACGCGATGTACCCGGATTTGCACCGGGAGCTGCAGGACAATCACGGGATGGATTTCAAGTTCGAGAAGACCGGCTTGAAATTCGTGATTTACGACGATGAAGACCGGCTCTACGCCGAGCACATCGTGGCGTGCATTCCGCACCTGGCGGATCAGGTGCGCTGGCTTGATCAAGCGGCACTGCGCGAAGTCGAGCCAAGTGTCAGCCATGAGGCGAGGGGGGCGCTGGAGTTTCTCTGCGACCATCAGGTCAGCCCGTTCCGCCTGGCCGATGCCTACACCGAAGGCGCGCGGCAAAACGGTGTGGACCTGTATTTCAACACCAACGTCACCGGGGTGCTGCACCACGGCTCGCAGGTCACTGGCGTGCAGACCTCCGAGGCCGGCGTGTTCCGTTGCGATACGCTGATCAACGCTGCTGGTGCCTGGGCCGCCGACCTCAGCGAGCAGGCCACCGGCATTCGCATTCCGGTGAAACCGGTGAAGGGCCAGATCCTGCTGACCGAGCGTATGCCGAAGATCCTGCGCGGTTGCCTGACCACCAGCGACTGTTACGTGGCGCAGAAAGACAATGGCGAAATCCTGATCGGCAGCACCACCGAAGACAAAGGTTTCGACGTGACCACCACCTACCCGGAAATCCGCGGTCTGGTGCAAGGCGCAGTGCGCTGCATTCCGGCGCTCGCCGACATCAACCTGAAACGTTGCTGGGCCGGGTTACGTCCTGGTTCGCCGGACGAACTGCCGATTCTCGGGCCGATGAAAGGCGTGCAGGGTTACCTCAATGCCTGCGGACATTTCCGCACCGGCATCCTGACCTCGGCGATTACCGGCGTGTTGCTGGACAAACTGGTGAACAACGAGCCGTTGCCGCTGGATATCACACCGTTTCTGGCGGATCGGTTTGAGGTGGCGCCGAAGGCCGAATCGAAAGCAGTGCACATGGTTTGACTGCACCCTCACTACAGACGCGCGAGCGCTGTGGTGAGGGCGCTTGTGCCGTCATTCTTTAACGCGCATGAACTCTTCCGCCCAACGAATGTAGTCCTCCGGCTGCGTATAGGTATGCGTCAGTTCGGTGGCGTTCAGGTCGGAGGCCTGGGTGAAAATCTGGCGTTGTTCACGCAGGCTGTCATAAGTGGCTTTGATCGCTGCGAAGTAGGCGCCATGGCCGTCGATGGTGACTCGCACACCCAATTCGGCCAGGCGTTTGTCGTCGCGCAGCAACGGGTTGCCGTAGGTGACCAGCATCAGCGGTACGCTCAGGTGTTCGGCGATCTGTTCCAGATGATCGAAATCCTGCACGCCCACCATGCAAATCCCGTCGGCCCCGGCCTGTTGGTAATGCTGGGTGCGGCTGATGATTTCCTGGACCGGCAGGATCCCTGCGTTGGTGCGGGCGATGATCGCCATTTCCGAGTCGACCCGGGCTTCCAGCGCCGCGCGGATCTTGCCGACACCTTCGGCGACCGTGATCAGGTCGGTGGACT
Organism: Pseudomonas sp. 008; assembly: GCF_016861935.1. Taxonomy (NCBI): domain Bacteria; kingdom Pseudomonadati; phylum Pseudomonadota; class Gammaproteobacteria; order Pseudomonadales; family Pseudomonadaceae; genus Pseudomonas; species Pseudomonas sp. 008. The sequence continues at coordinate 87,248 of NZ_BOMA01000016.1, read as the reverse complement.
TGCGACCGAATTGTGCCGGCAGCAGGGTGTCTTCGATGGTCAGGGCGGCCACGCCGGCGCGTTCGAGTTCGACGATGGTGCGCATGACATTGAGCGCGTTGCCGTAGCCGTGGTCGGCGTCGGCGATGACCGGCAATTGCGCCACTCGACCGATGCGGGTGGCCTGTTCGGCGAACTCACTGAGGGTGATCAACGCAAAATCGGGGGCGCCCAATACCTGCAACGACGCCACCGAACCACCCAGGATTCCTACCTCAAAACCCAGGTCGGCGGCGATGCGTGCCGACATCGGATCGAAGACAGAGGCCGTGTGGTAGCAGGTGTTGGATGCGAGCAGTTGGCGGAAATTACGGCGCAAATCTTGATGAGAAAGCCTGGACATACGAGTTCCACCATATAAAGGAATGGAAGGGCTTGAGCAAAAGTGTCAACGCCGAAGGAACAAAAGGCTATCACGCGGGCGGGTAAAGGATGATGACGAATTTGCCGGAGGGAAGCGGTATTTTCGTCAATGCCATTTCTGGATTAAAAAAAAGCTGCAGACCTTGTCGGTCTGCAGCCAGGTAGTGCGTTACTACGAGTGTCTTCAGTCTTTGGCTGGCACGCTCCAGATTTGCTTGATTTCGTGGATATTGCCCACGTTATATCGAGGCATGAAAGAGGCACATGGCGCTTCCATCGTGGTCTTGACCGGAGTGTTGATCACGTTGGTAGCTGCGCGCAGCAGTGGGGTTTCGTTCCAGTTGTTCATTGGCTTGTTCATATGTTTTTCCTTTGGTGTTTTGGGGCAGTGAATGACTACCCATCGTTAAGGAGTGACAGCGCATTTTCAAAGAGTGCTGTTTCCTGCGTAGCAATGCCGGGGTAAGTCGGCACGTGGTTTTCGTCGAAGCACCAGGCTTCTTGGTTTTTAACCGAACGCTGAGGGTGGATAAGCAAACTCAGCGATGCAGACATTGTTTGGGGTGGAAGTTGCTTGTGTATCTCTTGCAGTGGAAGCATGTGCAGGACTTCGCCGGGCGAAAGTTTAAGTAATCGCTTTTCACCCAGTGCGGGTCTTGTCCCAACTCGTAGAGGTGCGTCATCAAGTATTCTTCGTGTGACGGTTGTATAGCCGTCACCGCTATAGCCCACCGCATAAAGTTCAAAATCGTGGGTGTGGTTCAGGTTGTAGATGAATGTTTCGTTTTCGTCTTGTGACGTAACTGGTGACCAGAACCCCAAGCGGACAGTAAATAATTCATTGTAGTGCAGTACAAATGCATAAGCGCTGTAAAGACTGTTGCGGGTACTGAAACCTTCACGCTGAATGGTGGTGTAAAGGTGTTCGCTCAGCAACGTGCGGTTTGTCGCCAGTCGACGTAGATCGCTAATGATTTCTGGTTTGTCTCGCTGCAGATCGTAAGCCGACATGCGCTCAATAAATGTCTTCAGTTTCATGCCGATTCCTTGAACTGATCGAGTAAATGGTCAAGGCGACGGTTTTGCAGGTTTCTTAATAGCGGTATGTAATTTAGTGCGGCCTCCTGATCGGCTTGGTAAAGCACCTGAAACGCCTTCCACGCAATAGCGGGGTGGTAGTGATAAATCAATTCTTCTGCCACTTTCCCGGCCCCGGGATCCTCGGCGGCTTCCAGTAGCTCAAGACTCACCAGATAACGTGCGGCGCTATCGTCATGCGGGAACCAGGCGATTTTGCGCAATGAGGTACGGTCAAACACACTGATGTCTGCACTTCTGTCCGGCAGGTTGATGCTGCCGATAAATGCATTGTGCCCTTGGCCCGTTGGGTCGCAATCGTACAGCGTCTGTGCACCATCGATGGGCAGTGGGTTGCTTTCATCAACGATGACGGCGTCCTTCACTGTTAGTCGATCATTTTCAACGGTATATCGGTGGACGATGAAAGACTGTTTGTTAATCGCAAACAAAATGGATTGTCCAGGAACCGAGTACAGCGGTGACGGTACTGATTGGACGTGCGGTACCTTGATGCTGATATTGCCGATGTCGGTGCAGTGCAGTGTAATGTTTCCTGTGTGCGGGTTGGTGATGTTCATGATCGCTGCACGTCGCGCAATAGTTTTGGTGAGTGTTGGTTGAATATTAAAGTTGCTGATCAGGTCTTTGATTTCCGCTGTCATGTTTGAGGTTTTAATGAGAGTGGTTATTTCGGTTGGTGTCAGCTTCTTGGAAATTAAAGTTCTAATCATAAGTTTTTTTTGTTGTGGGGTTTGTTGGCGTTTTTTGAGTATGGGGATGTCTTTTGGTAAAGGCAATTTTGTAGTTGTAAGTTGGTATTGTTAGTTGTTGTTTGATGTGTTTGTCGAGGTTGAACGTTTCGGTGGGTGGTGCAATTTTTTGGCAATGTCAGGTTGTTCGCGACAGGCCGGGGGGGAGGTAGCGATTTCTGACCAACGAAACGAATCGCCTGGTCAACAGCGATCGGGGGCCGTTAATCAGGGTTGATATCAATCCTGACCTTCATACGATCCTGCGTAGAAGCTGCCGAAGGCTGCGTTCGAGTGCGAAGCGCTCGCCATCCGATAGGCACGTTTGATCGGAAGTCATGTTTAATCGACGATCAGTCTGAAAGACCGAAATGGCAGGTTTTACGACTGCTACGTCCGAACGCGGCCCGAGCCGAACGCAGGCTTCGCCAGCGGCTACAGCTCACGCCGCTACCGCTTGCCGCTGTTGGTTGCGCAGCGGCACCGCACGTATCGAGCTGCCGGGCTGCAATTGCAGGCGTTTGGCGGTGAGGCGGTCGACCACCAGGCTATTGCCCACCAGCCGCGCCCGGGCGGTGGTGATGCGGCAGCTTTCCAGGCGACGGTTGTGGATCAGCCATACCGGGGCCTGGTCGTCGGGCGTGCCGATGGCCAGCATCAATGATTGGCTGTCGCGCACCGCGCGGATTCTCGACACCGGGGCTTCGATCACCGGGCCTGCGTCGAAGATGTCGATGTAACCCTTATGGGCAAACCCCTCGGCGGTGAGGATCTTCAGCGCCGGTTCGGTGTTGGGGTGGGGCTTGCCGATCACCGCCTGGGCCTGTTCGGTAAGCAGGCAGGTGTAGAGCGGCTGGCGCGGCATCAGTTCGGCGATGAACGCTTTGCTGCCCAGCCCCGACAAGTGATCGGCATGGCTGAAATCCATCTTGAAAAAGTGCCGGCCCAGGCTGTCCCAGAACGGTGAGCAGCCATGTTCGTCGGCACTGCCGCGCAGTTCGGCGATGAGCTTGTCGCCGAATAGCTGGGGGAATTCGGCAACAAACAGCAGACGCCCCAGCGACAGCAATCGACCGTTACTGCCATAGCGTTGATCGTGTCGCAGAAACAGCGAGCAGATTTCCGATTGCCCGGTCATTTCGTTGTTGAGGAACAACGTGGGGATCTGGCGCTGAATACCCAGGTCCGGCGATGAACTGACCGTGAGCCCGACCCGATAGTTGTACCAGGGCTCCCGCAGACCGACGGCCCCGACCAAGGCACTGACGCCGACCACTTGCTGATCATCGTCTTCGAGCACAAACAGGTAGTCGGCATCCGCGCGCTCGACCTGTCCGGCGAAAGTCCGCTGGGCCCAGCGCACCCGGTGGGTCAGGCGCTCCTCGTTGGCCGGCAGGGTGGTGAACCCGGGGCCGGCCCGTTGTACCAATTCCAGCAAAGCGGGCAGGTCGGTCATTTGAACCGGGCGCAAAATCATGATGCAGCTCCTTCTTCGCGCCTGCTCGGGCGCTGTCGTTGGGCTTGGGGCCGGTTGCCGCTCACAGGGCGATCAGCCGGATCGCACTGGCGTCGGTCACGTTCAAGGCCGCGCACATCTCGGCGCTCAAGGCGATAGGTTGCCCGGCGCTGTAGTCCAGCTCGGCGACGATGGCGCGGTAGCCCTTCAAAGAATCGTTGCTCACCAGGTAACTGCCGCGGGCGTCGATGGGCGAGCCCGTTTGCACTGTGCCGGCCTGGCTCTGGGCGATGGAACGAATGCTTGAGGTGCGGGCGTACAGCGTCGGGCCGCCGTCGAACAGGTCGATGTAGCTGTTGGTCTCGAAGCCTTCGCGCTCCAGAATGTCGAAGGCCTCCTGGCCATCGGGGTGGATCCGGCCGATGCAATCTTGCGCAGCCTGCGACAGCATCGGCACGTAGATCGGGTATTGCGGCATCAATTCGGCGAGGAATGTCCGGCTCTGCAGGCCGCAAAGCCGCTCGGCCTCGACATAAGGCAAATCGAAGAAATGCTTGCCCAGCGCATCCCAGAACGGCGATTGCCCCTGTTCGTCGCTGTAACCGACGATCTCGGTGATCACCGCTTCGGCAAAACGTTCCGGGTGGGCGGCGATGAACAGCAGCCGCGCCCGGGACAGCAACTCGGAAAATGGCGTGCGCTCCAGTGCCGAGTCGATATGGAAACCGCGCAGCAAAGAGTGACCGCTGAGGTCTTGGCACAATGACAACGCCGGCACCCCATGCTCGATGTTCAGCTCCCGTGAGGCGCTGGTGAAATGGCGGTTGCGCAAACTGTAGAACGGCTCGCCGAACCCGGCGGTGGCGAGCACTTCGGAGCAGCCGACCAGACGGCGAGTCGTCAGGTTTTCCAGCACGAAGAAATAGTTCTCCGGGCCTTGGCCCTGGACGTCTTTTTCGAACGAAGCACAGGAATCGAGAATTTTCTCCCTCAGGCGTTCGGTGTCGTCCGGCAAGGACGTGACCCCCACCAGACTGTCGCGCGCCAGCTGCTGCAACTGGGGCAGGTCGGTTAACTCGACTGGACGTAAGACCAGCATGGACATACTCCTGTATCAAAAGGTTCGGCGGCTTGCACCGAACCTGACTATCACTGTCGGTTTCCACGCGTTAAATCGGCGCACGCCTGAAATCGTGTCAGACGCTGCTCTTTTTCTTGTCAGCCATTGCTTGGGTCGGGCAGTGCCGTGCTGGTACCCAGTTTGTTGAGGAAGAACAGATAGACCAGGCCCAGGGCAATCCAGATCAGGCCGAGTTTCTGTGCATCGACGCCCATGTTGTACATGATGGCCGCGACGATGATGAAGCCGATGACCGGGCAGATCAGGTGACGGATCACCTGGCCGGATTGCTGCCGGCGCCAGTAGTAGTTGATCACGGTCAGGTGCAGCAGCATGAAGCCGCTCAGGGCGCCGAAGTTCACCAGGGAGGTGAGGGTGTCCACCGAGTTGATGAACAGGTAGCAGATCACCAGCGACAACACCGCCACCAGATAAATGCTCAAGTACGGTGTGTTGTGTTTCGGGTGCACTTTGGCCAGCACTTTTGGCAGTTTGCCGTCCCGGGCCATGCCGAACAGCAGTCGCGAAACCGCCGCTTGGGAGGTGATGGCGACCGCCACACCCCAGGCCAGCGCGGTGGCCACGGCGGTCAGGGTGGCCAGCCAGCTACCGGCAGCGATTTCGGCGATTTCATAGAACGCGGTGTCGGCGGACTTGAAGCCCAGGCCGGCGGCCAGGTCGGTGGCGATCCAGGTCTGCACGACGAAGATCACGCCCATCACCAGCAGAGTGATCAGCGCAGCCTTGCCGACGCTGCGGCCCGGATCACCCTTGATCTCTTCGGCGAGGGTGGAAATGGCATCGAAACCGAGGAACGACAGCACCGCAATCGACACCGCTTGCATCAGCAGGGCGAAGTTGAAGGTTTCGGGGTTGTACAGCGGCGCCAGGGTCAGCTGACCGTTACCGCCGCCACTGTGCAAGGCAGTCCAGGCGTAGAACAGGAAGATCCCCAGCACCACCAGTTGCGCCAGCAGGAAGATGATGTTCATGCGTGCGGTGAAGGTGATGCCCCGCAGGTTGACGAAAGTGGCGCTGACCAGAAAGGCCAGGATGAAGCCGACTTTCGGGATGTCCGGGTACAAGTGATTCAGTGCCATCGCCGCATACACATAGAGCAGCGGTGGAATCAGCAAGTAATCGAGCAGCATCAGCCAGCCGGCGATAAACCCGACATGTTGGTTGAGCCCGCGTTGTGCGTAGGAATACACCGAGCCTGCCACCGGAAAGGCCCGGGCCATGCTGCCGTAACTGAGGGCGGTGAACAGCATCGCTACCATGCCGATGATGTAGGCCAGCGGCACCATGCCGGGTGCTTCGGCGTTGACGTAACCATACACGCCGAACGGAGCGATCGGGATCATGAAGATCATCCCGTACACCACCAGGTCGGTCAGTGATAGGCTACGTTTCAACTCTTGCCTGTAGCCGAATTCTTCAATGTCCATGAAGCCGTTCTCCTTGATATAAGCAGCTACACGCTGCGAGTTTGAAGCTGTTGCTACAGCAGCGGCGCCAGATAGTCGACCCAGCGACCAACGTCCTCGGGGGTGCGCAGCAGGTCGTTGCGCACCTCGATCAGCACCGAGTCCAGCCCGCGTGCGTCGCCGTGAACCGGTACGGTCATGTCACCCAGCGGATTGACTTTGTATGGCTGATTACCGGCGACTTTCAATGGGTGCCGGCTCAGGCCGTCGATCATTCGCTGGGCGTATTCCGTGGCCTGGCCGTACAACACGCCGACTTCCAGCGATCGTGGCTGGCCGTAATATATCGGCGTGAAACTGTGAATTCCCACCACTCGAACCGGTTTATTTTGCTCCACACGGGCGTCGATCAAGGTTTGCAGGCGCGCATGAAACGGCTTGAACAGGCAGTGCCGGCGGTATTCACGGGTGGCCTCGTCCAGATCGCGATTGCCCGGCACCTGATAAATCTCGCTCTGCAACGGAATGCTGTCCGGCGCGTGGCGCGGGCGGTTGAGGTCGATCAACAGCCGCGAATAGTTGGCCGCCAACAGGGTCGCGCCCAGCGCTTCGGCCAAACCCTCGGCCAGCGCCAGGGCGCCGATGTCCCAGGCGATGTGTTCGCGGGCGGCCTCCTCGCTCAGGCCCAGGTCGTTTAACCCGTCCGGGATAAAACGACTGGCGTGTTCACACACCAGAATCAGCGGGTGCTCGGAAGCTTCCCGGCTCAGGGTGTAGGCAGGCCGGGTGTAGAGGCCCAGTTCTGCGGATTCAGTACAGGCGCGCATAGTGCTCACAGAGGTCGGCGGGCGAGAGCTGTTCCGTCAGCGTCAGTTCCTCGGTTTTCAGGGCGAAGTAGGTATCCAGTAACGCGCTCGGCAGAGCTTCGATCAGCGCCTCGCTGTTGCGCAGGCAATCCAGTGCCCGGGACAGCGACGCGGGCAGGGCGACGATGCCGCGGGCCTGGCGTTGCTCTTCGTTCAGGGAGTCAGGGATTTCATCGGTGATGGCGTTCAACGCCAGGCGCTGCTCGATACCCAGGCGCCCGGCGATCAGCAATGCAGCCATGGCCAGGTGCGGTGAGGCGGTGGCGTCCATGGCGCGAAACTCCAGGTTGTACTGCATCGCCACGGATTTGCCGCCCAGGCTGACGGTCGGGCAAATCCGCAGCGCCGCTTCGCGGTTGCGTTGGCCGAGGCAGGCGTAGGAAGCGCTCCAGTGATGGGGCTGCAAGCGTTCATAGGAAATCGGCGTTGGCGCGGTGAACGCACAGAGCGCTGGCAAGTAATGCAGAACGCCGGCAGCCCAATGCTGGCCGAGGGTCGACAGGCCGTTGGCGGTGTCGGCGTCATACATCACCGGTTGGCCGGCCATGTCTTGCAGGCTCACGTGCAAATGCACGCCGTTGCACACGGCATGCTTCGCCGTCTTGGGGGCGAAACTCAGGCCAAGGCCCATTTGCCGGGCGATCTCACGGGTGATCTCGCGCACGTTCACCGCGCGGTCGGCGGCAGCGACACCAAGGGCCGGGCGGCAGGTGATTTCGTATTGGTGCTTGCCGTACTCCGGCAGGAACATTTCCGGTTCGACGCCGCCGGCTCGCAGTGCACTGAGTAGCCAGCCGCCGAACCCGGCGCCCTGGCGCTGGGCTTCCAGAGAGAACGCCAGGTGTTCCACCGCGCCGCTGTCGAGGTTGAATTCATGTTCGAACGCGGCATTGATCTGCAACCCCAACTCATCGCGATAGCGCTCCACCTCGTTGCGCAACAGCGTACGAGGGCAAGCACCCCACGGACGGCCATCGGTTTCGCGAATGTCGCCGTGAATGAAGTCGAGCGCCGGGGCGTCGGCATCCGGGCCGTTGTTGACAGTCACGCGGCTGCTCAAGTCGGGAACCAGCCGTAAATCCCCATAAGCACCCCAAGGGTTGCTGGAGGCGATGATGTCTTGCGGGGTCAGGGCGCTGTTGGCCGGCACCCAGCCGCAACCGGCCACTTGATAGGCATCGAGTTCGTCGGTGGGGAAGGAACGGCCGCGTGTCACGCCGATGAGGTCGGTGGTGACAATGGTGGTCATGGGCAGTGGTGACAGGCGTTCGCTCATGGCTGGATCTCCTGCAACCGGCCAAGCACAGTCTGGGTGTCGGTGATCCAGCAGTAGCCCTTGATGGCGTTCAGGCAGGCGTGATGCCGTTGTTCGGTGTAGGTGGCGCAGGCATCTTCGACCAGCGTTACCAGGTAGCCACGGTCGGCGGCGTCGCGCACGGCCATGTCGACGCATTGGTCGGTGACGATGCCGGCGATGATCAGGTGGCGGGTTTCAAGGTTGCGCAGCACGTAGTCGATGCTGGTGGAGTTGAACACCCCGGAAGAGGTCTTGGGCAGCACGATTTCGTTTTCGATCGGCGTCAGCTCTTCGATGATTTGCGCTTGCGGGCTGCCCTTGGGCAGGTGCATCTCCGAGAGTTTGTGATCCAGCGAACGGTCGCGGCCATCGGCGGTGAGGCTTTCGATGAGTGTGTGCAACACGTTTTGCCGGGCGCTGCGAAAGGCATTGAGCAGCCTGCGTTGATTGGGCACCACCTGCGTGCGGGCGCGGGTCAGGAAGTAGTCGGCATCCGGTTCGTTGAGGTGTGGGTCGAACTGCGGTTCGAGCCAGGCACGTTGCATGTCCACCAGCAACAGCGCGGTGTGGTCGGCGGCAAACGGCAAGTCCCGGGGCGAATGGTGGGGGAGCATGAACATCCTTATTTATCCTCCAGCAGGTGAGTGTCGAAGTCGGCTCGCAGGGCATCGATGCCTTCCAGGCGATCGGCCAGATCGGGGCTGCGCAGGGTCAGGCAGGCAATCAGTGCTTCAACCTGGGCCAGTGCCGGCACTATCGAGTCGAAGGCCGACGCCGATTCCACCGGTGCGCTGATGATCAGGTCGGCTATTTCCCGCAGCGGTGATGCGTAGATGTCGGTGAACAGCACGACACGCGCATGTCGGCTCTTAGCGGCATTGGCGACCCGCAGGGCCTGGGACTGATAGCGGCGATAGTCGAACACCAGCAATACGTCCTGACGCTGCACGTCAAACAACCGGTCCGGTAACTGGGCGTTGTCTTCCAGGGCGAAACAGCCGGGCCGCAACAGGCGCAGGTGATTGAGCAAATAGTTGGCGAGGAAACTGCTGAAGCGACCGCCAAAGCAGTGGACCTGGTGGCGGGTGTCGAGCAGCCACTCCACCAGAATCCGCACATCTTCAGGCTGGGTCAGCGCCTGGGTTTCTACCAGTGCCCGATGACTGTCTGCCAGATAATGGCTCCAGGGGTCATCTTTTTTGAGTTGGGCGCGGGGCTGCAACAGGGTGCTGGGGGAGCGCAGGCGGTGATCCATGTCACTGAGCAAGGCTTCCTGAAAATCGGCGTAACCGCTGAAACCCAGTTTTTTTACCAGCCGCACGATGGTCGGATCGCTGACACCGGCATGTTCGGCCAAGCGTGACATCGGGCCCAGTCCGTTACGCGGGTACTGGTCCAGCAAGGCACGTATGACTTTGCGTTCCGACGGCGTGAAGTCCAGGCCGGGCTCGGTGATCAGGTCTCTGAGAGGGGGCATCCGGGCTCCTGCTGGATGGGTGTGTCGGTTTCATTTCATAAATCGCTAAATTAGTATTTATGTAACGTGCGCTACATGTCTAGTGAATTTTTGTGCGGATTTTAAAAGCACTAAAATGGGGCGAAACCCCCGTGCGTGCGGGGCTGCGTGGATGTCGACAGGTTTTGTAGGACATCGCCCATAGAGGTGTGAGATATCGACCCGGCTCAGGAATAAAATGGGCTGCGAGCCCGATGCCGTAGCAGCTGCCGAGCCTGCGAGGCTGCGTTCGGCTGCGTAGCAGTCGTAAAATCGGGCACTGCGGTCCGTCAGGCACACTGTGCTCTCAGGGTTTACGACCGCTACGCGGCCGAACGCAGCCTCGCAGGCTCGGCAGCTGCTACAAGGAAGGCATTCAGATTGCGTTTCTTGCGGCACAATGCACGGCATCATGCCGTCTTTCATTCCACTGACAGAGAGAACCTCCGTGCAGGCGACCCGCTTGACCCTGATTTGCCACGCTCGAACCGTCGCACAGAAACTGGCGCGTTTTCCTACGAATGAACCCGTGGAAATGGATTGGCAATCGGCGAAGGGCTCGCGCAGTCGTCAGTTCAAGCGAGCCCCCCGTTTACTCTGCGGCCCTGAACTGCGGACCCGGCAAACCGCTGAGCTGTTTGGCGACAACGTGGAGATTGTCACGGCACTGGGGGATTGCGATTTCGGACGCTGGCAAGGCACGTCGATCGACGACTTACAAACATCCGAACCCGAGACGCTTCAGACCTGGCTCAGTGACCCGACGTCGGCGCCCCACGGTGGAGAATCGGTGGCGCAGCTCGGTGAGCGGGTGGCCGCGTGGCTGAAGACCCTTGAGGCAACACCGGAGCATGTCGTTGCCATCACCCATCCGTTTGTCATTCGCGCCGCGCTGATGCAGGTGTTGCAGGGCGCGGCGTTCAACCAGATCGACGTCGAACCGTTGTCGGCCATCGAATTGCGGTTCAACGGTCGCTGGCGGTTTCGTTTGACGGGCATGGACCCTGAAGGAGCGCTGTGATGAAAAAACTTCTGGTCATCGGTGTCGGCGCCGGCAACCCCGACTACATCACGATGCAGGCGGTGAAGGCGCTGAACCGGGTCGACGTGTTTTTCCTCATGGACAAAGGCCAGAGTAAAGACAAACTGATCGACCTGCGCCGCGAGATCTGCGAGCGCTACATCACCGATCACGACTACCGCTTCGTTGAAGCCCACAGCCCGGAGCGTGAGCGCGGGGATGTGGACTACAACGCCAGCGTCGAAGACCTGAACCGTGCCAAGCAGCAGACGTTCGAGCGGTTGATCAATGAGGAAATGACCGACGACCAGTGCGCCGGTTTTCTGGTGTGGGGCGATCCGGCGTTGTACGACAGCACCATTCGGATCCTGCAGGCGATTCTGGCGTCCGGTCGTTGTCTGTTCGAATTCGAGGTGATCCCCGGCATCACCAGCGTGCAGGCGTTGGCGGCGCAACATAAAGTGCCGCTGAACAGCATCGGTCGCTCAGTTGAAATCACCACCGGTCGACGGCTGGCGGCCGGCCAAGTAAGCGATGCCGACAGCCTGGTGGTGATGCTGGATGCGCAAGATGCCTACCATCACGTGGCTGATCAGGAGACAGACATTTACTGGGGGGCCTATTTGGGGACGCCGGATGAAATCCTGATCAGCGGCAAGCTCAAAGACGTGGCCGATGAAATTGAGCGGGTGCGTAAGGCGGCGCGGTTGGCCAACGGGTGGATCATGGATACCTATCTGTTGCGCAAGCCTTGAACGCCGCCAACCGATTGATCAGTGTTCTTTGGCCTTTCTGATCCTGATCAAAATAAACAGCAGGATGCACAGTGCGAGCGGGGTCATGGCCAGCATGGCGTCCCGCGCGGAAATGTCCGCGCCCAGGGTGTGCAGGCCTGAGTAGAACAGCTTGAACAGGCTCAGCAAATAATAGGTGATGGCGATAATCGACAAGCCTTCGACCGCACGCTGGATTTTGATTTGGGTATCGGCGCGAGCGTTCAGGCTGCTCAGGATTTCCGAGTTCTGTTCTTCCATTTCAACCTGCACCCGCGCCTGCAGCAGATCCCCGAGGTTGGCCACGCTTTTGGCCAACTGCTCCAGGCGCTGTTCGGTGACGTCACAGTACCTGACGGTAGGTTTGAAGCGTCTTTCGATGAAGATCCCCAGTCGCTGGCAATCGCCCACGTGAGTTTCCCTGAGTTCGCCCAAACGCTCGAAAACCAGCTGGGCATACGCTTGGGTGGCGCTGAAGCGGTGTCGGGTTTTCGCGGTGCTGCTGACCACTTGCGCCGACAGACTGGCGATATCAGTCAACAACGCTTTCGCATTGCCGGTATCGGGGCCGGCGTTACGTTCCGACAGGTTGACCAATGTCTTATCGAAGACGTTGAGCTGAGCGCTCAAGGTTTTCGCGGTGGTAAGGGAAAGCGACGCCATCATGCGGTAGGTTTCGATTTCCAGCAGGCGGCGGATCATCCGGCCTTGGCGATAGGCATTCAGGCGCTTGTTGACGAACAGGAAACGGTTAGTGCCGTCCTCGCTCAGGCGAAAATCGCTCCAGACCGTCGCATCGCCACCGCCTATGCATGAGCCGCAAGGGTCTTTGAATCCATAAACCGACAGATCGCCGGAAAATGACGCGTCGTTGCGCACCACAATCTGCACGGCGTTGATCACGTGCTGCATGAAGGGTTCGACGCGGTCCATCAAAGTCTTGGGGGGCTGGCTCCAGTCAGGCTCCTGACTGGAAGAGGGCACCACCAGTGTCAGCGTCAGGAACTCCGCGTGTCGCTCCCACTTCAAGGCATGCCCCTCAAGCCTGGTGATGCCCTGGGCTGCATCCGGGTCGACGGGGCCGGGGCAGCAGCGACTCAGCAGGGTGTCGCATTGCCCGTCATTAGCCAGAAACGCCAGATGAAACACGTGGGCGGGTTCGTCGAAATACAGCGAAGGGCGCGCGTGCAACTCATTGTGCAGGGTCAGTCTTTGCGGGTGCATGCTGTCGAGGCCATGTTGGAGTTGTTTGTTCTTGGGACTGGGTGACCGATTCTTGAGTCACAAACAAACCCGAGCCATCGACCATCCGGTGGGCATTTCCACAACACCGTTGTGAACTATTCTTTCCCAAGTGGGCACCTTCAATGACGCCCACAGGGGATTGATATAAATCAAGGCCCAAGAGACTTTAAGGAGGGAGTCTGGGCTGAAGCCGGGTTGCTGACCTGGCGAAAACGCCATCGCTGTCCGGAGTCAGATCATGAGCCAGTATCAACGGTTATTACTGATCATCAACCCGCTCCTGCGCCAGTCTCCCGCGCTCAACCATGCCGCTGCCGTGGCCAAGGCCAGTGGGGCGAGCTTGCATATTGCTGCGCTGATCCCCTCGTTGGACATTCTGTCGTTACTTGAAGAGGGCGACCGGAAAGTGGCTCGGGCGAGCTACCTGCAGGAACACCGCGACTGGCTCAAGGAGCAGGCGGAAAAAATGCAGGGCAGGGGGATCGAGGTGACAACCGAGGTCGCCTGGGCCGACAACATGCGTCAGGACATCCTTGATCACGTCACGGAAATGCACCCCGATCTGTTGATCAAGCAAGTCCAGCATGAGCCCGTGCTCAAGCGCGCGTTCTTTACGCCGCTGGACTGGCGTTTGTTGCGCCATTGTCCGGTGCCGGTCTATCTAGTGGGCGCCGAAAGCCATGCCTTGCCGCAGAAGGTGGTGGCCGCGGTTGATGTTGTCGATACCGAGCCTTCGAACAGCGAACTCAATGACCGGATCATCCTGCAGGCGTCTGCCCTTGCGCTGCAATGCAATGCCGAGTTGCATCTGCTGTACGCATGTGATATTCCGGCCGCTTTTCTGGCGGATCTGGGTGGTGGCCTGACGCTATCGGAGCTTACCCGGGAATTGCGCAAGGACCTGGAAACCTCATTCCTCAAGTTGGCCGCCCGGTTCGGCGTGCCCGCTGAATGCCGGCATTTCATCACGGGGCATCCGGTGTCGGCGCTGAGTGAGTTCGCCCACGAACACCAGATAGATGTGATCGTGATGGGCAGAACACAGTACGGCAGCCTGGAGAAACTGCTCGGCAGCACGACCGAACATATTCTGTATCAGGTGCCTTGCAGCATTCTGGCGGTGTAGTCGCAAGCATCCTTGGCGAAATTGACTTGCCCGTTTCGGGGTTCCCGCCCCAGGGAGGTTTTCAGATGAATCACAGTCCTTCATTGCAAACCATCTTGAATGACCGGGTTGATGCCGGCCGAAGCCTGGTGGAACCGTTGCTTAAATACGCCAAAAGAGCCGATGTCATCGTCCTGGCCTTACCCCGTGGCGGCGTGCCGGTCGCCTATGAAGTGGCCACGGCCCTGGAGGTTCGCCTGGACCTGATGCTGGTCCGCAAGCTGGGCGTGCCGTCCCACCAGGAATTCGCCATGGGCGCTATCGCCAGCGGTGGTATTCAAATCGTCAATGACGATGCGCTGCGGGCTAATGGCATCGACCAGCGTACGCTCGACGCTGTGGTGGCGAAGGAAACGCAGGAAATGTTGCGTCGCGAGCAGCTATTCCGGGCATCCCGCGAGCCTTTGGCACTCAAGGATCAAGTGGTGATTCTGATCGACGACGGCCTGGCGACAGGGGCCACGATGATGGCCGCGATACAGGCCGTGCGCCTGCAAGCACCGTCTCGCATCGTCGTTGCCGTGCCGGTGGCCCCCATGGAAACGGCAGAGGCGCTGCGTGATGAAGTGGACGAGCTGATTTGCCCGCTCACCCCCGATTGGCTGGTATCGATCGGCTATTGGTACACGGACTTCACTCAGACGTCGGATGAAGAGGTCATCGATCTTTTACATCGGGCCTGGGAAAGAGAATCAGCGATGAAATGAGGCAAACTGCTGGCCCCCCGATTTTCGGTTCGTTGTCAAACTTGCTTTCTTTTCAGCAAGTTAGGCATTGGCGATATGCGGACTTTGGTATGGATGACTGCAACGTTTGTCCTGGTGGCTATTTCGTTTGGAGCCCAGGCAAAGGAACTGAGCAAGAACTCTCGCTATGTATGCAGCTGGGGCTCGGAAATAGCCGAGGGCGCGCAAGCCTCGAAACTTTCCGGGCTCACGCTTTACGGGGCACGCAAGAAGCTGCAATCGCGCAAGTTTCCCCGGCCGTGGATGCGCATGACGGCCATGGGCATCACGGAGCAAACCTATAACAGCCCTTCGCGTCTCAAGCCTGCCGGCATCAAGCAAACATATTACGAGCAATGCATCCGGCATGAGTTGGCGCAACGGTAATCCGCCGATCGCAGGAGCAGTTCCTACGACCCCCATCCCTCCCGCACAGCCTTGCGAATCCCCTCCAGCAACATCGCAAACGCCGGGTTGTCTACAGATCGCGTTACGGCCAATGACTGGTCATGCATTATCCGGCGCCTCACGAAACCGTTGTGCAAGGCGATCCGCAAACGGATAGAACGAAAACCAGGGCCTGGCTTCGTCGATCACCCGCAGGAATGACGGTCGCTGGATCAACCGGTCGAAATAGGCGCTCAAATGCTGGTAGTCGTCGGGGAACGGCACCAGTGTGCAGGCATAGAACAACGCCGGGGCGGCGGCACAATCGGCCAGGCTGAAGTCCGGGCTGGCCACCCAGATTCTGGACGCCATCCGGCGCTCGAGCATGCTGTACGCCGTCGCAAGCGTGGCCCGTTCCCTGGTCAAATCACCGTTGGTCGCGT
The DNA here is from genome assembly GCF_016861935.1 of Pseudomonas sp. 008. Lineage (NCBI taxonomy): Bacteria > Pseudomonadati > Pseudomonadota > Gammaproteobacteria > Pseudomonadales > Pseudomonadaceae > Pseudomonas > Pseudomonas sp. 008. Next base: position 71,597 of record NZ_BOMA01000016.1, on the reverse strand, counting down.
GTATCCGATCACTGACAATCTGTTGGACCGGCGTTTGTAGATAATTGTCGAAAAACCGGTCCCATAAGCGCACCTCCAACGCGGTCTCCCAATCGTCCGGAACCAGGCGCTGTTCACCTGGATACAGGCGATCCAGGTACTCGATGATGACGCTGGACTCCGGCAGATTACGTTGACGAGCATGATCGCGAAGTACCGGGAATTTTCCGATTGGCCACAATGCCTGAAGCTCTGCGCGGTCGGCGGCGTCCGTGAGATCGATGATTCTTCTGTCGAACTCGATGCCGTTTTCGTAGAGCGCGATGAGCACTTTGTGGCAGTACGACGACAGCGGATGGTAGTAAAGCGTTAGCGACATTTTTCAACTCCTTGATGGGCAGATGAAAAGGGTGGGGCAATCAACAAGCATAGGCTGATGCCGGCGAAGCGTCTGGGCAGATGCTTTCGAGCTTGTGAGCTTGCACACGGGAAAATTCCTGCTTAACTGGAAACCGCTGGTCGGGTTGTGACTCATTGGTCATGGCGTTCATCTCAGCGCCCTTGTACCGTTGTCGCTGGTTTGTGCTGTCAGGCTTGCCCGGAGGAAGCCGGACAGTCGACCACGCTGTGTGCCTGGTCCAATTTGTTCAAGGAATAGAATGAAATGATGCCGAAAACTGCCATCGTCGAGATTGGTAAGAAGTACAAGGTTTATACCGAGCACTATCTCAACGCCGCTGCTGACAAGACCATCATTCTGGTCAATGGCTCACTGGCAACGACCGCATCCTTTGCGCAAACGGTGCGTTACCTGCGGCCACGATTCAATGTGGTCCTCTACGATCAGCCCTACGCCGGTCAATCGAAACAACACAACCTGCATGACCAACCGATCCGCAAGGAAGACGAGGCCGAAATACTGCTGGAGTTGATCGAGCACTTTCGCGCCCAGCATGTGCTGTCCTTTTCCTGGGGCGGTGCGGCGACCTTGGTAGCGCTGGCCCAGCGGCCCCGCCGGATCGAAAAGGCGGTGATCAGTTCATTCGCCGCGCGGATCAACACGCCGATGCGTGAGTATCTGGAGAGCGGGCGGCACTTTCTTCAGGCCTGCGATCGACGCAATGTCGGGCGTTTGATCAACGGAACGATCGGCAAGCACCTGCCGTCGCTGTTCAAGCGTTTCAATGAGCGCCATGTCAGCAGCCTGGATGAACATGAATATCGGCAGATGCATTTCCACGTCAATGAGGTGCTGACCCAGGACACCCACTGCTACGTGTCTTGTGCCGATGCCATCGAAGTCCCGCTGCTGTTTATCAATGGTGAATGGGACGAGTACACCTCGGTGGAAGACGCCCGTCTGTTTGCGGCACATACCCGCAAGGCGCAGTTTCAGACCATCGAGAACACCGGGCATTTCCTCGACATGGAACACCCCACGGCCTGGCATGACACGCAGCGAGCCTTGCTGGGCTTTCTGCAGCCGGCAGCCGTTAGGACGCCGAGCCAGCCACGCAACCTGGCTTTCAGCGGCAAATCGTCAGTGATTCCGCCCCTGCAATCAGCTAACTGGCTGCGGCCTTAACTGACGCAGCAACTCGATTTGATCCGCAGGGACCAGCGTGCGCAGGGCTTTATACAGTGCGCGGGTCTCCAGCAGGTTCCAGACCCGCAGCATGGTTTCCAGGGCGTCCAATGGCTTGCTGATGAAGTCCTTGGCGCCCAGGGCCAGCGCGCGTAGGCGGGTATCGCGGGTGGCGTCGGCGGTGAGCACGAGGATCGGCAGATATTCGCCGGCTGGAATGCGCCGGTTGAGCTGTTCGAGCACGGCAAAGCCGTCGAACTCCGGCATGTGCAGGTCGAGAATGACCAGGTCTGGCTCGAAGCTGTTGAACAGGTCCAGGGTTCGCAGCGGCTGGGTGCTGCTCAGTACATTGGTCAGTCCTTCGCGGACCAGCAACTGCTCCATCAAATCGAGGTTGGGTCGTTGGTCGTCGATGATCAGAATGCGCAGGTCGGTGTTCACACGGGCTCCGGTAGGTGCTGGTCAAGGTGGGCAAGGAATGAAGGAATGTGAATTGGCTTGGTCAGCACCGCGGTCGCTCCTGCTTCCAGCAAGGCCTGTTGCGTGAGGTCGCTGGCATCGGCGGTGATCATCAGCACGGGTGTGGCGCGGGTGCTGGAGGACAGACGCAAGCGTTGCAGAACGTTGAAACCATCAAGATCCGGCAGCGCCACATCCAGCAAAATCAGCTGCGGTGCATGTTGCCGGGCCAGGTCCAGGCCCATTTGCCCCTGCATGCTTGAGAGCAACTGGATGTGTGGCCGTCGTTGCAGCAGGGTTTCGATCAGGGCCAGGCTCGACAGATTGTCTTCGATGCACAGCACTTTGCCCTGGTAATCGGGGGCGGCGAGGGCGGGCGTTGCGGTTGGCGGGCTGATCAATGCCGCAGGTGGCTCAGTGGTTGACGGCAATCGCTCGAAGGGCAGTTCCAGGGTGAAACTGGAGCCGTTGCCGGGCTGGCTTTTGACGGTCAGACTGCCGTTCATCATTTCCAGCAGACTCTTGCTCAACGCCAGGCCGAGGCCCGTGCCTTCCACGTTCGGGTCGGTCTCCAGGCGCTCGAACGGCTTGAACAGTTGGTCCTGCCGATCAGCTGCAATGCCCTTGCCGGTATCGCAGACCGATACCGCAATTCGTTGTTGATGAACCCTGACCTCAATGTGCACCTGACCCTGGGGCCGGTTGTATTTGATCGCGTTGGACAACAGGTTCAGCAGCACCTGAACCAGCCGTTGCCGATCGGCGACGATCCCGCTGTCGGCGGCCAGCATCGGCAGTTCCACCAGTCGAATGCCGGCGTCGCAGGCCATGGGCGACACCAGCGTCAGGGCTTCTTGCAGCACCACCGCCAAAGGCACGGCTTCAACGTTGAGTGGCAGGCGCCCGGCCTCGATCTTGGCGATGTCCAGCACTTCGTTGATCAGGGTCAGCAGGTGTTGCCCGGCTCGCAGGATGTGACCGATCTGCGCCCGCTGCCCTTTGGGCGAATCCATATCCAGCAGTTGCGCGAAGCCGAGAATCGAGTTGAGCGGAGTACGCAGTTCGTGGCTCATGCGCGACAGAAACTCGCTTTTGGCGCGGCTGGCGCGTTCTGCTTCTTCCCGCGCAGTACTTAGCGCGATCTCGGCAACACGGCGATCGGTGATGTCGCGGGTGATCTTGGAGAACCCGCGCAGGGCGCCACTGCTGTCGTACTGCGCAGTAATCACCACACTGGCCCAGAAGCGGCTGCCATCCTTGCGGCAACGCCAGGCCTCTTCCATGTAATGACCATTGCGTGTGGCCTCGCGCAGTGCCATGTCGGGATGCTGCGGACATTCTTGCGGCAGATAAAACACCGAGAAATGCTGGCCGACGATCTCTTGTTCGGTGTAGCCCTTGATCCGTTCGGCGCCGGCATTCCAACTGGTGACGAAGCCGCGTGTGTCGAGGGCGAAAATACCGTAGTCCTTCACCCCATCGATGATCAGCCGCAAGCGTTCTTCGTTGTCGCGCAAGGCTCGTTCACGTTCGGCCAGCAACAGCCCGGCCTCGACCAGGCGCGTGCCCAATTGACCGATCTCATCGTTCTCCGGCGGTTGCGGCAATAACGGTTGACCGAGTGCCAGCCGTTGGGCGTTGCCCTGAACCTGCTGCACCCGTGCGACGATGCCTTTGGACAGAAACAGCACCGCGACAATGGCGCCGAACAGCCCGCAAACGGCGGCCAGCAAGGTGGAGAACAACAGACGTTGTCGAGTGGAGGCCGCCGCTGCGGTGCGCTCGGCCAGCAGGGTGTCCTCAAGCGTGCGCATGGCGCTGATACGTTCGCGTAATTCGTCGAGGACATGTTTGTTGTTGATCAGGATTGTGGTGATCGACTCTGGGGTTGCGTTGCGATCATCGAGCAGTTCAACCAGACCTTCGACCTTGGTGTCGATCAGCGGCGTGATCGCCTCCAGATGTTTACGCACCCGCTGATCGCGAACGTTGCGGTCGAGCCGCTGCAGGGCCGATTCGATCAAGGGCTTGGCTTGCCGGTAACCCGGCAGGAAATCCTCGCGATGGGTCAGCAGATAGCCGCGCACGCTGGCGGCGGCCTCGGCGAGCAGGGTGTGCACCGCCTGAATATCGCCTTGCACCAGCAGCACGCGGCGCACGTCCTCTTCCGCGCGCGCGGTCTGTCGTTCGGTGGTGTAGATCAGCACCAGCGAGAGCAACAGAATCACCAGCGGCAGGGAAATCACCACGAGGGCTTTGCCGCGTAACGGCAGATCGGCCCAGCGGCGGGCGTTTGAAACCTTCATGCCTGGGTCACCAGACCCAGCGCAATGCCACGCACAGCGGCCTGGGTGCGGTCGGCGGCACCGAGTTTGCCGATGACCCGTTCCACGTGGGCTTTGGCCGTGCCGGTGGTGATGCCGAGCTTTGCGCCGATTTCACGGTTGCTCATGCCGCTGGCCACCAGCCCCAGCACCTGGCGTTCCCGTGGGGTCAGGGTTACGGGGGCGGCGCCGCTGGCGTTGCGCTCGGTCAGGCGGCGCAGCAACTGCGCGCTGACTGAACTGTTGAGGGCCTGCTCGCCGGCAGCGACACGTTGCAAGGCGTCGATCACTTCGTGGCGACTGGCATCCTTGAGCAGATAGCCCACAGCACCGGCGTTCATGGCGGCTTCAAGGTGATCGGGGCTGTCGTCCATGGTGAACATCATCACTTTCAGGCTCGGCAGACGCTCTTGAAGCAGGCGTGCGGCGCCGAGCCCATTGAGCACCGGCATGCGGATATCGAGGATGACGATGTCGGGCAAAAGCCGTTCACATAAATCCAGTGCTTGCTGGCCATTGCACGCCTGGCCGACCACTTCGAATTGCGTCAGGCCGGCGAGCAACGAGACGAAGCCGGTGCGCGTGACTTCATGGTCGTCCGCGACCACCAGTCGTATAACGTCAGTCATTGAGGGGTTCCATTCAGGCCGGAGGGGACGGTGGCGCGCAGTTGCGTTCCGCCGTGGGCATGGCTGATGCACGAGAACTCACCGCCCAGCAGGCTCGCGCGTTCCTGCATCGCGGCAAGCCCCAGGTGCCGGGCGCCGCAGGTGTCGAGGGGTTGTTCCATGGCAAAGCCCTGGCCGTTATCGTCCAGCCGCAGCGAGGCGTGTCCGTCATGCAGTTGCAGCGCCAGCACGACGTGGCTGGCCTGCGCATGTTTGAGAATATTGTTGATGCCTTCCTGGGCGATCCTGAACAGGGCGATCTCCACCTGGCTGGGCAAACGTGCTTCGCAACGCGCATTCCAGTTCACTTTGATCCCCGCCTCGCGCAGGCGATCGGCCTCTTTGTCGACCGCTTTCAGCAAGCCAAAGTCGTCGAGCACCGTCGGACGCAGGCCACGGATCAATTGCCGGCCTTCACCGACGCAATGCTGGGCCAGTTGAAGAATCGTCTGTAAGTCCGCACCGAGTTCGTCGGGCAATGGTGGGCAGCGGCCGGCAAAACCTTGCAGGCGCTGATGCAGCCCGGCGAGGGTTTGTGCCAGGCCGTCGTGCAGGTCGTAGGCCATGCGTTTGCGTTCGTCTTCCTGTGCCCGGAACAGTCGGTGGACCAGATCGGACATGGTGCGCTCGCGGGTCACCAATGCGTCGAGCAAGCGCTGGTTTTCCAGGTGCGCGGCGAGCAGGGTGGCGAGCAATTGCAGGGATTCGAGGTCTTCGGTGTCCGGTGCGCTGATGCTGACGCTGTTGGCCAGCACCAAAGCACCGAAGGCGGCACCATCGCCACCGCGTAAAGGCACCCGCAACACATTGGGCAGATCCGCGCTCGGCTGTTCCTGCCATTGCGGTGCGCACATCGTGGTGTCGGCGAGGTGCTCGAGGCTGTGCAAACGATCACGGCTGCCTTGACTGGCGGTGGTCCGGACCTGCGCATCCATGTCCCATTCCAGCAGTAGCGCATGGTCCATCGCCAGGAAGGCGCAGGCCCGTTGCAGCACCCGTTGGCGCATGGCCTCGGGAGCCAGTTGGGTCAGCTCCTGGCCAGTATCCACCAGCAGCCGCAGCCGCGCGGCGCGACTTTGCGACTGCCGATATTGAGTGCGAATGGCCAGGGCGCTACCGGGGTCATGATCAGGGGTTTGCATGGGGGCAGGTTCCGGCGCGGGTACGCCCGTTCGGGCAGGGGCGTCATTAAACCTTGTTAGCGGGGCAGGGCGCTATCTGCCGAATGGCATAGGCAAATGGCTCCGGTTGGCCGATGGCGGGCCGCGTTCCGGGCGGCACAGTGTGCCCATCGACCATCATTGGAATAGCGCAATGAAATTCAAGACCTCGACTATCGCCCTGTTGTTCGCCCTGACCACCCCGTTGGCTCAGGCGTTGGAAGCGGTGCCTTACGTTTACAGCAGCGTGGCGCAGCAACCGACCAGCGCGAAAGATCGTGAAATCGCCGCCCTGTTTGACCATTGGAACAGCGCGTTGAAGAGTGGCAATGTTCAGAGCGTGGTCGACCTGTATGCGCCGAACGCGGTGCTGCAACCGACGGTTTCCAATCAGGTGCGCACCACGCCGGCACAGATCAAGGACTACTTCGATCACTTCATGGCGCTCAAGCCGGTAGGGCAGATCAACTTCCGTGAGATCCGCCCATTGGGCGCCAACGTGGCCATGGACAGTGGCGTCTACACCTTTACGTTGACCGAAGCCGATGGCAAGACCCGCCAGGTGCAGGCGCGCTACACCTTCGTTTATGAGCAGGTGGGCGGTCAGTGGAAGATTCTCAACCACCACTCTTCGGCGATGCCGCAAACGCAGGTGTTGCACGCGGGGAAATAACGGACCTGATCGACACGGTCCAAATGCTCACAATCCATGTAGGAGCGGGCTTCTGTGGCGAGGGGGCTTGCCCCCGTTCGGCTGCGAAGCAGTCGCAAAGCTTTTGGGGCCGCTTCGCGACCCAACGGGGGCAAGCCCCCTCGCCACAGAGGCCCGCTCCCACAGGTTTCGCATTACCGACACGGCCCACTTTCAAGTGGGCCGTGTGCGTTGTGCTCAGTTTAACGCCAGGTCGTCTTCGGGCTGCTGCCCGCGAGCCTGTGCCGCGCGTTGCAAGCGGCTGGCGATCAACGTGTTCTTCAACAGATAGGCAATGGTCATCGGCCCGACGCCACCGGGAACCGGGGTGATCGCGCTGGCGACGGTGCGGGCGCTGGCGTAGTCGACATCGCCCACCAGACGGTTGCCGAACTCGCTGGTGATGCGGTTGATGCCAACATCGATCACCACCGCACCTGGCTTGAGCCAACTGGCGTCGATCAACGCTGGCCGGCCCACCGCCGCGACCACGATATCCGCCAACCGGCACAACGCCGGGGCATCGACGCTGCGCGAGTGCACCACGCTGACCGAGCAGTTAGCCTGCAACAGCAAGGTCGCCATCGGTTTGCCGACAATGTTCGACCGGCCGATGACCACCGCGTGCAAGCCGCTCAAGTCATCACCGCAGGTTTCGTGCAACAGGCGCATGCAGCCGCTGGGCGTGCACGGGGTCAGAACCTCGAAGCCTTGCACCAGTCCGCCGACGTTTTCCCGGTGAAAACCGTCCACGTCCTTGATCGGGTCGATGGCATGAATCACTGCCTGCTCATCGATAGAAGCCGGCAAGGGCAGTTGCACCAGGATGCCGTTCACCGTGGGATCGGCATTGAGTTGTGCAATCAGTTCCAGTACCTGGGCCTGGCTGGCGGATTCCGGCAGGCGGTATTCAAGGGAGCGGATACCAACTTCCTTGGCGCGCAGCAGTTTATTGCGCACATACACGTGGCTGGCCGGGTCGTCGCCGACCAACAGGACCGCCAGGGCGGGATAAATCTGCTGATGGGCCAGGGCCAGAACCTCTTCCCGGACCTCGTCGAGGACCTTGGCAGAAATGGCTTTGCCGTCGATATCGCGGGCAAATGTGGGGGTGCTGCTGATCAAGAGAGTCACCGTTGTCTTGATTGAATGGGGGTGAAGTGATCATCGCGGCGTCTTCGCGCGCCGATGATCCATCAGAGACATGCAGGCAAGGGTGCTCAGGCTATCAGGTGAGGGCAGGCCAATACCACCGCAACACCGGAAGATCAGACACGCAAACGCACTTTTATGAAGCCCGTCGCGCATGGTCTGCACTATGCCAAGGCAAAAACCGAATCATCCCGATGTTCAATCACCCTGAAGGGGAACCACGTCAAACCCCGATAAACCCTCACTGAAGCGGCGTTTCGAATACGTCGAACCGCAACTGGCACAATCGCTGCATTACATCGATCAAAGGTCCACACAGTGGGCCGCCCCGTCGATCAACGAAGATCGACCGGCCGAGCAGGTCGTGGGCAACATCGGTGGATCAGGCGAAGGCGCCAGGTCGAACACCGCGAAGAACAGGCAAAGACGCCTGAAACCGAGAGGTTTCAGGCGTTTTTTTTTGCTTTTTTATCCGTGATTGGCTTTGGCTGGGTGCTTACTATGAATTCCAATGTTGCCGCATTGAACAAACTGCAAACGCTGATCGTGATCGGCAATGGCATGGTCGGACATCATTGTGTCGAGCAGCTCATCGAGCGCGGCGCCCTCGACCACTACCGCCTGCATGTCTTCAGCGAAGAGCCGATGCGTGCCTACGACCGTGTGCATCTGTCCGAGTATTTCGGCGGTCGCGATGCCGAGTCGCTGGCCCTGGGCGAAGCTTCTCTGTACCAGACGCCGGGCGTCACCCTGCATCTGGGCGTGCCGGTGCTGGAAATCGACCGCGCCCGGCGCCAGGTGATTACCGCGCAAGGTTGCGTCGCTTACGACAAATTGGTTCTGGCCACCGGCTCTTATCCTTTCGTGCCACCTATTGAAGGTGCCGAAGGCGACTCGCGCTTGGTGTATCGCACCCTCGAAGACCTCGACGCGATTCGTGCTGCTGCGGCCAATGCCCGGCGTGGTGTGGTGGTCGGTGGTGGCCTGCTCGGTCTGGAAGCCGCCAACGCCTTGAAAAGCCTGGGCCTGGAAGCCCATGTGGTGGAATTCGCCCCGCGCCTGATGCCGGTGCAACTGGACGAGCAGGGCGGCCTGGCGCTGAAGGCGCAAATCGAGCGGCTCGGTGTGAGTGTGCACCTGTCCCGTGGCACGCAGTCGATCATTGCCGGTGAGCAGTACCGTTACCGGATGAATTTTGCCAATGACGAATTTCTCGAAACCGACCTGATCGTGTTCTCCGCCGGCATCCGCGCGCAAGACGCATTGGCCCGCCAATGCGCGCTGGACATTGGTGCTCGCGGCGGCGTGGTGATCGACGACCAGTGCCTGACCAGCGACCCGAACATCTACGCCATCGGCGAATGTGCCGCCTGGAATGGCAGCCTCTTCGGCCTGGTCGCCCCCGGTTATCAGATGGCCCGTGGCGTCGCGTCGCTGCTGTGCAATCAAGCCGCCGAGCCGTTCCAGGGCGCCGATATGTCGACCAAGCTCAAACTGCTCGGCGTCGACGTCGGCTCCATCGGCGATGCCCATGCGCAGACGCCGGGTGCGCGCAGTTATCAGTTCATCGATGAAGCGACGGCCAGTTACCGTCGGCTGGTGGTGGATGCTGACAGCAAGCGTGTACTCGGCGCAGTGCTGGTCGGCGACAACAGCTATTACGACACCCTGCTGCAATACATGCAGAACGGCATTGCCTTGCCGCCGGAACCGGCCAGCCTGATTCTGCCATCGTCCGCCGGTGCACCAACCCTGGGCCCGGGCGCGTTGCCCGAGTCGGCAACGGTGTGCTCGTGCCATAACGTCACCAAGGGCTCGATCTGCTCGGCCATTGATGGCGGCTGCACCGACCTGGGCCTGCTCAAGTCGCAGACCAAGGCGTGCACCGGTTGCGGTGGTTGCGCGGGGCTGCTCAAGCAAGTCTTCGAGCATGAACTGATTGCCCGTGGCGTCAGCGTCGACAAGAGCCTGTGCGAACACTTCGCCTACACCCGCCAGGAGCTTTATGCGCTGGTGCGGGTAGAAGGGGTGATCACTTTCGAAGAACTGCTGGCCAAGCATGGCCGTGGACACACCGGTTGCGACGTGTGCAAACCGGCGGTGGGCTCGATCCTCGCCTCGTGCTGGAACCAGCCAATCATGGACGCCTCGCTGGTGCCGTTGCAGGACACCAACGATACCTTCATGGCCAACATGCAGAAAAACGGCACCTATTCGGTCGTGCCGCGCATTGCTGGCGGTGAGATCACCGCCGACAAACTGATCGCGATCGGCGTGGTGGCGAAGAAATACGACCTCTACACCAAGATCACCGGTGGCCAGCGGATCGACCTGTTCGGCGCGCAGTTGCATCAGTTGCCGGACATTTGGTCCGAGCTGATCGAAGCCGGTTTCGAAACCGGGCACGCCTACGGCAAATCGACCCGTACCGTGAAGTCTTGCGTGGGCAGCACCTGGTGCCGTTACGGCGTGCAGGACAGCGTGAAAATGGCCCTGACCCTCGAAGATCGCTACAAAGGCCTGCGCTCGCCGCACAAGCTCAAGTTCGCGGTTTCTGGCTGCACTCGTGAATGTGCCGAGGCGCAGAGCAAGGATGTCGGCGTGATCGCCACCGAGAACGGCTGGAACCTCTATGTGGCCGGCAACGGCGGCATGCGCCCACGCCACGCCGAGCTGTTCGCCACCGACCTGGACGATGCAACCCTGATCCGTTACATCGACCGCTTTCTGATGTTCTACATCCGCACCGCCGATAAATTGCAGCGCACCTCGGTCTGGCGCGAAAGCCTGGAGGGCGGCCTGGATTACCTCAAGGACGTGATCATCAACGACAGCCTGGGACTTGGTGCGGAACTTGAGTCGCAGATGCAACTGGTGGTCAATCGCTATGAATGCGAATGGGCCAATGCCCTCAAGGATCCGGAAAAACTCAAGCGCTTCCGCACCTTCGTCAACGATAAACGCCCGGACCCGGACATCCATTTTGTCCAGGAACGCGGTCAACGCCGGCCGATCATGGCCGCCGAACTCAACCTTATCCCTGTCACCGAGGAGAATGCCTGATGAGCCAGTCCACTACCCAGCGTGTCGAGGCCCTTGCCACCGCGGCCAATGCCCAAGCCTGGCAGGCGGTGTGCAGTCAGCAGGATCTGGTCAGCAATTCCGGTGTCGTCGTTTGGCTCGACGGCGCTCAGGTCGCGCTGTTCTACCTGCCGCAGGCCGAAGGCCGCACCCTCTACGCCATCGACAACCATGATCCGCAATCCGGCGCGAACGTGATTGGCCGCGGATTGATCGGCAGTCTCAAGGGGGATCTGGTGGTGGCGTCGCCGATCTACAAGCAGCACTTTCGTCTTGAAGACGGCAGCTGCCTGGAGTACCCCGAACAGCGTCTGCGGGTGTGGCCGGTGCGTCTGAACGCCGGCGTCGTGGAAGTCGCGGCGGCTTGACCGTCGCCCTGAACCGTATCGGAGAACGTTGATGAAAACAGCCGCACAGTTGCTCAAACTGAAGATCGTGCAAAACCAGCAGGTGCACAGCATCGCACCGGATCAGATGGTCCTCGACGCCCTGAAAATGATGGCCGAGAAGAACGTCGGCGCGCTGCCCGTGATCGAACAAGGGCAGGTGGTCGGCGTCATCAGCGAGCGCGACTATGCGCGCAAGGTGGTGCTACAGGGGCGTTCTTCGGTCGGCACGCCGGTGCGCGAGATCATGAGCGCGCCGGTGGTGACTGCCGACAGTTTGCAGAGCATCGAGCGCTGCATGGAGGTCATGACCGACAGTCATTTGCGCCATCTGCCGGTGCTGGAGGGCGGCGAATTGATCGGGCTGCTGTCGATCGGCGATCTGGTCAAGGAAGCCATCGTCGAGCAGGCCGATTTGATTCGGCAACTGGAGCACTACATTCGCGGGCATTGAGTCCGCGCATACCGTAGGTCGAAAAAATCGGCTTGCGTGGAAATAAGCCTAAGTAACCGGTTGGAACAGTCGATAACCCCAACAGTAGGCAATTAGCCGACCACGCACCTGCTGACAGGGGAACCATCGAGTGTCCATAAAATTACGTTTGATTTTGCTGATAGGCACTGGCTTGCTCACCGCCCTGATCTTGAGTCTGGTCAGCTATGTGGGCAATACACGGATGGCTGAAGCGGTGAGTGACAATGAGGTCAGTATGACCGCGCTGCGCAACCACCTCGAAGCCGACATGATGCACGATGCACTGCGCGCCGATGTGCTGTCGGCGATGCTGGTAGGGTTGGGCAAGAGCCCCAGCAGCAAGGCCGAGGTGCGCAGTTCACTCAATGAGCATGCCGCGCATTTTCGCGAGATGCTCGGTGACAACCTCAAGCTGCCGGTCAACGACACCCTCAAGGCCGCGCTGGACAAGATCAAGCCAAGCCTCGATACGTACATCAGTGCCGCCGAGCGCATTGTCGGGCTGGCGCTGGATAATCCGGATTCCGCACAACAGCAACTGGGTACGTTCAATAACGCGTTCAGCCAACTGGAAGACCAGATGGCCACCCTCAGTGAGCTGATCGAAACCAACACTCAACAGACCAGCGCGGGCACTCGGCAAACCATCAGCAGTGCCAACTTCACCCTCGGCGCCGTACTCATTGCCAGCTTGTTGCTGCTGCTCGCCCTGGGACGCTCGGTCATCCTGAGCATCATGGGGCCGTTGCAGATCGCCAGCCGGATTGCCGACAGCATCGCCCATGGCAACCTGAGCGAGCCTATCGTCGAGCCCACCCGCAAGGACGAAGCCAGCACCTTGATTCGCAGCCTGGCAACCATGCAGCGCGACCTGCGCGGCATGATCGAAGTGGTTCGCAGCAACGCCCACGGCGTAAGCGGCATGAGCCAGCAGTTGAGCAGCGGCTGCCATCAGGTCGCGGGCAGCAGCCAGCAGCAAAGCGTTGCCGCCAGCACCATGGCCGCGGCGGCCAGCGAAATGACGGCGAGCATCGAAGAAATCACCCGGCATGCCGAGCGTGCACTGAACATGGCCAATCAGGCCGAGGAACTGGCCAAGGACGGCGGTCGGGTGATTCATCAAGTGGTCAGCGACATGGACGGGATTGCCCGTTCGGCGCAGCAGTCGGCCCAGGTGATCCGCACCCTGGACAAGGAGTCCGAGGGGATTTTCAGCATCATTCAGGTGATCAAGGGCATCGCCGATCAAACCAACCTGTTGGCGCTTAACGCCGCCATCGAGGCCGCCCGTGCCGGTGAGCAGGGCCGTGGTTTCGCCGTCGTCGCCGATGAAGTGCGTAGTCTGGCGGGCCGCACCAGCGCCTCCACCCAGGAAATCGCCGCCATGGTCGCGCGCATCCAGCAAAGCACCCGCGAGGCGGTCAGCAGCATGGAGGCGGGCGTCGCGCAGGTCGACAAGGGCATGGCGGTGACTGCCGACGTCGAGCGCGCCATCCGCGAAATCCTCCAGGCCACGCTCAGTACCACAGAATTGGTCAATGACATCAGCCGCACAATCGGTGAGCAGAGCCTGGCCAGCAACGAAATCGCGCACCAGGTGGAAATGATTGCCGGCATGTCCGAAGGCAACAGCAAGGTGATCAACCAGACCGCCTCGACCACCGATGAACTGTCCAGCCTGGCCGGACAGCTCTCGCAGTCGGTGGATCGGTTTCGCCTTTGAGGCATTGGCTGGCCCTGTAATTGGGGCCAGTCAGCTCATCCAGTTACCGCCATCGACGTTATAGGTCTGCGCCACGATGTAATCGCTTTCGGCCGATGCGAGGAAAATCGCCATGCCGACAAGGTCATCCGCCGTGCCCATGCGTCCATACGGCACTTCCTGTCCCGCCAGTTTTTTCTTTTCCCCGAGCGGCCGGTTTTCATAGCGGGCAAACAGCGCGTCGACGCCGTCCCAATGCTCACCGTCCACCACTCCCGGCGCAATGGCATTCACGTTGATGCGATGGGAAACGAGGTTGAGACCGGCCGATTGCGTGAGGCTGATCACCGCCGCCTTGGTCGCGCAATACACCGCGACCAGCGCTTCACCGCGCCGCCCGGCCTGGCTGGCCATATTGATGATCTTGCCGCCGTGGCCCTGGCGGATCATCTGCTTGGCCGAGGCCTGCAGTGTGAACAGGGTGCCGGAAACGTTGATCGAGAACAGCCGTTCGTAGCTGTCGCGAGAAATCTCTGTGATCGGTGCGAGATCAAACAGCGCCGCGTTGTTGATCAGGATGTCGAGCTTGCCTGTGGTGGCGATCACCGTGGCGATGGCGGCGTCGATGGATTGCTGATCGGTCACATCCATCTCGACTGCATAAGCATTGGGCCCCAACTCGGTTGCCGTGGCTTGGGCACGTTCCAGGTTGATGTCGGCGATCGCGACCGTAGCGCCTTCGCGGATATAGGCTTGCGCGAACGTCCTGCCTATTCCTCTGGCGGAGCCGGTAATCAGGGCACTTTTTCCTTCTAGACGTTTCATTGTTCCCATCCAATCGTAAGAGCTAAAGAGTTGCCCAATCGAGGGCGTCAAAACCAGTCGTTAGTCTGCGAAAAAAACCTGTAGCAGCGGGCTATGTGGCGAGGGGGCTTGCCCCCGTTCGGCTGCGCAGCAGTCGTAAACCGGACACCGCGTTGCTGACTAAAGATCGCGGTGACTGGTTTTAGGGACGCTTTGCGACCCAACGGGGGCAAGCCCCCTCGCCACATAAGCTCGCACCCGCAGTGATTGCGCCACGCCGTGCTACTTGGGATAACCGGCGCGCTTCATCTCGCGTTCGGTGCTTTGCTGCGCAGAGGCCAGGGCCTGTTCCACTGGCATCTGCCCGGTGAGCGCCGCGGATACCAGCTTGCCGACCGACGTGCCAATCGCCTGGAATTCGGGAATGGTCACGTACTGAATACCGACGTAGGGCACGGGCTGGACTGATGGGTGCGCCGGGTCGGCGTTCTGCATCATTTTCAGCGTGACACCGGCGAAGGGCGCCGCCTGCAAATAGGCATCGCTGTAGGTCGACATGCGGGTGCCCGGCGGTACATTGCTGATGCCATCCGTCTCGGCAACCAGTTGGATGTATTCCCTGGAGGTGGCCCAGGTCACAAAGGCTTTGGCGGCTTCCTTGTGTTTGGATGTCGCCGGGATGGCCAGTGACCAGGCATAGAGCCAGGACGAACCCTTGTCGGTGACTTCTGTTGGCGCGGCGACGAAACCAACATCATTGGCCACCTTGCTTTGCGTTGTGTCGGTGATGAACGAGCCGGCGACGCTGGCATCGACCCAGATTGCGCATTTGCCACTGTTGAACAGGGCGAGCGTCTCGTTGAAGCCATTGCTCGACACACCCGGTGGGCCGTACTGCTTGAGGGTGTTGATGTAGAAGTTGGCGGCGGCAGTCCATTGCGGCCCGGTGAGTTGCGGCTGCCACTGTTCATTGAACCAGCGCGCGCCAAAGGCGTTGGACATGGTCGTCAGCAGCGCCATGTTCTCACCCCAGCCGGCCTTGCCGCGCAGGCACATCCCATACTGTTCTTTATCCGGCTGGTGCAGCTTGCCGGCGAACTCGCCGAGCTGCGTCCAGGTCGGGTGCTCGGGCATGCTCAGGCCGGCGTTCTTGAACAGGTCGGTTCGGTAATAGGTGACGGTGCTTTCGCCATAGAACGGCAGGGCATAGAGCGTGTCGTTGACCGATAACCCTTGGCGAACCGCAGGGAAAATATCTTCGAGGTCATAGCTGGCGGGCAGGTCCTTTATTGGCTCCAGCCAATGCTTGGCGCCCCACAAGGGTGTTTCGTAAGTGCCGATGGTGAGCACGTCGAACTGGCCGCCCTGAGTGGCAATGTCGGTGGTCAGGCGCTGACGCAACACGTTCTCTTCAAGCACCACCCAGTTGAGCTTCACGTCGGGGTGCAGCTGTTCGAAAGTTTTGGACAGTCGCTGCATGCGGATCATGTCGCTGTTGTTCACGGTGGCGATGGTCACCGTTTCACCCGCCTGGCAGAGCAGGGCAGAGCACAGGCCGGCGGACAGAAAAAGTGCGCTTGGAATGATCTTCATCGTGATCTCCGCTCTGCGCCTTGGGCGGCAGAAGCTTTATTGTTGTTGTAATCCACGAGGCGGGTCATAGCCGCACCGGGATGACCACAGAATTGCAGCTACCCAAGCAGCGAACAAATGAATGGCATACGCGCCGCTGATACTTTTTTGACCGTGGAAAAAAAGTATCAGTGGGCTCCATGTAACGCGCTAGGCGCCGGGCGTCGTTAGTGCGAGTCTCATGTCAGCGTCCCGAGACTTCGACCCGTCCCGGGCTTCGCGGTACCTTGATAAAACCAACAAAAACGGAATCGCCAGGGTGATGAACCATCACGTAACCGCAGACAAGCCACCAGCGCTTGAAGTTATCCTCAACGAGCCCCAGCACAGCTTTCGTTGGTACGAACACGACTATCCCTTCGACCTGGCGCGCTGGAACCATCATCCGGAGTTCGAGATCCACTTGATCCGCGAAGGCAGCGGTCGGCTACTGGCTGGTGACTACATCGGCGTATTCGAAGCCGGGCATGTCGCCCTCATCGGCCCGGGCCTGCCTCACGACTGGATCAGCGATCTGGGCAAAGGCGAGGTGATTACCGGCCGTGACGTCGTGTTGCAATTCGATGGCCAGATGCTGATGCAACTGCGCGACAAGGTCCCGGAACTCAGCGAGTTACAAAGCCTGTTTCGCCAGGCGGCGCAGGGCATCGAATTTCATGGCAACACCCGCAAGAAGGCGGCCCGACTGCTGGAAGAGATCGGCCAGTGCCAGGGCTTGCAGCGACTGTGCCTGTTCCTGTCGTTGCTGCAACTGCTGGCATCGGCCCCCGACAGCGAGAGACAGCCGCTCGCCAGCCTGCAATACGCGCCCATGCTCGACGCATTGACGGCTCAGCGCATGAGCATTGTCTTCGGCTACATCCTGAACGACCTCGCTGACGAGTTGCGGATGTCGGTCATCGCCCAGCGCCTGGACATGAACGAGCCGGCCTTCTCCAAATTCTTCAAGCGCGCCACCGGCCATACCTTCGTCGACCTGACGCGCAAACTACGAGTCCAGCGCGCCTGCCGTTTGCTGGCGCAAAGCAGTTTCAGCGTTGCCGATATCTGTTTTGAGGTGGGGTACGCCAACTTGTCGAATTTCAATCGGCACTTTCGCCATGAAATGCACGAGACGCCCACTGAGTATCGGCAGCGGTTGCAGCGCGCATCTTGCGGTGGGTAGCGCTTTCTGTGGCGCTGAAGTGTTAGTCTCGAAAGCACCTGGGTAGTGGCGTTAGCGCATCTTGAATTATTTTCTTCCAGTTCTTGACATGCCTTTCGAACCAGTCCAGAATTGCGTCCATTCCTGATTCAGGAACACGAAAACCCCTTAGATTTCAAAGGGTTGGAAGCTAGATTAGAATCTTGTTTCCAGATACGAGTTTACACGTTTGATGTTGTGCTACTGAACATCAGATGTTTGAGGCCGAATAGCAAAATGGTTATGCAGTGGATTGCAAATCCACCTACGCCGGTTCGATTCCGACTTCGGCCTCCACTTTAAACGAGCTCCGTAGATCCATGATCTACGGAGCTTTTTTATTTTTGCAGTCCTGCAAGATTTAGTCTTGAAAAGGGGATTTGCGAACTTGCTTCACCGGGGCGGGATGTATATATTTCCCCCTCTGTTGCACAAGCGTCAGAGCTGCCAGATCGTTATTTGGACAGTCTTCAGACTGCTTACCGCGCTACCGCCCGAATGGCGAAACTGGTAGACGCATGGGACTTAAAATCCCCCGCTCGTAAGGGCGTGCCGGTTCGATTCCGGCTTCGGGCACCAATAGTATGATTTCAGATGTTCCCGTAAACACCTGAAACCCAGATAAACCGGCCTTATTAGCCGGTTTTTTTGTGTCTGAATATCCCTCGTATGTTCCTGTACAGCCCCACGATTTAGGTACACGTTTAGTTATATATCGGTTCGATATCGAGGCGTATACCTATGGCGCGCACCGTAACCCCTCTTACTGACCCCAAATGCGAGGCCGCCAAACCCCGCGCAAAGAACTACACCCTGTTCGACGGGCAAGGGCTTTTTTTGCTTGTAAGGGATCACGCGGTCAGGGTGTTGAAAGAGATCGAGGTCGATCTTTTCCCCATGCTGGGCAAACGCCTCGAACGGACACCAATCGAGGGCGTCAAGAGGTCGCACCGAGGAGCAAAGATGGGGACTCCACACCTTGTCCCGTTGTCACGCCAGACGCTTGAAGTACTAGAGCAGAGACGCCGGTTTAGCGGGCGTTTTGATCTGGTGTTGCCGGGCGATCACTACCACTGGCGGCCAATGTCGGAGAACACCGTAAACAAGTCACTGCGCCGCATGGGGTACGACACCAAGATAGAGATTTGCGGGCACGGTTTCCGCACTATGGCCTGTTCCGCGTTGGTCGAGTCCGGCCTGTGGTCGCGTGACGCGGTTGAACGGCAAATGAATCACCAAGAGCGCAACGGCGTGCGTGCGGCCTATATCCACAAGACAGAGCACCAGGAAGAGCGTCGACTGATGATGACGTGGTGGGCTGACTATCTGGATGCCAACCGGGAAAAGCACATCACGCCCTACGAGTTTGCACATAAGGTCGGTATTGACGAGCCCAGAGCTCTAGGGGCGGTGGGCACGTGATAAAACCTGACATGCTGTCGATCATTGAAGCGCACCTTACGCAGTGGGACTGCGGGGAAAGTGAGTGCACGCGGGAGTTTCTGGCCGGAGTCATCCTGCGCGCTGAGATTACACAAGAGCCAATTGATATTGACCTTGCATTTGAGATGCCTTGTCAAGCTGGCTGGGTGGGCCCTTGACTGCTTGGTAAAAACCACCGGGTACAGTCCTGACTGGTTTGAGTCATTGAGCGATTGTCAACACATGAGGTTTTCCCGCTTCGGCTTTCATCTGCCCGAATATGTCTGCTCGCTGCTGGATGTCCGATCATCTTGTCTATCGGTACTCGGTCATATTAAGGAGTCGCGGCAATTTCACCCGGGCGGCCATGCCGAGTGTGCTGTTGAGGAAGTTCGGGAGCTGATCAAACGATTAGAGTCACTGGAAAAGGCGGTTAAGGAGCTCCATTGGTTGCAAAAGGACCTGCACTCCACCGTACAAGCTGAAAAAACAGTCAGGTCTGAGACCAAGCAAAAACACAGGCAGAAGATGGAGACGGCCCGCATAGCGCCGGTTGCCTCCAGGAGTTGCAAAGCTGTAATTGCGTGGGGATAGGGAAGAACCAGTTCGCTTTGAGATACGGATAGCCGTTGCAAGTCAGCCAGTGTCATTGGGATATCCTTGTGTCATGCGTTCGGTGTTGGGCGTGGAGCCTGATTAGTTTAGGAGGAAAAGGCCTAGCCGACTGAGCGCGTATACAGACTATCAATGCATCACTGTATCTACCATTCAGGCTGGAAATTGGGCTATCCAGTGCCTGGCAATTTCTTCGCCGGCAGATCCATACCGCGTCGTGGCCTTGCACTTAATCGAGAAAGCGCGCCAGCGCCATCGCACGACCAGGATGGCCACTGATCCGCCCATGCAGACCCACGCTCATCATCTTCGGGTATTGCGTGCCCTCCTGCCACAGCAGTACTGGGACCCGAGCCGGGTCAAGCTCGACAACCTGATTTTCGCCATCAACACCGACGCCTCGGTGCGCGTGCAGAAACTCAAGGCCAACACTTGGGCTTGAGTGCTTGATCTTCGACGCGGTCTATCTTAGTTTCGACGCCCCATCGGGGCAGCTGCCGATTTTTCGCTGCTTTCGCGTCATTCAAAAGGATTTGTTCATGAGTCGCGCTCAACGCGTTCTGTTGTTCGCTTGTCTGTTCCCTTCGTTCGTTTTTTCCGCGCCGACAGCTGAGCGGGCCGAGCTGATGGCGGTCTATCGTCAGGCCGTTTTGCATAACTCCGACCTGGCGGCAGCCCGTGCCGATTACGCCGCGCAACAGGAATTGCTGCCGCAGGCACGGGCCAACCTATTACCCGTGATCAGCACCGGTGCCACGTTTGAAGCCACTCGCCTGTCGCGTGACGAGCCAGGACTTGAACGGGTGCGTAGCGGCAATACGATCCAGGCCAACCTGAGACAACCCTTGGTCAGCGCTGCATTCTGGTATGAATTCAAGGCTGCCAAGGCCAGCATTGTACAAGCGGCCCTAGAGTTGTCGGCCAAAGAGCAAGCACTCGTTCTGCAAGCGGCGGAGGCCTATTTTGAAATACTGCGTGCCACGGATGAGCTGGCAGCTTCGGAAGCTGAGGAGACCGCGCTCAAGCAACAAATGGATCAGGCGCAAGCACGTCTGAAAGGTGGACTGTCGAGCATCACGGATGTCCTGGATGCTGAGTCTGCTTTCGATAATGCCCAAGCCAATCGCCAACTGGCGCAGCGCAAGGTCGAAGACGCTTTCGAGCAATTGGTGCATTTGACTAATCAACAATACACCAGCATCGAGGGCATGCAGCATCAATTGCCGGTGTTGGCACCGATTCCGAATGATACGAAGTTGTGGGTAGAAGGCGCTGTCGAGCAGAACCTGATGCTATTGGCGAGCAACTATGCCGTCGACGGTCGAAGCGGTGGCTTCCTATCGCAAGGGCGATAACGACAGTTTTGGTTACAGCACCCCGACTGATTTTGGTCGCGATGGGTATCGTGGAAGGAGCGGGACATGGCTGTGCAGCAAGCGCGCGTGATCGAACTCAATGCCAGCCGCAAGGAAGCCGAGCGCCGGCGCCAGGGCATTCTTGCCCAGACCCGCCGGGCAATGCTCGATTTGCAGCAGCAATCGGAACAGAAGGCGGCGGCGTTGGCACAAGAACTCAAGAAGGCGGAACAACGCGATCACCTGATGAGCCTGACCGCGCCGGTGGATGGCACCGTACAGCAACTGGCGATTCATACCGTGGGCGGTGTAGTGACGGCGGCCCAGCCGCTGATGGTGGTCGTGCCCAATGACCAGCCGATGGAAGTCGAGGCCATGCTGGAGAACAAGGACGTCGGTTTTGTCCGCCAGGGCCAGCCTGCCACGGTGAAAGTTGAAACTTTTACCTTCACCAAATTCGGCACGGTCGAGGGTGAAATAGTCAGCGTTTCCAACGATGCGATCGAAGACGAGAAGCGTGGCTTGATCTACAGCAGCCGCATTCGCTTGTTGCAGGATTCCATTCTTGTTCACGGGAAAAAAGTGCCTTTGTCTCCCGGGATGTCGGTGACGGTGGAAGTGAAGACGGATCGCCGGAAGGTGATTGATTATTTCCTGAGTCCGTTGCAGCAGTATGCGGGTGAGAGTTTGCGGGAAAGATAGAATCGGTCACGCTGCATATTATAGATGAGCAATCGTAGTGTTGTTGAGCTTTCTTTAAAGGACTGGAGGAAGGCTGATGGAAGTTCTAATGGATATGCTAAAGGTCATTGCTCACAGCATGAATGTCGTTTTTTTTATTGAGTTTGGTGTTGGTGTTTGGTGTTATGGCGAGGCATGAGGTTTAAATGGATAGGGTAAGAGATTTTTTTGTGGATTTTGATATTTATATTTATATCGTCTTGGTATTAGTTGGTTTTATTTTTATGAGGGTCAAGCGCAAACAGGCATCGTTCATATTCGTTTGGTTTATTAGCTTTCCGCTGACGATATATTGTTGTTTTGTTTGGGCTTATGGGCGCTGGGGGCGAGAGTGGTTGAGTCCTGAAATAGTTGTTTTTGAGCTTTTAGCTTATTCCCAGATCGGGTGGGTAGGGGGGGCGTGTACTCTGGTGGGTGGGCGTATCAAAGCGAATGTGGTAAGAAAAATTGGATTGTGGATTTCTATCGGTTCGGTAGTTTCTCATGGCTTGTTTATAATGCTAATGCTGATTCTAGGGTCGGGTAGCTGAATATTTAATGGATGAATCAAAGGGAACGGATTATGTCTTTTAGTAAGTCAACACTTGAATACCTTCAGTCTATGGCAGACGAAGCAAACGAAATATCGAAGGCCTTGGGGGTGGACGACGTAACTGCTCAGGGCATGCTGGGAGCCATAGGAGAAGAGTATGAATCCCTAGGGTTTAAAGATGTTGTGCAGGCTATAACAGTGTCAGGCGCTAGTCATGAAGAGCTTAAGGCTAATTATGAAAGTGTCTTGGCTGATCCAGATTTGCTTAAAGAGATTGTAGGTGCAAATGATGTGCGTCAAGGAGTTATAAAATATTTTAATCCGGTTTTGAATGATGTTGGGCCCGGCAATATAAAGATACTGACCGCTATGAAATTGTTGGGGGATTATATGGAGAGTAATCCTGGTTCGGATCCGCTTGGTATAAAAAATTATGCTCAGGATTATGGGCGATTAGTTAAAGATCTTGGGGATGAGAAAAATACGCTGAGTCTAAAGTTTGCCGGCCTTATGCTGGTGGAGGCAAATGAATTTTATTCGGTTAAGGCTGCTTCCGCATGGGCTGGATACGATCAGGACACCAAAGATGCGATTTTAATTACTTATTATAATAATGGTGAAGAGTGGGCTGTCGGGAAAGCTGAACAGTTTTTTTCAGAGTTTCCGGATGCTCAATATGCTCCAAAGCCAGGCGGAGGTACCAGCGGTGGACAGGTCTATCTTGAGAACGCCGAACAAATAAAAAAATATATAGGTGCCACGCCTATACCCTCCGTCAGCGATAACTTCTTCAACCTCAATATCAATACCGCTGGTGCGGTGGTTGAGAAAGGCGCAACAGATCACGAGCAAAGTGCCGCACAAGTGGCAGATGGATTGGTCCGCAATGGTGGTGGTTGGGCGATCACCTATGATCCAAACAAACTGAACGTCAATCAGATGCAGGGTAGTTGGGTCAACAACACCTTTGCTGCTGCGGCGACGCAGATTCTCGCCGATGGTTACCGGCCGGGTAACGCGAACACCGTCAAGGAAGTGTTCGATTTCAGCCTGCGCGGTGCCAGCAACGGTATTTCATTTGGCAGTAACTCAGGGCAAGCAGGCGCATGGCTCAACTCCGGTAATGCCCAGGCACGCCTGACGCTTCCAACTGACCCGCTGGTGCTCGATCTCAATGGTGACGGCGTTCGGTTGACCGATTATCTCAGCAACCCGGTGCTCTTCGACGTCGACAATGATGGCGGCAGCCTTGAGGAAACCGGCTGGGTCAGTGCGCAGGACGGCATCGTCGTTGTCGATCGAAACAACAATGGCAAGATCGACAACATCAGTGAAACCCTTTCCGAGTACTTCGGTGGGGCGGCGGGCGCGGGTGGAAACACGGGAGAAAAGCCTTTTGCCAATGGTTTTGCCGCGCTGAAAAGCCTCGACAGCAATGGCGACAACCTTTTCGATAGTCGTGATGACGCCTGGTCCAGCGTGAAGGTGTGGGTCGATGCGAATCACGACGGTAAAAGCTGGGTCGATAGCAACGGCAACAATGCCGTCGATGCCGGGGAGACCAGCGAAGTTCGTACCTTGAACGAGCTTGGCATTACCAGCATCAATCTCGCCAACACTGTGCAAAACGGCGAAGTCCGCGATGGCAATGAAGTGTTGGCCCGTGGCACGTTCGTGCAAAACGGTATCAGTAAGGAAGCGATTGCGGCCAATTTCCTGGCCAACCCCAACGGTCATACATTCAGCGCCAGTGGCAATGGCACGATCGTTTCGACTCAGGGCGGGGGCGAGGTAGCCCCGGTCAGCGCTTATGCTTCTTCCCCTACATCAGGGGAAACCATTGATGTCGCGCAAAAGGGCGTCAGCAATGCCAGTGGTGGCGTGGGTCGTGACGTCCTGCTTGGCGATGCCGGAAGTAACTGGTTGGCCGGCGGGCAAGGCAGTGACAGCTTCCAGGCGGGGGCCGGGGACGACGTGCTGTTGATCGACGCCGATGATCTGGCGATCAATATCCACGGTGGTGCCGGTACCGATATTGTTCAGGTGATTGGCGACCGAGGTGTCACCCTCAATCTGACCGAGGCTGAAATCGAGATCGCACAGGGCGGCCGGGGTAATGATGTTTTTATCGCCGGCGGACACAGCACGGTCTATATGCGCGGTGGTGACGGTGATGATGTCCTGGTAGGTGGGTCGGCCAACGATGCCTTATCCGGCGAGGATGGCGATGACTTCATCAACGGCGATGCCGGTAATGATGTCCTGCGCGGTCACCGCGGGCGAGACCAAGTCATGGGCGGGGAAGGCAACGATCTGATCGATGGTGGTCTGGAGGACGATAACCTGAGTGGCGGCGCTGGCGACGATGTTCTGATTGGCGGCGAGGGTGACGATACGATCAGTGGCGGTGACGGTGTAGACGTCATCGAGTTGTCCGGCGATTTTAGCGATTACCGCATTACCCGGACCGCCGAAGGCGTCTGGATCAGCGATACCGTGGCGGGCCGCGATGGTACCGACTTCTTGCAGAACGTCGAGAAAGCCAACTTCAAGAACTTGAAGCTGGTGGAGATCCCGACCGCGACCAGCGAGGGCATGGAGAATGCGCTGCTGGTCAAGGATGTCCTGGGCAAGGACAAGAACGGTGTGGCGTTCGAGCGCACCAGCGCGCACTTGATCGGCAAGGAACAACTGCTGCAGAACGACATCGATTGGCAGCATGACGCGTTGCACATCACGGGTTTGTTCGATGTGGTGGGCGGAACGGCCGTCGTGACCCAGGCCGGTGACGTGCTGTTCACGCCGGACGCCACCTTCACCGGCATCATGGGCTTCAAGTACACCGTGGCCGATGCCAAGGGCAACGAAGCCAGTACGATCGTCAACATGGGCACCGGCGAAAGCGCGACGATGCGGGCCGCTGTCTATCTGAAAACATCGGACCTGCCCGACGATCCGCTGGTGACCGATCAGTGGTACCTGTCCCAGGCCAATATCCTGCCGGTCTGGAAGGACTACACCGGCAAAGGCGTCAGGATCGCCGAGATCGAGACCAACAGTCCGTTCGGCACCATGCAAGCCCTTGTTTGTTTCTGGTCCGCTATTTTGGATTTGGTCCGCAATTCACTTGGTAGGAGTGGCTGTCTTGCCCATGCGGTTCCGGATGTACTTCTCTGTCATTACCACAGCCTTATGCCCAAGTTGATCTCTCGCCTGCAAGATATCACCGCTGGACTCGGCCTTATCTGTGCCTGCCTTGGCGCGTAAATCCCGCATCTGAAATTCAGATTTCGCCACGCCGGCCGCTTCCCTGGCCAAATCAAACCTTCTCCGCAACATCGCCACTGTCATTGGTGTGCCATCCGCTGTAGCGATCAGTCGTGTCGAGCGGACCTTGTGTTCTGACTTTCGGGACATGATTCGATCAATCAAAACCTTCTACCCGCAAGCGTTTCCGCGAAGAGACGGCAGAGATCCCGATCGCTAACAGGGCGTTCCGGCTGCGTACGCTTGGCCGCATGGCTGCTTGTCAGGCGTACGTCCTGGAGGTCACCGCTGGAAGATAAGTTGATAGATCTGCAATCGAGCAGAAGTCGGATGGGGGGTCAATGAACTGCCGAGGATCTAGGAACTGGAACGTGATCAAATTTGGAAATCTCTTTGATCCAGAAGCGACGATATTTAGTTTGGTCTGGCGGCAGCGGTTTGTGATTTGACCAGGGGTGCTCAGTTTTCAAGCTGGCGCGGTATGCCTCCCACTCCTTCTCCTCAGCCACTTCCTTGGCCCTTTTCTCATCATCGAACCAGCCAAGCACATAAACTTCGCCCTGATCCATACCATGTTCGATCAGTAGATAGATATCTTTCATAAGCTTGAGCCTGCTACTCCACATTCTAAAATCCCCTAATGCTGGGGCATCGTTTTGACTATCGGCAGACACTTTCGATTATTGAGTTTTATCGTTCAAAGGGGAGATTAGCTTCTGCTCCTGATTGCGCACGTTATCCACCCATGGTCAGGTTCTCCTGACCGTGCTCTCAACGTAGAACAGTCTCTACTGCTTCAAGGCGAAACGTTACCAATCGTCAGCGACCAATTGAGCAATCAGCATATCGTCCGGATACTGTATTTTTGTCCAGTATGGTTAAGCAATGCAGTTCCTAATCGTACCCATGAGAGAGCGTGGTGTCGCCAGATCCCAAAGGGATATTGCCAGTGCCGAACCGGTAAGGGGCGATATCATTTTCTCCACTGCGCCGTCTGACATCCTGAAAAGAACGTCCAGCACCGCATCTTTGCGATATGGCGCCTGGCCAAGTGATAAGCCGCCGCTTCGACCGCTTCTTGATGCTCGTCTGACCAGTATGGCAACGCTCGGTTTCACGTTGAGTGGTCTGGAAGAGGTCGATGGTGTTCTATACGCGCAGTCTTGGTATTGCAGGGAGGTTTGATTGTTTCGGTCGGCAGAACGCCAGGGAAAGGGTGAGCTATTGTAGGAATATCCAACGCTAAGTTATTGATTCTTATAGGGTGATGTGGCGTTTTTGTACCTCCTTCAATGCGCCTGTTTTTCTATATATATCAATTGCTTGCGTGAGATTTATCATGCAGGACCTTAGTTTTTATATCAGCCTCCGTTCTGTTGACCCAAGGACGATACGCCATGCTCACCCGGTGACCGCACGGTAAAGCCAGCGCAATACCAATTGGATATGGCCAAGACAGCAGTGAATATCAAGGGGGGAGGAGCGCTTTGGTCTGGTCGTGCCGCGTTGGGAAGGTATGTATGATAATGACCCTATCGTTCCTATAGTCCCTATCCGCCGCTCAGAACCGCCCCGACGAGGCTATTGCAGCGGTGCATTAGTATTAAGGGGTCTGCTTTATGGCCTATATGTCGTCCAAGCTCAGCGGTCAGTCGCCCGAAGTGTTTCACTTGGAGACTAGCGACACCAGTGGCTACGCCGTGGATTGGCACGCCCACGACTGTCATATGCTGCTGTTACCACGCCAGGGAGGGCTATTCCTGTCGACCGAAAGCAGCCAGACTTCTCACGTTTCGCCCCGGTTGTTTTCCTTTGTGCCGGCAGACTTTGCACACGCAACCCAAGCGGCTCCGGGGCGGGAGAAACATATGACCTTGTATGTCGATCCCTCTTACATCAAACATCAAGGACAGATGAACGGTTACAGCGGTTTCGCCAAACAGGTAAATCGATCGGGGATCTGGCAAGGAACCGAAGCTCTGGAAAGTATCTTGCGCCTGTACGACCAACTGCAAGGCAGTGCATCCGCGGAGGCCTTTCAGCGCCAATTACCCCATCTCAATCATCTGCTCTTCGAGGAGTGCGCGCGGGTTATCGCTTGTCAGCAGACTCAGCCGCAGCCGAGTGAACAGCAGCAGGCGACGCTGGTTCGCGACATACAGCGCTACATTCAGGAGAATCTGGAAACAGATTTGGATATTGAGTCGATTGGGCATGAGTTCCACCTGTCACGGCGTCACCTTACTCGTATCTTCAAAGACATTACGGGCGAAACCCTGCTGGATTTCACCAACCGAACCCGAGTGGAAACGGCCGCTCGGCTTGTTTCATGCACTTCACTATCGATCCTCGAAGTCAGCCTCGCGGTAGGCCTGGACTCCCCCTCATACCTTGCTCGACTGTTCAAGCGCCACCTGGGTCTAACCCCAAGCGGGCTACGCAAACCCCGCTAACGATCTGGCCCAAACGGGCGCATGGACGGCCCGATCAAGCGCTTTCGCCAAAATGATGCTGGCCACAATAGACCTCGTCTCCAACATTGAGAGGTCACAATGAACGACGTGGACGTTGTAGAAGTCTTCAAGTCCAGCCAGGGAGGCGACAAACGGGGATCCATCGCAATCAGTGCCGCCGGGCTGGGCGCTGAGCAGATCATGACGATGGCTCCCGCCTATCTGCGATTCATAGCGACCAGTAACGGGCCGGGCAGGCTGAGTTATTGGCAGGAGCGAAAAGCAAAAGAAGTCATGATGGAAAACCTTGATTGCGGCATTCAGGTTTCGGCCGTAGCCAAGGAGTGTTCCTTGTCACGAAGTCATTTTTCCCGAGCTTTCAAGAATGCTACGGGCCACTCCCCACGTGATTGGCTTCAGCTTGCAAGATTAACCCGAGCGAAAGAATTCCTTGAGCAAACTGATTTTTCTATTACTCAAGTGGGCTTGGAGTGCGGGTTTGCTGATCAATCCCATTTCACCCGAATGTTCTCCAAGAAATTCAATATGACCCCAGGAAAGTGGCGGGCACAAAAAAAGTCCCAGCTGTAGGGGTGGATCCCCGCTGGAGAATCCATCAAGGCCACCACACCCGTCCGATTGTCAGTTGGACGGGTGTGGTGGGTGCTGCCATTGATAGCAGGCACTCCTTGTTGGTTTTCGATCCACTATTTTTGATGGCTTGAGCAGGCAAAATCCGAAGGGTCGAACCGATCGGTCGTGTCCATCCGAATACTTCGCAGGCCCACCGTTTCCAGGTGTGACGCGTATAAAGGCTCCGAAAAATAGCTGATCAGGATGGAGCGTCGGCGTGCGCCGATCGAGTTCAGACTGCCCGCATGCACTAAATCGGCATCAAACACCAGGATGTCACCCGCGGAGCCTGAAAGCTGCACGGACCGGGACTCGTCATTGAAGTCGAATGGCGGCGCTTCCTGGTCAGGGCGATGGCTGCCGGGAACGATACGTGTTGCGCCGTTCTCGGGGCCATAATCGTCGAAGTAAGCAATGGCGTTCACAATGTCGCCTGGCCGTTGGGCCGACAAGTCGCGGTGCAGCTGCTGATGACCGCCACCTGCAAGGGGCTCGCGACCCTCCACCTGCGAGAGGAAAAACCGCTCTCCGATCAGCTCACCCACCACCGTCAGCAGCTCCGGCAGACGACACACCGCCTGAATCTTCGAATCAGAATCCAGCAGCGAATGGCGCCAATCCATGCCACGCGGCACTGGCCATTGGTCCGCCGGCTTCACGCCCGCATCGAACACGGCACGAAGGTCACCCAGCCACTCGGCCGGGATCGCTCGACGGAGCAGCGCAAAGCCATCTCGATGGAGTTGTTCGCGGTCAGTCATGGATTCCTCAATTCCCTTGCCACCAATGCATCAAAAATCCTGCAGTTGCGCGCGCAACTGATGGACATCATAGAAGAACAAAGTGGACAGCCTGTTCTTCGCGCTCGTTTAGATCTGTTCCAGCAACCAGGTACGGAACGCGATAAGCGATGGCAGCATTTCGTTGCGCGGCGGGTAGGTCAGGTAGTAGCTGCGCTGGCTGGCGAACGGCTGGTCGAGGCTGATCAGCTCTGCGTTGGCCAACTCGTCGGCCACTAGAATACGTGGCACCAAACCGATGCCGATGCCGGCCCTGACGGCCTGGATCAAGTGCGAGGTGAGTTCGAAACTCGGCCCCAGCCGCATCATTCGATGGGGCAGGCCGTGATGGCTGAACCACTCGCCCCAGACGTTGGCGTTGTTTGCGACGTTGAGCAGTGTCTGTGCGCCAATGCGTTCCGGCGTCCAGGCGTCATGGAGCTCGGCCACTTCTGGAGAAATGATCACCATCAGTTCTTCGGTGTGCAGGCGATGGCTGATCAGGCCCGGCAAATCGGCATTGCCGACGACGATCGCGGCATCGATACCGCTGGTTTCGAAGTCGATGGCGTCGATCCGGGAATTGATGTGCACCAGCATGCCGGGATGGGTTTTGTAGAAGTCATGTAGGCGCGGCAATAACCACTTCGAGCCGAAGGTCGGCAAGGTGGCCAGGCGCAAGGTGCCGCTGCCGGATTGATAAGCCATGGCTTGCAGCGTGGCACTGCGGATGCGTCCGAGCGCTTCGCTCATTTCCCGCTGGTAGAGACGACCGACATCGGTCAACTGCACTTGCCGGCCTTCACGGCGAAACAGCGTCAGGCCCAGTTGCTGTTCCAGCGCCTGGACTTGCCGGCTCACGGCGCTTTGGGTCAGTGACAGTTCCATCGCGGCGCGGGTGTAGCTTTCATGGCGGGCGGCGGCCTCAAAGGCCAGCAGCAACGACATCGAGGGCGTGAGGTGACGGTAATTCATTCGTAAAAGTCATCGATAGCGGCAGGATTATCCGTTTGTCCGGCGCCAGAGCCTACAGGATCATTGGCGTAGCCGACGACCTGAGGCTGACCCATTAATGCTCAGGCGACAAGTGTTTTGATTTTTTTCCATGATTAGACCGACAAGAGAACAGCCTGCGATGATCGCTCAGTTGCCCACCGTTGCACTCGCGGCAGACTACCCGGAATTTCTTCAGGCCCTGCGCGCCAGCGGCTTTCGTGGCCAGCTCAGCGCCGACTACGCCACTCGCACCGTGCTGGCGACCGACAACTCGATTTACCAGCGCCTGCCGCAAGCGGCGGTGTTCCCCATGGACGCGGACGACATCGCATGCATCGCGACCTTGATGGCCGAACCACGTTTTCGCCAGATCAAGCTGACCCCGCGAGGCGGCGGCACCGGCACCAACGGCCAGTCGTTGACCGATGGCATCGTGGTCGACTTGTCGCGGCACATGAACACCATCCTCGAAATCAACGTCGCCGAGCGTTGGGTGCGGGTGCAGGCGGGCGTGGTCAAGGACCAGCTGAATGCCGCGCTCAAACCCCACGGGCTGTTCTTCGCCCCGGAGCTGTCGACGTCCAACCGCGCCACCGTCGGCGGCATGATCAACACCGATGCCAGCGGCCAGGGGAGTTGCACCTACGGCAAGACCCGCGATCACGTGCTGGAGCTGCACAGTGTGCTACTCGGTGGCGAGCGCCTGCACAGCCGGCCTCTGTCCGACGCGGAGCTGGAAGTGGCATGCACGCAACCCGGCCGCATCGGCGAGGTGTACCGGACGGCGCGGCACATTCAGGAAACCCAGGCCGACCTGATCGAGTCGGTGTTCCCCAAGCTCAACCGCTGCCTGACCGGTTACGACCTGGCGCACCTGCGTGACGAACACGGGCGTTTCAACCTCAACAGTGTGCTGTGCGGTGCGGAAGGTTCGTTGGGTTACATCGTCGAAGCCAAGCTCAACGTACTGCCGATTCCCAAGTATTCGGTGTTGGTGAACGTGCGCTACAGCAGCTTCATGGATGCGTTGCGCGACGCCAATGCGTTATTGGCGCACAAACCGTTGTCCATCGAAACCGTGGACTCCAAAGTGTTGATGCTGGCGATGAAAGACATCGTCTGGCACAGCGTCGCCGAGTACTTCCCGACGGACGCCGGGCGCGCGACGCTGGGCATCAACCTGGTGGAGTTCAGCGGGGAAGACCTGGTGGACGTAAATGCTCGCGTGGCGTCGTTCGTGGAGCATCTGCAGGCCGACACGACGATTGAGCGACTGGGCCACACCCTGGCCGAGGGGGCCGAAGCCGTGACCCGCGTATACACCATGCGCAAACGCTCGGTCGGGCTGCTGGGTAACGTCGACGGTGAGGTTCGCCCGCAGCCTTTCGTCGAAGACACCGCCGTGCCGCCGGAGAAACTGGCTGACTACATCGCTGAGTTCCGCGCCTTGCTGGATAGCCATGGCCTGGCCTATGGCATGTTCGGTCACGTCGATGCCGGTGTGTTGCATGTACGTCCGGCGCTGGATATGAAAGATCCGGCCCAGGCCGCTCTGGTCAAGCCGATTTCCGATGCCGTGGCCGAGCTGACCCGGCGTTATGGGGGGCTGCTGTGGGGTGAGCACGGCAAAGGTTTGCGTTCGGAATATGTCCCCGAGTTTTTTGGCGAGCTGTACCCGGCGCTGCAATCGCTCAAGGGGGCGTTCGACCCGCACAATCAGCTCAATCCCGGCAAAATCTGCACTCCGCCGGACGCCGCCCAAGGCTTGCTCAAGGTCAACGAAGTCACGCTGCGTGGTGATCTGGACCGGCAAATCGACGAGCGCGTCTGGCAAAGCTTCGGCTCCGCCGTGCACTGCAACGGTAATGGCGCCTGCTACAACTATGATCCCAACGATGCGATGTGCCCGTCGTGGAAAGCCACCCGTGAACGCCAGCATTCGCCAAAGGGCAGGGCCTCATTGATTCGCGAGTGGTTGCGTCTGCAAGGCGCGGCCAATATCGATGTACTGCAAGCGGCCCGAGGCAAATTGTCGTGGCTGAGCGGGTTGCCAACGCGGTTGCGCAATAACCTGGCGCGCTCGCGCGGCGAGGCGGATTTCTCCCATGAGGTCTACGACGCGATGGCGGGGTGTCTGGCCTGTAAATCCTGTGCGGGACAATGCCCGGTCAAGGTCAACGTGCCGGAATTCCGTTCGCGATTTCTGGAGCTGTACCACGGTCGTTATCAACGCCCGCTGCGCGACTATCTGATTGGCTCGCTGGAGTTCACCCTGCCTTACATGGCCTACGCGCCAGGTGTGTACAACGCGGTGATGAGCTCGAAATGGGTGAGCCGTCTGCTTGAGCGACAGGTCGGTATGCTCGACAGTCCGTTGATCAATCGCCATAACCTGCAGGCCACGCTGACCCGCTGCAAGGTCGCTGTCGCCAGTGTGCCAGCCTTGCGCGAGCTCACTGTCGCGCAACGTGAGCGCAGCGTGGTGCTGGTGCAGGACGCCTTCACCCGGTACTTCGAAACCCCGTTGCTGGCGAGCTTCATCCAGTTGGCGCATCAGCTGGGTTATCGGGTGTTTCTGGCGCCCTATAGCGCCAACGGCAAGCCTTTGCATGTGCAGGGTTTCCTCGGTGCCTTCGCCAAGGCGGCGATCCGCAACGCCCATCAGCTCAAGGCGCTCGCCGACTGTGGAGTGCCGCTGGTGGGGCTGGACCCGGCGATGACCCTGGTCTACCGCCAGGAATATCAGAAAGTACCGGGGCTCAACGATTGCCCAAAGGTCCTGCTACCCCAGGAATGGCTCTGCGATGCGTTGCCGGAAAATCCGCATCCGGCGACTGATACATTCCGTTTGTTGGCGCACTGCACCGAGAAAACCAATGTCCCGGCCAGCACTTCGCAATGGGAAACCGTTTTTGCCCGGCTCGGGCTCAAGCTGACGACTGAGGCGACCGGCTGCTGCGGCATGTCCGGAACCTACGGTCATGAAGCCCGAAACCAGGACACCTCGCGGACCATTTTCGAGCAGTCATGGGCCGGTAAACTGGACAAAAAGGGTGAGGCGCTGGCGACGGGATACTCCTGCCGCAGTCAGGTGAAGCGCTTTGCCAACATGCAATTACGCCATCCACTGGAGGTTGTGCTAGAGCGCATTGTTCAGCCCGTTCGCTGATGCAAACGCTGCGGCTGATTGCACGCAGCATCAGTTCCTTGGCGCGGCGCTCCTGCCCGTCGGACAGGGCGCCCACGGGCGCGCCAAGGTGCATTGATAGTCTGGATTCAGCTGTCAGGAGTGAGCCGGGTAATCCACGTATCCACGCTGATCGCCACCAAAGAAGGTGCTCGGATCCGGCGCATTGAGCGACAATCCGTCGCGAATTCGTCGTGGCAGATCAGGGTTGGCCAGAAACGGCCTGCCGAACGCGATGATGTCCGCGCGACCGTCGATCAAGGCCTGTTCCGCCGTCTCGGGGTCGTAGCCACCGGCGATCATCAGCACGCCGTCCCACGCTGCACGCAGTTGGCTGATGATTGCATCCCAGCGCGGATCGAAGTTCTCGTCCTTGACGGTGCCGACGACGGCAGGCTCGACGAGGTGCAGATAGGCCAGATTCCACTGGTTCAACGAACGCACGATATGGCCAAACGTCGCTTGCGGCGTCTCATCACCCATGCCCATGAAGCGTCCCATTGGCGTGAGGCGTACGCCCACGCGCTCTGCGCCGACTTCGTCGACAACCGCAGCAACCACTTCCAATAACAGCCGTGCACGGTTTTCCAGGCTGCCGCCGTAGCTATCCTCGCGCTGGTTACTGTTGCTGTTGATGAACTGATCCAACAGATAGCCGTTGCCGGCGTGAATTTCCACGCCATCCATCCCGGCACTCAGCGCATTGCGCGCGGCCCGGCGGTAGTCGTTGATGATGTCAGCGATCTCCGAAGTTTCCAGTGCCCGCGGAACCGGCACATCGCCCCACACACCGTTGCCATCCGCGTCGACGATGAACGTTTTGCCCGGCACGGGTAATGCGCTTGGGGCCACCGGGAGGGCGTTGTCGGGCTGAAAGCTTGGGTGCGACACGCGGCCCACGTGCCAGAGTTGCATGAAGATCAAACCGCCGGCCTCGTGCACCTGGCTGCTGACTTCGCGCCAGGCCTGTACCTGCTCATCGCTGTAGATTCCCGGGGTCCAGGCATAGCCCTGGCCCTGTCGGGAGATTTGCGTCGCCTCGGTGATGATCAATGCGGCGCTCGCACGCTGACGGTAATACTCGGCGTTCATGGCCGTCGGGACATCGCCCGGTTGCCCGGCACGAGAGCGGGTCAGCGGCGCCATCGCCACTCGGTGCGGGAGTGTGTACGGCCCCAATGCGATGGGTTGGAACAGTTGCTGCGTCATAGAATTTCTCCAGGTTTCGAAAAGAGGGAGCAGGGCGGCGATGGACGTTTGGCCAGGCACCGTATGGCCGTAAGTTAATCCGCTGCATGCCGCTTGATAATCCGCATCAGCCTCTACACTGCATTGCGTGAAACGCAACGCTGCGCAGGGTCAGGACGGTTGCTCTGAGCGGGTCAAAGGAAGGTTCAGCCAGCGTCGGCCGGTAGCGTTCGCCACGGCATTGCCAAGGGCCGCGGCCATCGGTCCCTGGACGATTTCGGCGGCGCCGAGAAACGGCTGTCCCGGTTGGTCGAGCAGGTGCACGTCGACCTTTTTCGGCACCTGCGAAAAGCGCAGGATCGGGTAGCCACTCCAGTCGTAGCTGTGTATACCCCCGGCGTCATAGGCGACTTTTTCATACAGCGTCCAACTGGTGGACTGCACGATCCCGCCTTCCACCTGGTTGCGCAGGCCATCGGGATTGACGATTTGCCCGACGTCTACCGCCGTGACGACGTGATCGACCTGCACCTCGCCGGTCTGCGGATGTACGCGCAAGCGCACCGCGATCGCGCAATAGCCCATGATGTTTTTGTAGCGGGCAAACGCGAAGCCGATGCCCGCGCCGGGCTCGCTGCTTTTTTGCGACCAGCCGATGGTGTCGCGCACGCGCTCCACCACGGCCCGCGCCCGGGGATCCGCCAGATGGGCAAGGCGCAAGGCCACCGGATCGCTCCCGGCCTTGGCGGCAAGCTCATCGATGCATGCCTCGATCGCGAAGATGTTGATGTGCGCGCCCAGCGAGCGCATGGCAGAAGTGCGAAACGGCATCTCAGTGACGAAGTTCATGTTGATGCGCGTGGATGCCAGCGTGTACAGCGGCACGGCATTGCGATCGCCGTCGCCTTCAGGTTGAGCGATGGGCACCGAAGGCGCAGAGGTGAACGGCCGGGCTAGCAGTCGCGCCGGCAGCAACCGGCCCGCGTTGACGATGCGTTCGTTATGCGGCGTGGTCCACAGTTCATAGTTCCAGTCCTGCAGTCGACCTTGCGCATCAAGATTGGCCTGCACTTCAGTCACCATCGCCGAGCTGTAGGGTTCCCAGAGATTTTCCTGCTCGCGCATCCACTGCACTCGCACCGGCGTGCCCGGTATTCGCATGGCAATCAACGCCGCGTCGGCCGCTGCATCGTCTGCGCCGTTGTGGCCGTAACAACCGGACCCTTCGGTGTGGATACAGCGAACGCGCTCGGGCGGTAGCCGCACCATTTCGGCGATCCCGGCGCGCAGCGGATACACGCCTTGGGTGTGGGTCCAGACGGTGAGGGTGCCGTCCTTGAACCAGGCCACGGCGCAGGACGGGCCGATGGATCCGTGCATCAGGTATTGCTTGGTCACGCGCGCTCGATAGCGGTTGTCGGTCGCTTCCTGTGGCGTGCCCTCGTGGCTGATCGGGTAGCGGCGTGAAGGCAGGCGCTCGAGCAATGTGTGGATGTCCCGTGACTCGGGTATCGCTTGTCCACCGCTCCAGCGCGCCGATTCATATCCGCGGCGCATGGCCTTGATCGCTTGCCATTCATCACGCGCCACCACGGCAAGGTAATTGCCGTCGCGAATCACCTGCACAACCCCGGACAACGTTTTGATCGACTCCGCGTCGAAGGCTTCCAGCGTGCAACCGGGACGAGGAGGGCGAATGACCCGAGCGTGCAGCATGCCCGGTAGACGAATGTCCTGAACAAATGCAGGGCCGCCGCTGACTTTTGCCGGAATATCCAGCCGTTGCAGCGAATGACCGATCAGCTTGAAGCCCGTCGCGGGCATTGCCGGCGATTCGGACTTGGCATAGAGGTGCAGATCGACGTTTTTGACGGCGTCAGCGTAGGACATTCGTTGTCCGGCAGGGCCGTGAATGACGCCTTCCTGCGTCGTCAACAGTGGCGGTGCCACCTCCCAGCTGCGCCCGGCCGACTGCAGCAGTAACTCACGTACCTGCGCCGCCGCGTTGAACAGCGCGGTGCCGCTGTCGAAAATGCTATGGCTGCCGGCGGTGTAGCCTTCGTTGGGCGTCAGGGCAGTGTCGGCCGTCAGCAGGTTGATCGCCGTCGGTGAAACCTCCAGACGTTCGGCGGCAATTTGCAGCAAGGCTGTTTTGACGCCAGTGCCCAATTCGACCTTGCCGGTGTAGACGGTGATGCCTTCAGGGCCCACGCGAATCCACGCATCGAGGTAGGGATTGGTGCGCAGGCTGCCGGGCAGATCAGGTGCCAGCACCACCGTGCCGAGCGTATCCACTTCGGTGTCGGCCCATGCACGACGCGCCGCCGGCACCAGGGTAAACGCCACCAGCAAGGCACCCCCACGCAAGAAAGCCCGGCGACTGTGGTCGACTTTTTTCTCCATCGTCATGTCGCGCTC
Source organism: Pseudomonas sp. 008 (assembly GCF_016861935.1). Lineage (NCBI taxonomy): Bacteria > Pseudomonadati > Pseudomonadota > Gammaproteobacteria > Pseudomonadales > Pseudomonadaceae > Pseudomonas > Pseudomonas sp. 008. The sequence continues at coordinate 34,730 of NZ_BOMA01000016.1, read as the reverse complement.
CCGTTTTGCCCGGCCACCAGGCTGATTGCCTCGATAATCCGCAGGTGGGTGCCGCAACGACACAGGTTGCCTGCCATGTGCTCGCGAATGGTCTGCTCGTCCGGGTGCGGATTGCTCTCCAGCAATGACTGCGCGCGCATCAGCATGCCGGCGATGCAGTAGCCGCATTGGGCCGCCTGTTTATCGATAAAGGCTTTTTGCAAAGGACCGGGACGTTCGGCGGTACCGAGGCTTTCAACCGTTCGAACCTTCTTGCCTTCAAGGCCTGCGCAGGGCGTCACGCAAGAAAAGACCGGTTTGTCATCGACGATGACCGTACAGGCGCCGCACTGCCCCAAGCCACACCCGTACTTGGCACCGTTCAGCCCCAGATGATTGCGCAGCGCATAGAGCAGCGGCATGTCAGGTTCCAGCTCCAAGGCCTGGGCCGAGCCGTTGACGTTGAGCGTGACTTGGGTCATTTCGTCTCCTGACGGATCGCTTCAATAGTGGAAGAAAGCTCTGCCCAGGGTTGGTCAGGCCTGGCTTGCTGGCGCAGGTATGACGCCAGGGCTGCGAGTTGAATGTTGTCCAGGCTGGCGGCAAACGGCGGCATGACCGGTCCGGGCACGCCCGGAGTTGCCGGCACACCTTCGAGCACGGTTTTCAGGAAGTTGCGTGCGCTTGGGGCTTGCAGTGCCGAGGTGCGATCCAGCGCCGGACGCCCGTCGATCTCGCGCATCGGCGCCGCAGGGGCATGACAACCGGCGCAGGCACTGGCGAACAGCAGGGCGCCGCTGGTCTGGTCCAAGGTCTCAACGCTCCCGGCGCCGGGTTGGATTTCGGTGATCGCAGCCTTGGTTTGCAGGCTCAGTAAATATTCGGCAATCGCCTCGGCGTCACTGACCGGCAAGCGAGCCAGACTGAGGCTGACCGGGCGCATCGGGCCTGCGGCTGTGCCGTGCCCATCCACCACTTCTGCCCGCAGATAGCGGACTAACTGCTCAGTGCTCCACGGGTTTGCGCGACGGGCCATGCCGAGCAGCGAAGGCGCCTCCCAGCCATCCACCTCACCGCCCGCGAGGCTTGCGCCGGACTGCTCGGCACCGATCAGGTTCAACGGTGAATGGCAGCCCGCGCAGTGGCCGGGGCCTTCAACCAGGTAACGCCCGCGATTCCACGCTTCAGATTGCTGCGCCACAGGTGTCAGCGGCTTTGCGTGCAGGAACAGCAGATTCCAGAACGACACCAGTGGCCGGAGGTTCATCGGGAAATTCATGTGGTTTTGCATGGCCGGTGAGTTCACGGCAGGGCCGCTCATCAAGTACGCATACGCGTCGGCAATGTCGCCTTCGCTCATGCGCCGGTAGTGCACGTACGGGAAGGCGGGGTACAGGAAGTGGCCATCGCGGGAGATCCCTTCACGCATCGCCCGCTCGAACGCCGGCAGTGACCATTGGCCGATACCGGTCTGCGGATCGGGTGTGATGTTGGTGCTGTAGAGCGTGCCGAACGGCGTCACCAGCGGCAGCCCGCCCGCCATGTATTGACCGCCCGGACGCGTATGGCACACCGCACAATCGCCTGCTTCGACCACCCGCGCACCGCGCTGCAATTGCGCGGCATCGAACGTTCGCGGGCGCTCAATCGGTGCTATCGCCGGGCGCCACATCAGCAGCGCCGCGCCGATTGCACCTATCGAAGCGAGGACGGCCGCGCTGATCCAGAGGGGGCTGGATCTCAGGAAATTGCCCTTCATGAGGGTTTGCAACGCGAGAGGCGCCCAATGCGCATCGATGAGGGATTCGGGATCATGAACAGCTCCTTGAGCAACCGGGGAAGGGCGCTGATGGAGAGCCCTGCGCCAAGTGCCCAAGGGTAGAGAAGGCGTAAGCGCCGGAGTATTGCCAGTTCGCGCAATAGCGCATTGCGCCAACGGCAACGCCGGGATCGTTGCGAATGGCGCATCACTGCATTGCCGGTGGCATGGATTCTCTGCATCGACCCGTGCCCTTAGCCTTGGCATCACTTTCCCGAACTCAACGAGGTGTCATCATGCTCACGGGTAACCCCGCAGCAGCGGCCAAGGCCGAACAGCCTGCTTCACTCTCCGGCCTGATGGTCGCGTTCCTGGCGTTTTGCTGTGGCGCGGTCGTGGCCAACCTCTATTACGCCCAGCCGATTGTCGAATTGATCGCGCCACAGATCGGCCTGTCCAGCGCCAATGCCAGCCTGATCGTTTCACTCACACAGTTTGGTTATGCGCTGGGTCTGCTGTTGCTGGTGCCGCTGGCCGACCTGATGGAAAACCGGCGCCTGGTCGTGGGTTTCACCCTCGCGGCGAGCGTTACGCTGTTGTGTGCCGGGCTGACGCACTCGCCGTCAATGTTCCTCGTATTTTCCTTGCTGATCGGCCTTACTTCGGTTGCGGTGCAGATTCTGGTGCCATTGGCGGCGCATCTGGCACCCGAAGCCACGCGCGGTCGTGTGGTGGGCAATATCATGAGCGGGCTGCTGCTGGGCATTCTGTTGTCGCGTCCGCTGTCCAGCCTGCTGGTGGAAGTGTTCGGCTGGCGCGGGGTGTTTTACAGCGCGGCGGCACTGATGGCCGTCATCGCCCTGATCACCGCGGCTGCGCTGCCGCGCCGTGTGCCGACGCATCAGGCGACTTATGCCGCGCTGATCGGCTCGGTGTTTACCCTGGCTCGTCGTCATCCGGTGCTGCGTCAACGTTCGTTGTATCAGGGATTGTTGTTCGCAAGTTTCAGCCTGTTCTGGACGCTTGCGCCGATTGAGCTGATGCGTCACCACGGTTTCAGCCAGGCGCAGGTGGCGATTTTTGCCCTGGTTGGAGCAGTAGGTGCAGTTGCTGCGCCGATTGCCGGGCGCTTGGCCGATGCCGGTCACGGCCACCGCGGAACATTGGTCGCACTGCTACTGGCACCGGCTTCATTGTTGATCGCTGCGCTGCCCGGCAGCAGCTACTTGTGGCTGGTGGTGTGTGCGGTGCTGCTGGATTTCGCCGTGCAACTGAACATGGTGCTGGGCCAACGCGAGGTGTACGCCATCGACCCGCACAGCCGGGCACGACTCAACGCCGTGTACATGACCAGCATCTTCGTTGGCGGTGCCTTGGGATCGCTGGTGGCGAGCCCGCTCTACGAGCACTTCGGCTGGAACCTGTCTGCCGCATCGGTGGCATTGCTCCCGACCCTGGCTTTGGTGATGTTCCTCGGTCGCAAGGCCAATGCCTGAGCGCCAGGCGCCGGGGAATCCGGTGAAGCACCGTCATACAAGACGGTTGGCGAACGGTGATGCACAATCACCACCGTTCCCTTTTGACCGGATTCCACTTATGGACAAGTTGCTGGCACTGAAGATGTTTGTTGAAACCGTGCGTTGCGGCGGTTATTCCTCTGCGGCGCGCAAGCTCGGTATCTCGACGTCTTCGGTCACTCGCCAGGTGGCGGGGCTGGAAAACGAGCTCGGCGCCAGCCTGCTCAACCGCACGACACGCAACACCAGCGTGACCGTCGCCGGGCAAACCTATTTCGAAAAGGCTGTGGCGATTCTTGACGCCATCGACGAAGCCGATGCCGTGGTTGCCGACCGTGGCAGCGAGGCGCAAGGACGCCTGCGGATCAGCGTGCCCGTCGAGTTCGGTCGGCGGATCATCGCGCCGCATCTGGGCCGTTTGCTCGAGCGCCATCCGGGACTGGAAATAAGCGTGTCGTTGAGCGATCAGGTCAGCGACCTGCTGAGCGAACAGATCGACGTGTCGGTGCGTCTGGGATCGTCGGTGGTCAGTGAAGACATCGTCAGTAAACGGGTAGGGGCCTTCCAGCGCTGGGTGGTGGCCAGCCCGGATTACCTGAGCCGCCACACGGCGCCGTGTCATCCTCGCGACTTGCTCGAGCACCAATGCCTGCGCTTTGATTACGCTGGTTCGCACCAGTGCTGGACGTTCCAGGGCGACAAGGAAACCATCCAGCTCAATGTGCACGGCCGCCTGCAAAGCAACAACGCCGACATCCTGCGCGAAGCGGCAATCGCCGGCGGCGGGGTGACCCTGCTGGCCGACTGGCTGGTGCGCGACGATGTCGCCGCAGGCCGGCTGACGCGACTGCTGGAACACTACGAAGTCAATCCCGGCAGTGCGAGCAGCTGCATCAACGCGCTGTACTTGCCCAACCACCGGGGATCCAGCCGGATCAATGTGTTTATCGATTTTCTAGAGGAAATCCTCACGCCTAACGTGTCAGCTATACAAATGGCTGGCCAGTAAAGCCACGCGGTAGCCGTTGCAGTCCGGGCATCTCGATCAGCCGTTGTACCCACTCTGTGCGCCAGTCATTGGCGGCATGGGTGGCTTTGGCTTTGCGTGCGGCCCGACGTGCGGCGTTGCGTTCGGCTTTGCGCGCTTCCTTGTACGCATCGGTGTTGCGGCAGCTTCTGCATTTCACCCGGTTCAATATGCTGCTGGAAGTCAGGTTGCTGCCTTTGTGCCCGCAGGCCAGGTGCCCGCCGACTTTGAAGTGAGTGACCATGGGACATTCTCCTTCGTGATGTGTAAGCGTTCGACACCTGGCGGGTGAGGGCGTTCGTTCGCGTTACGGCAGGCAAAAAAATGGCCCGCATGCGGGCGGGCCAGGGGATGTTTTCAAAGGAGCAGGTGAACTGTAGGAGTTCGGTTGTGAAGACGGTGTGAAATGGCCGCCGCGCGCACAAAAAAAGCCCGGCAAACTGGGCCGGGTTGGGATGTAGCGCGAGTCTGGCAGGCAGGCATAACCACGGTGACGAAGAGGTCACCGCTCAGGTGTGCTGAATTGGACTCTGTCCCTGGCTCAAATAACGCGGTCGCCTGATTTGAACCGAGGCAGTGGCGGCTCGACATGTTTGAGTGCAGACAACGCGCTGCGAATCTGCGGCGTGTCCTTCTCGATGTCGTTCAAGCGGTCACGAATCCTGAGCGCTGTCGGATGCCCCCCTTGATGATCGACCCAGTCGGCGATTTCCTTGCACGCAGCAGCAAGGCGGGCCTGACGGGAGTCAAGCAGGGTGAGCAGGGTGGCGATAGACTCTTTCTCGGACATGACAATCACCTCCGTTCAAGGAAATCGGCTAAAGGGCAACAAAAAGCCCGCGGGGGAGCGAGCTTTCTGCCGATGGGTCGCTGGTCCTTCAGCTCCTTCAAGTATAGACCCGGAAAATGAAAGTGGCCGGCGTCAAGCCAACCCGTGCGACACCGGCGAACTGGCCTCGTTAAGCCTGCGACATTCGCGCCTGGCGTCCTCCTCAAGATCGAAGCCGTCACCGATGAAGCCGCGCGTGCGGGTATCGACGATGCGATACCAGACGGCGGCGTCGGGCGGTGGATGACCGACTTCTCCGGCCCGGCGGCCATGAACGATGATCTTGTTGCAGCGTTTCACAACGAAAATGTCTTCCATGGCGTCACCGAAGCTATTCGTGTTCAGATCAAGCATAGAAGCCCGTTGCGATCATGCAAAAAACTGGTGGGTCGTTCGTCGGTTCAGCGCCCCCTTGAATACGTCTCGGCGACGGGTTCAGGCCAGCACCGCCACCGCTTTGATTTGCGCCCAGAGTTGCTGGCCCGGGTGCACGCCCAGTTGATCCCGGGAGTAGCGGGTGATTCGCGCCAGCAGCGGTGTGCCGGCGGCATTCAGGCGGATCAGTACGTGAGCAGCGTTGTCGGCGCCGACTTCACTGATCACCGTGACCGGCAGGCGATTGAGGATGCTGCTCTGTTCGACGCCTTGCAGGCTCAGGCTGACATCCCGCGCCTGAACCTTGCAGCGCAATGCCTGGCCCTTGGTCATCGGCGCGTGGGCGACCCGAATGTTCAGGTCGGTGTCGGGCAGTTGCAAGGTCAGCAGCTGGTAGTCGGCGTCATAGGCGCTGACGTGCCCTTCGATCACCACGCCGGCGTCATCGCCCAGCGCCAGCGGCAGATCGAGCCGGGCCAGGGTTTCGCCGATGGCGCCGCTGGCCAAAGCCTTGCCGTTGCTGAGCAGGACGAGGTGATCGGCAAGCCGCGCGACTTCATCCTGGGAATGGCTGACGTACAGCACCGGGATGTCCAGCTCATCGTGCAATCGTTGCAGGTATGGCAGGATTTCGTTTTTACGCTGGGTATCGAGCGCCGCGAGTGGCTCGTCCATCAGCAGCAGTTTGGGGCTGGTGAGCAGGGCACGGGCGATGCCGATACGCTGGCGCTCACCGCCGGAAAGATTCTGCGGATTGCGGTCGAGTAAATGGCCAATCCCCAGTAACTCCGTGGCATGCGCCATGTCGACCCGCCGCTGTTGGCGAGGGATGCGCTTGAGGCCGAATTCTAGATTGGCCCGCACCGACAGATGGTGAAACAGGCTGGCTTCCTGGAAAACATAACCCAGGGCGCGTTTATGCGGCGGGACGAAAATCCGCTTGTCGCTGTCCTGCCAGACTTCATCGTTGACCTGGATAAAACCCTGCTCAGCCTGCTCCAGGCCGGCGATGCAACGCAGGCAGGTGGTTTTGCCCGAACCGGAATGACCATAGAGCGCAGTCACTCCACGGCCGGGCAATTGCAAGTCGATATCCAGGGCAAATCCCGAATAGCTCAGTTTCAAGCGCATTTGAATCATGGGTCAGCTCCAGGCCGCTTTGGTTTTACGGCTGGAGTAGAGCGCCAGCAACACTGCAAAGGAGAACACCAGCATTGCCCCGGCCAGCCAATGGGCCTGGGCGTATTCCATGGCTTCGACGTGATCGTAGATCTGCACTGAAACCACGCGGGTTTTGTCGGGAATGTTGCCGCCGATCATCAGCACCACGCCGAACTCGCCGACGGTATGGGCAAAACCGAGAATGGCCGCGGTGATGAAACCGGGACGGGCCAGCGGCACAATCACGCTGAAGAACGTGTCCCAGGGGTTGGCGCGCAAGGTGGCGGCCACTTCCAGTGGGCGAGTGCCGATGGCGGAAAAGGCATTTTGCAGCGGTTGGACCACGAACGGCATCGAGTACAGCACCGAGCCGATCACCAGCCCCGCAAAACTGAAGGTCAGGGTACCGAGCCCCAGCGATTGGGTGAAGTGGCCGATCCACCCGTTCGGGCCGAGCGCCAACAGTAAATAAAAGCCAATCACCGTGGGTGGCAGCACCAGGGGCAGGGCGACGATCGCCCCGACCGGACCGCGCAACCAGGATTGGGTACGCGACAGCCATAACGCAATCGGAGTGCCAATGATCAGCAGGATGGCCGTAGTCAGGGACGCCAGTTTCAGGGTCAGCCAGATCGCGGAGTAATCGGCACTCGATAGCGTCATTTAGAGTTGGTAACCATAGGACTTGATGACGGCGGCGGCTTTCGGCCCCTTGAGGTAGTCAACCAATGCCTGGGCGGCCGGGTTGTCCTTGCCCTTGTTGAGGATCACCGCGTCTTGTTTGATCGGATCATGCAGGTTGGCCGGAACGATCCAGGCCGAACCGCTGGTCACTTTGCCGTCTTTGTAGATCTGCGACAAGGCCACAAAACCGAGTTCGGCGTTGCCGGTGGACACGAATTGGTAAGCCTGGGTGATGTTCTGGCCTTCAACGATCTTGTCTTTGACCTTGTCGGTCAGGCCTTGCTTGGCCAGCACCTGAGTGGCAGCCAGGCCATATGGGGCGGCTTTCGGGTTGGCGATGGAAAGATGCTGATACTGGTTGTCGCTCAGAACCTTGCCCTTGGCGTCGACATAACCTTCCTTGGCCGACCACAGCGCCAGCGTGCCGATGGCGTAGGTGAAGCGCGAACCCTTGACGGTGTCGCCTTCGGTCTCGAGTTTCTGTGGAGTGGTGTCATCCGCCGAGAGCAACACTTCGAACGGCGCGCCGTTCTTGATCTGGGTATAGAACTGGCCGGTTGCACCAAAGGAGGTGACCAGTTTGTGCCCGGTGTCTTTCTCGAAATCGGCAGCGATGGCCTGGATCGGCGCAGTGAAGTTGGCGGCAACGGCGACCTGGACTTCATCCGCGTGGGCGGACCCGAAAGCGAACACGCTGAACAGGCACACAGGGGCAAAACGTGAGGCACGCATGGTCATGAAACGGCTCCGTGGTAGGCGAGTGAAACGCTATATATCAGAATATATAGCGAAATGCCTGTAAACGGAACGAATGGGATGTGCACGTCGGAATTCACGCGCGCCCTGTAGCGGGCCCCCGTCCTAGCGGTGAATCAATTTGGCCAATCCTTCATCCGCCAATCGCCGGGTCAGCTCTGCCGAAGTCAGTTCAACGCCCAGGGTGAACGCCTGCCCGGCCCAAAGGTTGCTGAAATCCGCTTCCCCTTTGGCCCGCAATGGCATCAGCGCACCGCCCGCCAAGGGGAAGGCCGGTGCCTTGGCGCTCATCGGCCCGAGTTCACGCATCACCCGATTGAGAATCCCGCGCGCCGGGCGCCCGGTGAAAATGTTGGTGACCGCTGTCTCGCTTTCCTTGGCCGTGCGCAACGCCTTGTGGTGGGACGCGCTGACCTTGGCCTCTGGCGTGAACAAATAAGCCGTACCTACCTGAACCGCCGATGCGCCCAACATAAAAGCCGCTGCGACGCCACGCGCATCGCTAATCCCGCCCGCCGCAATGACCGGCACTTTCACCGCATCAACGACCTGCGGCACCAGCGCGAAAGTACCCACCTGGCTGCTCAAATCATCACTGAGGAACATGCCCCGGTGACCACCAGCCTCGTAACCCATCGCAATGATCGCATCGCAGCCATGCTGCTCCAGCCAGATGGCTTCTTCGACCGTAGTCGCTGAGGAGAGAACTTTCGCTCCGGTGGCTTTTACCCGATCCAGCAGCGACTTTTCCGGCAGGCCGAAGTGAAAACTCACCACTGCGGGGCGAAACTCTTCGATCACTTCGCAGGCCGCGTTATCGAACGGCGCGCGATTGGACACCGGCGTCGGTGCGTCGAAGTCGACGCCCAATTCCCGGTAGTACGGTTCCAGCAGATTCTTCCATTCCCGGGCGCGCTGCTCATCCGGCGGTGGAGGTTGATGGCAGAAGAAATTGACGTTGAACGGGCGCTGGGTGTGTTGGCGAATCGTCTTCAGTTCTTCGCGCAACTGCTCGATGCTCAGCATCGCGGCAGGCATCGAACCCAGGCCACCAGCGTTGCACGCAGCAATCACCATGGCCGAAGTCGTCGCGCCGGCCAAAGGGCCCTGGATGATCGGCAGCTCGATCCCGAGCAGGTCAAGAATGCGGGTGTCTGGCCATTGGTTCATGTGCAGTGTTCTCCGACGTCGAAACAGGGCAGGGACGGTAGAAGCCAGTTTGTATCAGTAATGCCTGGCGCAGGGCCAGTCGAGTTTTTAATGCGTACAGGATGATCCGCAAGGCGCCAGACGATGGGGATTGGCTTAAAGTCGGGTACGGTGATGGGGTTCCCTGTGTTATTTCAACAGCACGACAACTGAGCGATTCCACCTGGAGGCAGTGATGTTCAAAGGCATTTTGATCGACAAAGACGACAGCGGTTACCGGGCCACACTGCAAGAGATCGCTGACGATCAATTGCCCGAGGGCGATGTGACGGTGCGTGTGGCTTACAGCACATTGAATTTCAAGGATGGCCTGGCGATCACCGGCAGCAGCCCGGTGGTGCGCAAATTCCCGATGGTGCCGGGGATCGATCTGGCAGGCACTGTCGAAGTCAGCAGTCATCCGGACTACAAGGTCGGTGATCAAGTCCTGCTCAATGGCTGGGGTGTGGGTGAAGGACACTGGGGCGGGCTGGCGCAGAAAGCTCGCCTGAATGGCGACTGGCTGATTCCGTTGCCCAAGGCGTTCACCGCCGCACAAGCGATGGCCATCGGCACGGCCGGCTACACGGCGATGCTGAGTATCCTGGCGCTGGAGCACAACGGCGTGACTCCCGAGCAGGGCGAGGTATTGGTGACGGGCGCTAACGGCGGTGTAGGCAGTTTCGCCATCGCGCTGCTGAGTAAACTCGGCTACCGCGTGGTGGCCTCCACTGGCCGCACCTCCGAACACGACTACCTCAAGCACTTGGGCGCCAGTGAAATCATTGATCGCGCCACATTGTCGGAGCCGGGCAAGCCGTTGGCCAAGGAACGGTGGGCGGCGGTGATCGACTCGGTCGGCAGCCACACACTGGCCAATGCTTGCGCGAGCACCAAGGCTAACGGCACCGTCGCCGCCTGCGGCCTGGCCCAGGGCATGGACTTCCCGGCGTCCGTCGCACCGTTCATATTGCGCGGCGTGACCCTGGCCGGGATCAACAGCGTGACCCAACCCAAAGCCCGGCGGATACTGGCCTGGAATCGCCTGGCCAAGGACCTGGATTTCGCCTTGCTGCCGCTGATCAGCCACGAAATCGGCTTGAGCGAAGCCATCGACGCCGCGCCACGCTTGCTTGCCGGGCAGTTGCGCGGCCGGGTGGTGGTCGACGTCAATCGTTGATCGTTTCAGCATCAATCACTCAAATAGACAAACTGTAGCGACAAGGAATATCGACCAATGGATGTAAAACTGCGCGAAGTGCAGCCCTTCAGCGTCTCGGGTTTGCAGGTGCGAACCCGCAATGCCGCAGAGCAGCAGCCGGATACCGCACGTATCGGCCCTATGTGGGAGCGGTTTTTCGTCGAGGATATTTTCGACAAGATCGCCCACAAACAACCGGATTCCTTTATGTACGGCGTGTATTCCAACTACGAGTCCGACGCGTCAGGCCACTTCGATGTGACCGCGGGAGTGGCGGTCGCCGCACCCTCCGAGGGCTTTGCGCAGATTCAGGTTGAGGGCGGCGATTACCTGGTGTTCAGCGCCAAAGGGGCGATGCCCGATAGCGTCATTCAGGCCTGGGGCTTTATCTGGGCCTACTTCGAGGACAACCCGCTGGTTCGCCGCAAGTTCGCCACGGACTTCGAGGTCTACACCGGGCCTGAGTCCGTGGCGGTCTATATCGGCTTTCAGGACCCGGACGCGTTTTCACGTTCCAGCAACTGACGCTTGCGTTCCACGCCCCAGCGGTAGCCCGACAGGTTGCCGTCGCTGCGCACCACGCGATGGCAAGGGATCGCCACCGCCAAACTATTCGCGCCACAGGCCTGGGCTACGGCGCGCATGGCTTTTGGCGCGCCGATGCGCTTAGCGATATCGGCGTAACTGGCGGTGCTACCGGCGGGAATCTCCCGCAGGGCTTGCCATACCCGCTCTTGAAACGCTGTGCCGCGTACATCCAGCGGCAAGTCCAGGCCGAGGGCCGGGGCTTCGATAAAGCCGACGACCTTGGCGATCAACTGCTCGAACTCATGATCGGCGCCAATCAGGTTGGCGCGACGAAACTTGTCCTGCAGGTCGCAGACCAGTTGATGCGGGTCGTCGCCCAGCAGAATCGCGCAGACTCCGCGCTCACTTTGTGCCACCAGAATCGCTCCCAGAGAGCACTGGCCGACGGCAAAGCGAATGTCGTTGTTCTGCCCGGCCGCGCGATAGTCGCCGGGTGTCATGCCGAGCAATTGATCCGCTGCCTCATAGAAACGGCTGTTGGAATTGAATCCGGCGTCATACAGCGCATCGGTAACCGTGCCGCCATCGGTCAGGCGCTCGCGAACCTTGCGTGAACGATGGGCGGTGGCGTAGCCCTTGGGCGTCAGGCCAGTGATGGCTTTGAATACACGATGGAAGTGGAAACTGCTCAAACCGGCTGCCTCCGCCAGCTCATTCAACGCCGGTAACGTTTCGGCGGATTCGATTTGACGGCACGCGGCGGCCACGGTCGCGGCATGTTGGGCGGCGACGTCGCTGTGATCTTTCGCGGCCCGTTTGCTGGGGCGATAACCCGCCGCCTGAGCTTGCTCGGCCGTGTCGAAGAATTCGACGTTCTGCGGTTTCGGCAGGCGTGCCAGGCTGCTGGGGCGGCAGTAGATACCGGTGGTTTTCACCGCATACACAAACTGCCCGTCGGCACGTGGATCGCGCGCGACCACGGCGGCCCAGCGAGGATCGTTTTCGGTGGCGATTGTTGGCGATTGAGTTGTCATGGCTTCATGTCCGTTGACCCGTTTCATGCAGATTAACCAGCCGGCACCGACGCCACACTCCGGGTCTTGCGGTCGAATTCGACTGCATCATCGCGCAGTACGAAAAGTGAAATTGATCCGCTGTTCGCCCAGCCGCGGATGCTGGCCTTCCTTGATCGGCAATACGCCGTGGTAACGCAAACGGTCCACGCCGCCCCAAACCACGATATCACCGTGAAACAGTGGCACCCGCTGGCTTTTGGCGCTGCGTTCGAAGCCGCCGAACAGGAACGTCGCCGGTAACCCCAAAGACACCGACACGATGGGGGCGGTGTAGGCGTTTTCGTTTTTGTCCTGATGCAACGACATCCTGGCCCCAGGAACATAGCGGTTGATCAGGCAGGAATCCGGTACGAACGCCATAAACCCGGCCTCTCGCGCCGCCGCCTGGGCCAGTTCGAAAAACACCTCGGGCATTTCAGGCCAGGGCGCGCCGGTTTGCGGATCGTTGCGGGTGTATTGGTAGCCGTTGCGGTCGGTGGTCCAGCCCCAGGTGCCGCAACTGCTCAAGGCCACCGACATGGTAAAGCCACCGGGTGTGACCATCTGCCGAAACGGCGCCGCTGTCAGAACCGCCTCCAGCGCCGGTAGTAACCGGTCGAGCCAGGGCAGGGCAAAGCCCCTGAGGACGTAGGACTGTTCGCCGATCTGCTCGCGCCTGGGCTGCTGCTCGGGTTCGGCGTCGGCAAACAGATCGAAGGTGATCGGGTTCATGGGCTCATAGCGCATCGTGAAAGATGATTCCAAGGGTATGCCGTTTTCCACTGTGCAGGCGACTCACCCCATGACGCAGGGTCACTCGGTAATAGCCGCGAACGCCTTTAACCGGGCGCTGATTCACGGCAAAAATCAACGCGTCACCTTTCTTCAGTCCGATGACTTGCGGGCGCGATTGCATCCGTGGGCGTTGTTCGGTCAGCACAAATTCGCCACCGGTAAAGTCCTCTTCCGGTTCTGACAGCAGAATCGCCACTTGCAGCGGAAATACGTGTTCGCCGTACAAATCCTGATGCAAGCAGTTGTAGTCCTGCGCGCCGTATTGCAGCAATAAAGGTGTCGGGCGTTCCTGACCGGCGGCATGGCAGCGTTGCAGAAACGCTTCATGGGATTCGGGGAAACGGGTCGGCAAATCCATGCATTCGTACCAGCGATTGGCGATGGGAACCAGTCGAGGGTAGAGCGCGCTGCGCAACCGGGCCACCGGATCCGGTAGCGGATATCTGAAGTATTTGTACTCGCCACGGCCAAAACCGTGGCGCGCCATCACCACTTTCGAGCGAAAGGGTTCGGGGCAGTCGTACAGGGCGCTTATTTCATCGCAGGTCTTATGGCTTAAAAGCGATTTGATGATCGCGCAGCCATCCTGGTCGAGTTGCTGCGTAAGCGCGCCCCAGTCGAGGGCATCGTGGTGAATCGGATCGGTAAACAAGGGTTCTGACTCCTTGACCAAAAGGTCGAGGCGGCCAGTTTAGTGAGCGTTGCGAGAGCGGGCACTCCGGCGCTTGCGGTCGAATTCGCGAGGGGAGCAGACGTCCATGTTGTCGCTCCAGATCGCGTTACAGCGCTTTGCTGACGCTGATCTCGCTGATGACGTCTTCGCTCTGGCCATGCAGCTTGTCCAGCGCAGCCTTGGCTTCTTCTGCGGTGCCGTTTTCAAGCTGGGCGAATTCGAAGCGACGCTCGCCGTTGAGTTTGTATTTGATGACGTATTTGGTCGTCTGGGCCACGGTCATACCTGTCTGTTCTGGTGTGGGTTCAGCTCAGCTTCGAGCTGGAGCGGCGGATGATCTTGATCGAGTGCGTCAGGGTCGGTTTGCGGGTCACGCTGATCGGCCGGCGGTTGACCGTGTCGATGGTGATGTTCCAGAAACCGGTGCTCGGCGCGGTGATCCGGGCCGGGAAGGTGTCGAATGCGCCACCGTGATACGTGTGACGGCCGCCGTTCTTGAAGCTGCGGAAGTTGGCATCGTTCATCAAACGGATGTTGCACATTTGGGAGCACTGAATGACGACGATGTCGTCTTCGTTGAGGTGCTCGCGCTGGTGGATAAATTTCATGAGGCGCCTCCAGAAGGGCTTTTTCTACAAAATCAAAACGATAGCATGGGCGATTGGCGCAGTTTATCAGCCCGAACAGGTTATTATCTGGCTGTCGGGGTCCGCTTTGACAATTAAAAACAGTTATTTGGAATTCTATGAGCGATAAAAGCAGGGAGCCTTGGAGAAAAACAGCATTTGTGCTGTCGGAGGGTCTTTATCGGAGGTTTCATATGAAATGGGGTGTTCTGGTCGTACCGTTTGCATTGGCAGTGGGTGGATGTGCGACGGTCTCGGACATCACTGCATCGTTGCCTACCATGAACGTGATTTCAGGCAAGAAGCCCCATGAGTACGCCCAGTGCCTGGTCGAGAAGTTGGCCAGTAGCCGTGGGGCCCTGCAAGTCGAGCCGCAAAAGGATGGCATGCGGGTGATTGTGCCGCAGAAGTTCTCCTCGGGGCCGGCAGCGGTGTTTGACATTGAAGACCGCTCCGGTGGCAGCAGCATCAAACTGCATGAGCGCATCTCCAATGTACCGTTGCGCCCATGGGATGTGCGCAATGCCGCCACCGCGTGCATTTCTGGCTGATAGACTACCCTCGGTCAGCATCGATGCCGTCAAAGTCGCACTTTGACGGCATTGTCATTTCTGGAGTCGAGCATGAAACGAGAGCAGGTGCGGGAGCGCCACGCAGAGGGTCATATCTCTGCCACCCATGTGATTCAGAACCCGGCGAATCCGGGGGAGTGGATCGTATTTTTCAAGAAAAGCGCCGGGCGCAGTTTTTTCCTGGTGGATGACAATGATGAAGTCGAGTCCTTCAGCCGCCTCGACGATTTGATCGAGACCGTACGCGGGCTCGGGATCAAGTTCGCCGAAATCCATATGTAGGGCATTGGGTGCCCTACTTGCAGACCACCACCACACTGCGGTTCTTGTAATTGCCGACGTCGACGCCCAGGGTTTTGTCGCTTTCCTTGGTCGAAGGTGTACCGTCGGTACCGACAATCCGATAGCCGGTGCCGGCGCAAGAGGCATCGGCTTTTTCGTAGCAACTGGCCCAGGCGTTGGCTTCTCCGGAGCAGTCGATGGTCAGGCCTTGCTCGCCATTTTTCAGGTAAGTCGTTTCGGACGTGGCGCAGCCACTCAGGGCCAGTACCGCAATCAGTGGCAAGAATCTTTTCATGTCGTGGTCGTCGTCAGTGATGGGGGCTAAACGCTATGACAGCGGCTGCAACGAAAGGTTATAGCGATTGGCCACTTCGTTGCAGGCATTCACAAAAAAGCCCTGCGCAAAGACAGGGCTGCGGTCGCGCCAGGTTCAGCTCAAGGCTTGTCCTTGCCGCGCCGCTTGGGTGCTGCGGGTTGATCCTGCAACACCGATGCCACTTCAATCGCCAACGCTTCTGTAGGGAACGGCCCGGCAATATTCTCGCCGCCGACGCTGTCTATCCACCACTGGCCGTCTTTCGCCTGATTGATCAGGTACCCGTTGACGCTTTTTGCTGCCGACATCTATCTGCCTCGTTGGCTGGTTCAGGTGCGCAATGATAGCGCCAAATGCCCTCAACGGGTGCCGATGGGTGTAGGGTGGGGCAGATTGTCGCTAGACTGATGGCCGCGCAGGTCGTCGATCTCTGCTATCTATAAGACGTTGTGCAGCTTATCTGCGGAACTATCCATCAGAATATTTCTCTATGATGGCGTCGGTTAGCCAGTGCGGGGCATTGTAAGGTGCACGCCGCCTGATTAGACTGCGCCGAAACTCGTACACACAGCCCTTTCAAGGACTTATATGATCAAGAAATGCTTGTTCCCAGCAGCCGGTTACGGTACTCGCTTCCTGCCAGCGACTAAAGCCATGCCCAAAGAAATGCTGCCGGTGGTAAACAAGCCACTGATCCAGTACGGCGTCGAAGAAGCACTGGATGCCGGGTTGACCGAAATCTCCATCGTTACCGGTCGCGGCAAACGCGCCCTGGAAGACCACTTCGACATCAGCTACGAGCTGGAAAACCAGATCAAGGGCACTGACAAGGAGAAATACCTGGTCGGCATCCGTAAACTGCTCGACGAGTGCTCGTTCTCCTACACTCGCCAGACCGAAATGAAAGGCCTGGGTCACGCGATCCTGACCGGCCGTCCACTGATTGGCGACGAACCTTTCGCCGTAGTACTGGCGGACGACTTGTGCGTCAACCTCGAAGGCGACGGCGTACTGACCCAGATGGTCAAGCTGTACAAGCAGTTCCGCTGCTCGATCGTGGCCATCCAGGAAGTCGATCCTCAAGAAACCAACAAGTATGGCGTGATTGCCGGCGAGATGATTCGCGACGACATCTATCGCGTTCACAGCATGGTCGAGAAGCCAAAACCTGAAGATGCACCGTCGAACCTGGCGATCATCGGCCGTTACATCCTGACCCCGGACATCTTCGACCTGATCGAACAGACCGAGCCAGGCAAGGGCGGCGAAATCCAGATCACCGACGCCCTGATGAAGCAAGCGCAAAACGGCTGCGTCATGGCCTACAAGTTCAAAGGCAAGCGTTTCGACTGCGGTGGCGCTGAAGGCTACATCGACGCGACCAACTTCTGCTTCGAGAACTTCTACAAGACTGGCAAGGCTTACTGATAGCGGCCTGACCTGCTTGTATTGAAAAGCCACCTTCGGGTGGCTTTTTCATTTTTCGGCCCCAAATAGTTTGCAACGCTTGCCCAAGGGCCGCCCGCAGGTATGCTGGTGTCCTGCCGAGGAGATAGTAATGGCCTACGATTTTGACCTATATGTGATTGGTGCCGGTTCTGGCGGTGTGCGGGCTGCGCGGTTCGCGGCCGGTTTTGGTGCGAAAGTCGCCGTGGCCGAGAGCCGTTATCTGGGCGGTACGTGCGTGAACGTCGGCTGTGTGCCGAAAAAGCTGCTGGTATACGGCGCGCACTTCGCCGAAGACTTCGAGCAATCGCAAGGTTTTGGCTGGACCCCGGGCGACGCAAAATTCGACTGGGCGACGCTGATCGCCAACAAGGATCGCGAGATCAATCGCCTGAACGGCATTTATCGCAATCTTCTGGTCAATAGCGGTGTGACCTTGCATGAAGGTCACGCGAAAATCGTCGATCCGCACCAGGTTGAGATCAATGGCGAGCGTTACACCGCCAAAAACATCTTGATTGCCACCGGTGGCTGGCCGCAGATCCCGGAGATTCCGGGGCGCGAGCATGCGATCAGCTCCAACCAGGCGTTCTTCCTTAAAGAGCTGCCCAAGCGTGTTCTGGTGGTCGGTGGTGGTTACATTGCAGTGGAGTTTGCCGGGATTTTCCACGGGCTGGGCGCCGAGACCACGCTGCTGTATCGCGGTGATCTGTTCCTGCGTGGCTTCGACGGCGCAGTGCGCAAACATTTGCAGGAAGAGCTGACCAAGCGCGGCATGGACCTGCAATTCAATGCCGACATCGAGCGTATCGACAAACAGGCCGATGGCAGCCTGAAGGCGACGCTCAAGGATGGTCGTGAGCTGGAGGCGGATTGCGTGTTCTACGCCACCGGTCGGCGTCCGATGCTCGACAACTTGGGGCTGGAAAACACTGGGGTCAAACTCGACAAGAAAGGTTTTGTCGAGGTGGATGAACAGTATCAAACCGCTGAACCGTCAATCCTGGCCCTCGGTGATGTGATTGGTCGGGTACAACTCACGCCGGTTGCTCTGGCCGAAGGCATGGCCGTGGCGCGGCGTTTGTTCAAACCTGAGCAATATCGCCCGGTGGATTACAAGATGATCCCGACCGCCGTGTTCAGCTTGCCGAACATCGGCACTGTCGGCCTCACCGAAGAAGAAGCGCGAGAGGCCGGGCACGATGTGGTGATCTTCGAAAGCCGTTTCCGGCCGATGAAGCTGACCCTGACCGAATGCCAGGAGCGTACCTTGATGAAACTGGTGGTGGACGCCAAGACCGACAAGGTCCTGGGTTGCCACATGGTCGGCCCGGACGCCGGCGAGATCGTGCAAGGGCTGGCGATTGCCCTCAAGGCGGGCGCGACCAAGCGCGACTTCGACGAAACCATCGGCGTGCATCCGACGGCCGCCGAAGAGTTCGTCACCATGCGCACGCCGGTCGCGGGTTAATCGTTCTTCTGTGGCGCTGATGCGTCTGGCGCTGTCGCAACGACAGCGGCCAGGCGCGCGCTTTCATCCAGGCTTGCCTGCAACTTGATCAGTTCAACTTCCAGCGCTTTGTTGATGTGCGACTGCTCGTCAATGTTCTGCTTGAGCGACTGGCTTTCCAGCAAGGCAATGCGCAAGCGTTCCTGGAGGAGGGTGCGTTCGCTGTCGATGCGGGTGACCTGTTCCAGTAACTGATCCTGTCGGCTGTTGGTGTGCTTGAGTTGCTCCTGCAACAGGCTCAACTCCCGCAGCGTGCCCCGGTTTTCGGTCAGCAGACGCTCGTTGTCGCGATGCAGTTGGGTGATTTCATCCTGGCGTACCAGAGCGCTTTGCTGGGCCTGACGCAACTCCATCTGAATCTGCTGCACCTGGCCTTCGTGGCGTCGCTGTTCCTGCTCGCGCTGATCTTTGACGGCGTTGCGGTAGTGCTCCAGTGCTTCGCGGGCGTGCAGGTGTTTTTCTTCCAGTGAGCGGATCTGCTCGTCCTTGTCCTGCAAGCGTAATTCGAAATCGGCCAGTGCCTGGTTCAGCCCGGCGTTGCGGGTTTGCTCGGTTTGCAGCATCGAGCGAGTGTCGTGCAGTTCAGCCGATTCCTGGGTCAGTGCCAGGCTTTGAATTTCGTATTGCTGCTGCAATTCGGTATTGGCCTCGCGGGCCTCGTGCAGCTGGGTTTCCAGCTCTTTTCGTTGTTGTTCGAACTGCGCGCGTGCCTGGTCGATGGGTTCTTGCGCCTGCTCTTTCAGGCGTTGCGCCAGCCGCGCCACCAGGGCCGTCAGCTCATCATCGATCGGTTCGGAAGGTGCTGGTGCGGGTTCGGCGCCGTCGTCGAGCTCTTTCAGATAGCGATGGATCGTGGTTTTCGAGCCGGTATTGCCCATTTCGATCCGCACTGCGTCGATGCTCGGATGCTCGCCCCGGGCGAGGATTGCCGAGCGTGCCGCTTGCACCAGTGCCTTGTTTACGCCGCCACGTGCCATGTGTTCTCCTACGATTTGATACTGTGGTACGTACCACTAATATGCGCAATGTACCATGCCATGAATAAAGTTAAAAACTTGTAATAGCTGATGCGGGATATACTGGTATTACCCCGTGTGATCAGCTGTAGACCGGGTTTTCAATCGCCAACGCGGTACGTTTTCGAGCACTGAGCCCATGACCGATCTGGATCGCTACCTGCAAGCCGCTACCCGTGACAACACCCGTCGCAGCTATCGCGCGGCCATCGAGCACTTCGAAGTCAGTTGGGGTGGGTTCCTGCCGGCGACCAGCGATAGCGTTGCGCGATACCTGGTTGCACATGCGGGCGTGCTGTCGATCAATACCTTGAAGTTGCGCTTGTCCGCGCTAGCCCAGTGGCACAACAGCCAGGGGTTCGCCGATCCAACCAAGGCCCCGGTGGTGCGCAAGGTGTTCAAAGGCATTCGCGCATTGCACCCGGCCCAGGAAAAACAGGCTGAGCCGTTGCAGTTGCAGCATCTGGAGCAAGTGATCGCCTGGCTGGAGCAGGAAGCGCAATCCGCTAGGGCGCAGGGCGATCGAGCGGGATTGCTGAGAGCCAAGCGCGACACCGCACTGATCTTGCTGGGCTTCTGGCGTGGTTTTCGTAGCGATGAGTTGTGCCGCGTGCAGATCGAGCATGTACAAGCCAGCGCCGGTTCAGGCATTACCCTCTACTTGCCACGCAGCAAGGGCGATCGCGAGAACCTCGGGCAGACTTACCAGACACCCGCCTTGCAGCGCCTGTGCCCGGTGCAGGCCTACATCGAATGGATTACCGAAGCCGCGTTGGTCCGTGGCCCCGTGTTTCGTGGGATCGATCGCTGGGGCCATTTGAGCGAGGAGGGCTTGCACGCCAATAGCGTGATCCCGTTGTTGCGCCAGGCACTGGAGCGAGCCGGCATTGCGGCCGAGCACTACACCAGTCACTCCCTGCGTCGTGGCTTCGCCACCTGGGCCCATCAGAGCGGTTGGGATTTGAAGTCGTTGATGAATTACGTGGGCTGGAAGGATGTGAAGTCAGCCATGCGCTATGTTGAAGCCAGCCCGTTTCTCGGGATGACCCGAATCGCTGAAAAGCCGTTGGCGCTGTAGATCACGTTTTCTTCTATCAATACGCTCGGCTAATAGCGAAAACAAATCAGCAGCATCAGGTTTGCCAATGAGCCAACCGGCGATCGGGTGGGTAGGATTCACCACATCAACTTCTTAACCCCTGACGGAGAGTCACCGATGCCTATCATCAACAGCCAAGTTAAACCGTTCAAAGCTAACGCCTTCAAAAACGGCGACTTCGTACACGTGTCGGACGCTGACCTGAAAGGCAAGTGGTCTGTCGTTTTCTTCTACCCAGCTGACTTCACCTTTGTTTGCCCGACCGAACTGGAAGACCTGGCTGACAACTACGCCGAGTTCCAAAAACTGGGCGTCGAGATCTACAGCGTTTCCACCGATACCCACTTTGCCCACGCTGCCTGGCACAACACTTCGCCAGCCATCGGCAAAATCCAGTACACCATGATCGGCGACCCGACTCATGTCATCTCTCGCAACTTCGACGTGCTGATCGAAGAAGCTGGCCTGGCTGACCGTGGCACTTTCGTGATCAACCCTGAAGGCCAGATCAAAATCGTTGAACTCAACGATGGCGGTGTAGGCCGTGACGCTTCCGAGCTGCTGCGCAAAATCAAGGCAGCTCAATACGTCGCTGCTCACCCGGGCGAAGTGTGCCCAGCCAAGTGGAAAGAAGGCGAAGCCACTTTGGCTCCGTCCCTGGACCTGGTCGGCAAGATCTAAGTCTGTGACGCGCTTCATCAGGGCGGAGCTCCGCACCTACTAAGTAAGCTGCACCGCCCCATAAAACGCCCGGGCGAGATTCGCTCGGGCGTTTTTTTTCGACTTCTTTTTATCAAATACATGGAAATCGCCCGTATGTTGGACGCCAATCTTAAAGCCCAGTTGAAATCGTACCTGGAACGGGTCACTCAGCCGATCGAGATCGTTGCCTCCCTCGACGACGGTGCGAAATCCCAGGAAATGCTCGCGTTACTCAAAGACGTTGCCAGTCTTTCCACCCAGATTACTTTGCTCGACAACGGTAACGATGCGCGTAAACCATCGTTCTCGATCAATCGCCCGGGAGCCGATATCAGCCTGCGTTTCGCCGGCATCCCGATGGGCCACGAATTCACATCCCTGGTGTTGGCCCTGCTGCAAGTCGGCGGCCACCCATCGAAAGCCAGCGCCGAAGTGATCGAGCAGATCCGCTCGCTCAAAGGCGAGTTCAATTTCGAGACTTACTTCTCGCTGTCCTGCCAGAACTGCCCGGATGTGGTTCAGGCGCTGAACCTGATGGCCGTGCTGAACCCGAACATCCGCCACGTCGCCATCGACGGCGCGCTGTTTCAGGCCGAAGTTGACGAGCGCCAGATCATGGCCGTGCCAAGCGTTTACCTGAACGGCGTGAACTTCGGCCAGGGTCGCATGGGCCTGGAAGAAATCCTCGCCAAGATCGACACCAGCGGTATCGAGCGTCAGGCCGAGAAGATCAGCGCCAAGCAAGCCTTCGACGTACTGGTCGTCGGCGGTGGCCCGGCCGGTGCTTCAGCGGCAATTTACGCTGCTCGTAAAGGCATTCGCACCGGCGTGGCGGCTGAACGTTTTGGTGGCCAGGTGCTCGACACCATGGCCATCGAGAACTTCATCTCCGTGCAGGAAACCGAAGGGCCGAAACTGGCCGTGGCGCTGGAAGAACACGTCAAACAGTACGACGTGGACATCATGAACCTGCAACGCGCCGACAAGCTGGTGCCGGGCAAAAACGGTGAACTGCACGAAATCCATTTCGCCAGCGGCGCGTCCTTGAAAGCCAAGACCGTGATCCTCGCCACCGGCGCGCGCTGGCGTGAAATGAACGTTCCGGGTGAGCAGCAATACCGCAACAAGGGCGTGGCGTACTGCCCGCACTGTGACGGTCCGCTGTTCAAAGGCAAGCGTGTGGCGGTGATCGGTGGCGGTAACTCCGGCGTCGAAGCAGCCATCGACCTGGCGGGGATCGTGTCCCACGTAACGCTGCTGGAGTTCGACGTACAACTGCGTGCCGATGCGGTGTTGCAGCGCAAGTTGCACAGCCTGCCGAACGTCACCGTAATCACCAGTGCGCAAACCACTGAAGTGACCG
The DNA here is from genome assembly GCF_016861935.1 of Pseudomonas sp. 008. Lineage (NCBI taxonomy): Bacteria > Pseudomonadati > Pseudomonadota > Gammaproteobacteria > Pseudomonadales > Pseudomonadaceae > Pseudomonas > Pseudomonas sp. 008. The sequence goes on along the minus strand of NZ_BOMA01000016.1, from coordinate 12,271 downwards.
GCGACGGCCAGAAGGTCAACGGCCTGCGCTACAAGGATCGTCAGTCGGACGAGCTACGTACTGTCGAGCTGGAAGGGATCTTCGTGCAGATCGGTCTGTTGCCTAATACCGATTGGCTCAAAGGCACCATCGAGCTGTCGCCGCGTGGCGAGATCATTGTCGATGCCCGTGGTGAGACGTCGATCCCCGGCGTGTTCGCGGCCGGCGACGTGACCACCGTGCCGTACAAGCAGATCGTGATTGCAGTAGGCGAAGGCGCCAAGGCTTCCCTGAGCGCATTCGATCACTTGATCCGTACCTCGGCGCCGGCATAAACGCCGAAGCTGAAAACACAAAACCCCATGAGCGATCATGGGGTTTTTTGTGGGTGGATCTTTTGATTTTGATTTACAGCGGTGCCGGCTGAATGATCTCGACCCAGTAACCATCCGGGTCCTTGATGAACGCCAGGCTCTTCATGCGACCGTCGTTCAGGCGTTTCTGGAAATCGCAACCCAGGGCTTCAAAACGTTCGCACGCGGCACGGATGTCTGGCACCGAGATGCAGATATGGCCGAAGCCGCGCGGGTCGGTGTTGCCGTTGTGGTAGGCGAAATCCGCGTCGTTCTCGGTGCCGTGGTTGTGGGTCAGTTCGAGAATGCCGGGGATCGATTTCATCCACTCGGTGCGGGCAGCGGCATCGGCCGGGATCTGGTTTTTATCGACCAGCGCCAGGAAGTACAGGCTGAACTCGGCTTCCGGGAAATCACGCTTTTCCACCAGCGAGAAACCCAGGACGCGGGTGTAGAAATCCAGCGACCGGGTGATGTCCTTGACCCGTAGCATAGTGTGGTTGAAGACGAACTTCTGGGTGGCGGTGTCAGGTTGGGCGGTCACACCAGGAAATGTATTGAGTTCATGCAGGCTCATGGGCCCTCCGGAAATTCCAAGAATGCTCACAATGATACGCAAGGGTCCTGGCATCGCCAAACCAAAACCGCAGGCTTGCCTGCCGGGCGGGTGAAGCTCAGACTTCGCGGCTCAATCCGTGAGTGTTCATTACAATGATCCGACCCTGTCAATTGATGTTCGTCCTGATGTGTCTGCTTTCAGGTGTTACCCGTGCTGATGCAGAAGCTCCGGTCGTGACCTGGCCCAATGGATGGACTGTCGAGACCGTTCCGCAAGACGAGGCCAAGCCTCAGGTTTCCCGTCAGCGCGCGGTAAAAAACGACCAGGACGGGACACCGGTAATGGTGATGGAGTTGACCATGACTCAAGTGGAAAGCGGTCATCAGGTGAATCTGGAAGGTGTGTTACTGGAAATGCGCAAGTCCGTGCAGAAGGACTTTTTTCAGGGCGGCTATCAGAGCGTCTGCAACAAAATTCATCCGACTGCCTTGAGCCGGTTATCGGCGCTGGAAACTACCTGCACCATTACCCAGAACGGTCGACATGTGTTGTCTCAAACATTGGTCGCCGCAGTCGACGGCGATAAAGCCTATGTTCTTTCCTACGCGGGGCAGGCTGAGGTTTATAAGGCAAGTCAGGGCGACATAGAGGCAGCTCGAAACAGCTTGAAACTTTAGTTTAAGGTTTCTGTACCCGCGTTTTTGAGCATGGCCCGGATTTTTAGATAGCCAAACGGATTAAGCACAAAGTTAGTCAGGCTATAGCGAATTGACCGGCGACTATCGTCGCATTTTAGACGGCATCCATGAAAAAGCCCTGCATTGGCAGGGCTTTTTTATTACCGTGAGCGCTTAGGCACGCAGCCAGGAGTCAACGGTGGCTGCACCGTATTGTTCCTTCCAGGCTTTCAGGCCGCGGTGGTTACCGCCCTTGGTTTCAATCAGTTCACCGGTGTGCGGGTTCTGATAAACCTTGACCACGCGAGCGCGGCGGGTTTTAGGCGCTGTTGCCTGCTGCAGGCCGGATTTCGCCGGGTGCGGGTCGAGAATGGCGATGATGTCGCGCAGGCTCTTGCCGTAGGTTTTCATCAGCCCCTGGAGCTTTTCTTCGAATTCGATTTCTTTCTTGAGCCCGGCATCGTTTTTCAGCGATTCCAACTGCTTGAGCTGTTCTTGAAGGGCCTTTTCAGCTGCACGGAATTCAGCGAGTCTGGACAATATCTTTACTCCAATAGTGTGTTTGGCTGAAACCAACCGCAAACAAAGCTATAAGCCAAGAGCCTTGAAGCGACTCGGTGATAATGACACGCCTGCCGATTTTGCACAGGTATGAAAAATTGTAGTAGTTAAATGGCCAAGAGTAAATCCTGACTTTTTCTTCATGTAACAAGAGTAGTCGTTTGATTCAATTTGGTGCGCATCATCATGCTCTCGGCGCTTAACGTGACTAGTTAATGATCACTTAATGCACTAATGAATTCTGCTCCGGGCATCGGCCGACCGAACAGATAACCTTGCAGAAAGTTCACGCCATGGGCGGTCAGATAGTCACTTTGCTCCTCGGTTTCCACACCTTCGGCGACGATACCCAGATCGAGTTTGGCCGAGAGTTCGATGATGCTGTCCAGAATGTGCCGGGAGAGGGCGTCGACACCGATCATGGCAACAAAGCTCTGGTCGATTTTCAGGAAGTCCACATTGAACTGACGCAAGTAACCGAGGCTTGAATGGCCGGTGCCGAAGTCGTCGATGGCGATCATCACGCCCAGCGCGCGAAGCTGTTCGAACAACTGCAGAGTGATGACTGTCGGTTCGACCAGTTCGCGCTCGGTCAACTCCAGCACCAGGTGGACACTGCCCGGTGCAAAAGCGCTGAGGAATTCACGGCAGTCTTCGACCAGTTCCAGGTCCCGGCAATGACTGGCGGTGATGTTGATGCCAATGTGGAACGGCCCGTCGAACGATGCCGACAAGGGCGCCAGCAATGTGGCGGTCTGTTGCATCAGCGAGCGGGTCATCGGCACGATCAGACCGGAATGTTCGGCAAACGGGATGAACAGATCCGGACGCACCAGGCCTTCCCTGGGATGTTTCCAGTGCATCAATACTTCGGTGCCGGACCACCGCTTATTGTCGCCATGCACCACGGGCTGAAAGTAAGGAATGAATTCTGCTGCCTCCAGCGCCCGCTGCATTTCACGGCTGGGCGACATCGAGCGCTTCTGCAGCACATGCCCGATCGAACCTGACACCATGCCGAAGAACATCAACAGACTGAACAGTGGCGGGTATTCACTACGCATGTAACGCCAGGTTTCTCCTTCGGGGAAACCTGCGGCCACCGTAAAGGCATATCGCGAGGACGTTAGCGTACTTTGTGCTACCGGCAAGACGGGTGGGGCGTCCTCGTGAACTTTGCCGTCGGCAGACAACCAGTTGGGACCGACTTGTAGCAACAGTAATGTCTTGCGGCCGATCAGGCGCAATTCGTTGCTCAGGTGATAACCGTTCAGCGTGGTCAATGCCCCTTTATTTCCTTCGCTGAGCCGATACACCAACAGCGCGGTATTGGGCGTGACGGGGTTGCCGTTCATGAGCCATAACTGGCCTTGGGTGTAGTCGCCGGGATTGACCTTTTCCTGATATTCACCGAACAACGAACTGCAATAGAGGTTGTCGTCCCACACCAGGTTGGTCGAGCGCACGAAGGGCCGGCGCGTAACTTGTTCGCGCAAGGCCAGTTTGACGTCATTGCAGTTTTTGCCAGCCAGCGGCAGTAGTTCTTGCGCGGCTTGGGCGGTGTTGTCGAGCATCAGTTCGAATTGGCGAATGGATTCTTCGCCAGTCAGTTCAGTACTCTGCTTGAGGGTACGTTCAGCCTGCAGATAGAGAATGGCGACTCCCAGCAACATCGGGAGCAATCCGCTCAAAACAGTCACAGTGATCCGGGTACCACGCTTGCGGCGACTTTTGACGTTCAGTGGCATTCGCAAATCCATCGCGATAAAAGAGGGCTCTCAAAGGTTGGCAGGTCGACATGCCTCCCAAAAGAGTTCAGCCATGATAGTTGGCTATCGGCCCTTATGCCGGTCAACCTTTAATCAATCTTGAGGCCAGTTTAATAAAGGCCAGCGTCGCGGGGGATGACTGACGCTGATCGAGCACCGCCAGACCAACCTGGCGGCTGATGGGGGGTGACAGTGGCTTTTTCACGTAGCGGCTGTCGTTGCCATCGGGCAGTGAGCCTTCGGCGACGACGGTCAGGGCATCGCCACGACCTACCGTGTCCAGCGTGCTGAGCAACTGCGAGCAGCGATACCGAATGTTCGGCGTCAATCGCGCCGTATTGAACAGGCGCGACACCAGCTCCGAAGACCCAGCCTCGGTCAGCACAAAAGGGTCGTGGCACAAGTCGCTCAAACTCACGCTGTCGCGACCGGCCAGTGCATGATCGGCAGGCAGCAGCGCGACCATCTGGTCTTCGATCAGTGCAATCGTGTCAAAACGTTCCTGGGGTAACACCACGAAACCAATATCGATACGCCGTTCTTCCAGCCACTGGATCACCTGGCGATCCGGCCCTTCATCGATATGAACCTCGATGCCCGGATGCGAGGCGCGGTAGTGCTGCAAGATCCTGGGCAACAGCTTGATCGATGAGGTCGGGCCGAACGAGCCTATACGCAGAGTGCCGGTTTTCATCCCGCGTGAATCGGCCGCCTCCTGACGCAAAGTGTTGGCCAGCCCGAGCATTGCCCGAGCGCGCAGTAATAGCTGCTGGCCGATATCACTGAGCTCGACCTGGGACTGATGCCGACGCAGCAGTTCGACGCCCAATTCCTGTTCCAGCGACTTGAGTGCGTGGGAGACCGCAGACTGGGAAATCTCCAAACGATGGGCGGCCGCCGTGAAGCCGCGCAGTTCGGCCACCAGCGAGAAAATCTCGAGTTGAGTGAGGGTCATGAGCTTTTACTCATTTTACGATGATCGATCATTAGTCGAATGATACGCCACATGCCCGATTTCTGGCGGTGGAGACTTATGACTACGTGTGAACAGACCCTTGCGAACCCTTCGGATGTGCCGGTTTATCTGAAACTGGCGGCGGTCACCATGATCTGGGGTGGGACGTTCGTCGCCGGGCGGTTTCTGGCCGACAGCCTCAGTCCGTTATTCGCTGCGAGTCTGCGGTTCCTGTTGGCGAGCGTGGCGTTGCTGTTGTTTCTGCTGCTGGCACGGGTGCCCTTGGTGCGCCCCAGCCCCAGGCAATGGTTGCAATTGGCGCTGTTGGGATTCTTCGGGATTTTCTTCTACAACCTGTGCTTCTTTTACGGGCTGCATTACATCAACGCGTCACGGGCGTCTTTGATCGTGGCGTTGAACCCGGCCGTGATCGGCCTGGCTTCGTGGCTGCTGTTCAAGGAGCGGCTGAGTCGGGCGAAAGTGGCCGGTATCGCGATCTGCATTGCCGGCGCCAGCCTGGTGATTGTCAGCCGCAATCCGCAGTTACTGGCCGGCAACGCCGATGCCTGGATTGGCGATTTGTTGATCTTCGGCTGCGTGCTCGGCTGGGGCATTTATTCGCTGTTCTCCAAAGGCCTGAATCAAACACTGGGGCCGGTGCAGACGGTGACGTACTCGATTTTGCTCGGCACGCTGATGCTCTGGGTGACCAGCGCCGTGCGGGGCGAGTTGAGTGTCGCGGCGCTCACCGGGCTCGGCGCACAACAATGGTTGAGCCTGATGTACCTGGGCGTGCTGGGTTCGGCATTGGCCTACATTGGTTATTACGACGGCATCCGCAAAATCGGCGCGACGCGCTCGGGCGTGTTCATCGCCTTGAACCCGTTGACGGCTGTTCTTCTTGGCGCGTTGTTGCTGGGCGAACAGCTGACACTGGTGATGTGCCTGGGCGGCGGGCTGATCCTGGCGGGGATTTTCCTGTGCAACAAACCGCTTGCGCAGGCCACGAAAAAGGGGATTGTATAAGAAGGCGGACAAACTGATTTACGCTGTGTAGAATCCGGTTACGCATACAATAATAATCGTCTTCTGGCAGCAGAAGCCTCGCCCGCAAGAGCCTTGGGTCGACAATGAAGATATTCGGGTTTCAATTGATCTACGGTGACTTCCTCGCCCGCAGCGTGAGGGGCATCTCCTGCGCGCCACCCGCCGGTCTCAGCATTGCTAGCAACTAACGATCCGTTAATTCTAAAAGCATGATGAGGCGCCAAAATGGCAGATTTATACGAAAACCCAATGGGCCTGATGGGCTTTGAGTTCATCGAATTCGCATCGCCGACCCCGAACACCCTGGAGCCGATCTTCGAGATCATGGGCTTCACCAAGGTCGCGACCCACCGTTCCAAAGACGTGCACCTGTATCGCCAGGGCTCGATCAACCTGATCCTCAACAACGAACCCCACAGCGTGGCCTCGTACTTCGCGGCCGAGCACGGCCCGTCGGTGTGCGGCATGGCGTTCCGGGTCAAGGATTCGCAAAAGGCCTACAAGCGTGCCCTGGAACTCGGCGCCCAGCCGATCCACATCGAAACCGGCCCGATGGAACTGCACCTGCCGGCGATCAAAGGCATCGGCGGCGCGCCGTTGTACCTGATCGACCGTTTCGGTGAAGGCAGCTCGATCTACGACATCGACTTCGTGTTCATAGAAGGCGTTGACCGCAACCCGGTCGGCGCCGGTCTGAAGATCATCGACCACCTGACCCACAACGTGTATCGCGGTCGCATGGCCTACTGGGCCAACTTCTACGAGAAGCTGTTCAACTTCCGCGAAATCCGTTACTTCGACATCAAAGGCGAATACACCGGCCTGACATCCAAGGCGATGACCGCGCCGGACGGCATGATCCGCATCCCGCTGAACGAAGAGTCGTCCAAGGGCGCCGGGCAGATCGAAGAGTTCCTGATGCAGTTCAACGGCGAGGGCATCCAGCACGTGGCGTTCCTCACCGATAACCTGATCGATACTTGGGACCGTCTTAAGAAAATCGGCATGCGCTTCATGACGCCGCCGCCGGACACCTACTACGAAATGCTCGAAGGCCGTTTGCCGAACCACGGCGAGCCGGTTGATCAACTGCAAGCACGGGGCATCTTGCTGGACGGTTCGTCCGAGCCTGGCGACAAGCGTCTGCTGCTGCAGATTTTCTCGGAAACCCTGATGGGGCCGGTGTTCTTCGAGTTCATCCAGCGTAAAGGCGACGATGGTTTCGGCGAAGGCAACTTCAAGGCACTGTTCGAATCCATCGAGCGTGACCAGGTTCGTCGCGGTGTGCTCTCTACCGATTAAGCCGTTCCTGATGTGAAAAAGCCCGGTCAGCAGCAATGCTGGCCGGGCTTTTTTTTGAATCATGCAATTACATTGGCCGGCGTCGTTGCCGGACCAGATGCTTGAACCCTTCAAACACCAATACCATCACCGCCAGCCAGATCGGAATATAAGTCAGCCATTCGCCGGCCTTGATGCTTTCCCCCAACAGCAACGCAACGCCCAGCAACAGCACGGGCTCGACGTAACTCAACAACCCGAACAGGCTGAACGGCAGCAGCCGGCTGGCAATGATGTAGACCACCAGCGCCGAAGCGCTGATCACCCCGAGCAGCGGAATCAACAGCGACAGCCACGGATGTTGATCGAACACGCCAAACCCTTGTTCACCGCCCTGCACGAACCAGAACGCCACTGGCAGCATCAACGCCATGTCCAGCCAGAGCCCGCCAAGGTTGTCCGTGGCCAAGCGTTTGCGCAGGATGAAATAGATCGGATAGCCGATCACCACCAGCAACGTCGCCCAGGAAAAACCGCCGACCTGATACAACTCGTTGAGCACGCCGAGGCTGGCGAAGAACACGGCTATTTTCTGCAGGTAGGAAAGGCGCTCGCCATAGACGATTCGCCCGGTCAGGACCATGGACAGCGGCAACAGGAAATACCCCAGCGACACGTCAAGGCTATAGCCGTTGAGTGGCGCCCACATGAACAACCAGAGTTGCAGGCCCAGCAGCACTGCCGAGCCGATCAGGGCGATGAGCAACTTCGGCTTGGCGGCCAGCCGCCGAAGAATCTCGACCACGCGTTTCCATTCGCCGGACACCACCATGAACACGGTCATGCATGGCGCGGTCAGCAACATCCGCCAACCGAAAATCTCCACGCCACTCAAGGGGGAGAGCAGTGAGGTGTAGTAATACATGACGGCAAACAGCATCGAGGCTGTGACCGATAGAGCGATACCTTTAGACAAACTGTCCTCGCGGGTTGAAGGTCAAACGGGGCGCGCAGGATACGTGGTTTTTGTGCTGAATATTGGCCGGGTGATCGATATTTTCAACATCGCGATGGATGTTGCAGGCAAGCCTGCTCCCACAAGTAACTTCGTCGAAGCATAGTCAGCAGATCGACACAGAACCTGTGAGAGCGAGCCTGCCCGCGATAAACCTCAAGCCGAACGCGGTTTGCGTCCCGGCACAAAATGGCTCACATCATTGAACCCCGGCGTCGACGCATGCCCCGGTGTCACCAGCGAATCGATAAAGGCTTCATCTTCCGCCGTGATTTTCACCGCCTGGGCCTTGGTGTACCCGTCCCACTGTTCTTCGGTGCGCGGGCCGACGATGGCCGAGGTGACGGCGCTGTTGTTCAGCACCCAGGCGATGGCGAACTCGACGATGCCCACGCCACGGTCCCGGGTGTATTGCTGGATCTGCTGGGCAATGCGCAAAGACTCAACCCGCCATTCGGTTTCCAGGATGCGTTTGTCCTGGCGACCGGCGCGGCTGTTGGCGTCCGGTGTCACATCCGGCGCGTACTTGCCGCTGAGCACACCGCGCGCCAGCGGACTGTAAGGCACCACGCCGAGGCCATAGTTTTGCGCGGCGGTGATCTGCTCGGCTTCCGCCTGACGGTTGACGATGTTGTACAGCGGCTGGCTGATCACCGGCCTGTCGACGCCGAGTTTGTCGGCCAAACGAATTACTTCGGCGATACGCCAGCCACGGTAGTTCGACAGGCCCCAGTAGCGGATCTTGCCTTGACGAATCAGATCGCCGATGGCCGACACCGTAACTTCCAGCGGCGTGTTGTGGTCTTCGCGGTGCAGGTAATAGATGTCCAGATAATCGGTGCCCAACCGCGTCAGGCTGGCGTCGATGCCATTGAACAGGTGCTTGCGGCTCAAACCGCTGCGGTTCGGCACACCGTCCACCGGGCCGAAGCCGACCTTGGTGGCGAGCACCCATTCGTGGCGGTGGCTGGCGATCGCTTCGCCGACGATCTCTTCGGAGCGGCCATTGGTGTACACGTCCGCGGTGTCGATGAAGTTGATGCCCTGGTCCCAGGCCTTGCCGATGATCCGCAGGGAATCTTCGGTGCTGGTCTGTTCGCCGAACATCATGGTGCCCAATGTGAGGGTCGACACCTGTAAACCCGAATGACCCAGCGTGCGATAGCTCATGACGAAATCCTTTTACCGGTGAGAAAGCCTCAATCAAATACCAAGAACCGCAGCGCGGAGCAATCTGAATTATCGACGCAGTGCCTCACAACGCTCCTGCAAAAACGCTTGCAGCACTTTGACCCGTTCCGACACCTGTACCCGATGCGGGCACAGCAAATTGAACGGCACGCTTTCGCCTTGCCAGTCATCGAACAGCGTCACCAGGCGCCCGGCCCGCACATCGGCGGCGACGTCGAGCCAAGCCTTATAGGCGATGCCATGCCCGGCCAAGGCCCAGCGGCGGGCAACTTCGCCGTCGTCGCTGAGGTAGTCGCCGTGCACCTGAACCTCCATCACTTCATCGCCACGGCTGAAACGCCACTGGTTGTAGGGCCGGCCATCGCGCAGGTAGAGCAGGGCGCTGTGTTCGCTCAGTTCCGCCGGGGTTAACGGCACGCCGCACCGGGCCAGATACTCGGGGCTGGCGCAGGCCACGCGGCGATGCTGCGGCAGAATCGGCAGCGCCACCAACGTCGAGTCACTCGGCACACCGAAGCGCAGAGCCACATCGACTGTCTCGCGGAACAGATCGGCATGGCGATCGTTGAGCAGTAGCTGAAATTGAATGTGCGGATGCTCGCGTTTGAAGTCGTCAAGCCACGGCAACAGCACGTTGCGCCCGAAGTCCGACGGCGCGGCCAGTTGCAGCACGCCGCTCAAGCCTTGGGTTTGTTGCTTGAGCGCCTGCTCACCTTCGGCCAGCGCGGCGAGCGCCAGTCGCACACTTTCCAGATAACGCCGGCCTTCTTCGGTCAGGCGCATGCTTCGTGTGGAACGGGCCAGCAAGCGGATGCCGAGGCGAGTTTCCAGGCGTTTGAGGGCGATGCTGGCCGCCGCCGGGGTCAGTTCCAGGGCGCGGGCGGCGGCGGAAATGCTGCCGGAGTCGGCGGTGCGAACGAAGATCTCCAGATCGAGAATCGAGCTCATTGGTAAAAATCCTTTAAAGATCCTTCTGATTTACCGGGATTTTTCTTCGATTGGCAACCGGAGAAGATTGAATCTCCCTAACTCGACCGGAGATCGGCTCATGACACAACTCAACGCTTCCTTGCTCAATCAGACTGTAGTGGTGATCGGTGGCAGCAGCGGAATAGGCGCAGCCGTCGCCCGGGCCGCAGCCGAGCGTGAGGCCCGTGTGGTCGCGGTGAGTCGCCGCCAGCCAGCGGCTGACCTTGATGCAAACATCCGACACGAAGCGGCGGACGTCACTGATGAAGCGTCGTTGCGACAGCTGTTCGAGCGTATCGGCTTTTTCGATCATCTGGTGATCACGGCCGGTCCGGCTGTGAGTGCCAAACCGCTGGTCGACAGCGATTTGCAGCACGCCCAACAGGCCTTCGATGTCAAATTCTGGGGCACGCTGCGGACGATTCAGGTCGCACTGCCATACCTGAGCGCACGTGGCAGCATCACGCTGACCTCGGGTCTGTTGTCACGCAAATTCGTCGCCGGGCAGTTCATCAAAACCACCTTGAATGCGGCGCTGGAGGCCTTGGGCAAGCAACTGGCCAAGGAACTGGCACCGCGCCGGGTCAACGTCATAAGCCCCGGCGTGACCGACACCGAGGCTTACGCCGGCATGGACGAAACGCAACGCGCCGCGATGTTTGCCCGTACCGCCGCGGCATTGCCGGTGGGCCGGGTCGGCACCCCGCAAGATCTGGCGGCAGCGTTTATTCTGGCCATGGAAAACGACTTTATCAGCGGCACCGTCATCGACGTCGACGGAGGAGGGTTGCTATGAGTTGGCACTTTGATCATCTGGCCTTCAACACCCCCGACGGGCAACCGTTGCAGGAGGCCTTCGGTTCGTTGTTGGGATTGGCGCCGGGACGCCGCCCGCCATTCCCGTTCCCCGGACGCTGGTTGTATCAGGATGCGCAGGCGCTGGTGCATGTGATCGAACAGCCGACGTTCGATGAGACGGCGTTGAGCCACATTGCCTTTCGCACCGATGAGGAGGCTGCCACGGTGTTGCGACGGGTGCAGGCCAGCGGTTTGCCGTATCAGGTGGCGCAGGTGCCGGAAGACGGGATCTGGCAGATTTTCGTGCAGATGCCGGGTGGGTTGGTGATTGAGCTGGATGCCAAAGCAGGAAATCTGGCGGGTGTTTAAGGGCGATGTTTAAAAGACATTTCCAGATACTCACTGAGGCTACATGTTCTTGCGCCGCTGCCTACGACTGCGCCAGAATCCGCCGGCTAGTGCGCCTTGAGCCCGGGCGGTATCGTTTCCTTGTCGCTGAAAAACAGCGATGGGGTTTGGTAGCCCGGGATTATTGTTAGGTGCACAGCACCACCTTTTGCAGAGTTTCTGTTCTCTGGATTTTTATGGTGGTCATGCGCAGGGCGCTTTCGGGCGCGCCGGTTTCCTAACGCCCGGTCTACCAACCTGAGCATGGCCGCCACCCACTCGTTTGGTAGCGAGGGTGATGGCTCCTTTTATCTTGTTAGGAGTTCCATCTATGTTCAAACCAACGCCAAACCCACCCGAAACGGACGACGTTTCCCCCTACGAATCCACCGATTCCAAAAAACTCAACGAAGCCGCCGAGCGAGCGCTCGACTTCCACTTCCCGTCGAATGCCGACATCAAAGCCACCCCGCGAACGCGCAGCACCCTGTTTTCCGTGGACCCTGAGGCCACGACTGAAACCCTGGCGGTTTATCTGGTCGAGACACTGGCCTCGGTTGATGTGATGGTTCACCAGTTGGTGGATCATCTGGACGGTGAGTCGCGTTATGCGCTGTTGGGTATTTCCAATAGCATCATGGTGGCGGAGATCGCGGCGAATCGGGTGTTGGATAACGTCGGACTGCAGAGTTAGCGTAAACAAAGCACTTACCTCTGGAGGTGAACTTAC